>CAJXFT010000006.1 GCA_913053235.1 uncultured Alphaproteobacteria bacterium
AGAAATTATATTCGCCATGACGGATATGCGTAAATCAATATCAAAATTAGGCTAGATCCCGTCCCCGGTCTCGGGCTTCGCCGTTTGCTTCCTCTTATGCACCCTCTTGTCGATGATCTCGGATGCCGTGAGGACGGCGCGCACGACAAGGTCCGCCGCTTCATCTTCGCCGCGCAGCAGTGCCAACAACGCCTCGCCATGGACGCGCAGAAGGGCGAATAAATTTGCTTCCGATCGGCCTTCGAAGATCGCCTCGTCCATTACATTTTGCAGGGATTTCACCAGATCGCGAATTTCCGGGCGCGAGTCATTTTCGGTTTGCCGTGCAATGTAGCGCGCCATATCCGACATATCCGACAACTCGTCGGCGGGGGTGATGCGGTCCGGATTTTCGTTAATGAAGCGCTCCATGGTGGTGGCAAAACCGCTGAACTGAAGCGTCGTGCGGCGCAGCCGGTGTTCGACGACGATGGCATTGGCGCGTTCGATCTTTTCCAAATCCACTCTCGCCGATTCGTCGCCGGTCGCCTTGAAGCGCACGCCGTTGGGCACGTCGAAACCGACCAGGTCCGGTTCGTCGTCGCGGCCTAAATTGCGCCGGTCGGGGCCGAGATAGCGCTCCGTGGCGATAAACTTCTTGCGGTTGGCGATGATGTTGTCGACGCGGTTGGTTACCGCGCCGATGGAAATCGGCATGACGATGATATCGTCGGCGCCGGCGTCGATGAATGTGCGGATAACGTCGTCACTCGGCTTCCAGGTAATGACGTTAATGACGAGAAAGGGATTGCTGCCGAGCCGGCCGTGGCGAATATCGGCGATATGCTCGCGGACGGCTTCCAAATGCATCTTGGCTTCGAGCACGAGCATGTCAAATTCGGTATTGCGCAGCACTTGGCGCAATTTGTCGATTGAAGTAACCACATCGACGCGGCGAAATCCCGCACCGTGGACGGCATCGCGGATGGCGCGGCGGGTGTTCTGAAGCGGGCTGAACAGCACAACTTCGACATCCTCGAGATCATACCCGGCATTCTGATCGGAAGCGCCCAAAAAGGGCGACGCGCCTTGAGCACTAACTGGGCTCATAAATTCAGGCCTCTGTGATTGCATGTAAACGGAGAAATAAGACCTCCACACTGCATTTAGAAGATTAATTATTTGTCAACTTTGTTGGCGCATGCCTTTCGCGCAAGCGTGATGCGGCCGGCCCATGCTATATGCTTGCCATGGAGTGGAGCGAATTGGGCATTGTTCTGTCGGCGCGGCGGCACGGCGAAACATCTTCATTGGTGATGCTTCTCACCGAATTGCATGGCCGCCATGCCGGGCTCGTGCGCGGCGGCCAGGGGCGCCGCGCGCGCGGCCTCTATCAGGCGGGAAACCTCGTCAACGCGGTGTGGCGCGCCCGCCTCGACGAGCATCTCGGCAATTATCGCTGCGAATTGGTGAACGCGCGGGCCGCCGGGCTGCTCGACGATGCGCTTCGCCTGTCCGCCCTGTCTTCGGCCTGCGCCGTGGTCGAGGCCGCTTTGCCGGAACGCCACCCCTATCCGGCGCTCTATGCCGCTTTCCTGAGCCTCGGCGAAGCGATCGCAAGTGCCGCGGATTGGGGCGCCTCATATGCCCGTTTCGAGCTGATGCTGCTGGGTGAGCTCGGTTTCGGCCTCGATCTTTCGGCCTGCGCCGTAACCGGCGGGACTAAGGATCTGCAATTCGTTTCGCCGCGCTCCGGGCGCGCGGTATCGGCGGCGGCGGGCGCGCCGTGGCGTGAAAAGCTGTTGGTGCTGCCGGCTTTCCTGTGGCGCCCGGATGCGGCAACGCCGGCGGCCGAGGATTTGCGCGCCGCGCTCGACCTGACCGGCTGGTTCCTCGCCGCGCATATTTTCGCCGGTGCCAGCGTGCCGCCGGCGCGCGAGCGCTTCCTCGAGCGGCTTGCCAAGTCGCCAGCGTGAGCGGCGCTACTTACCGTCGGGTACGATCATGGTACCGGTGCCGTGGGCGGTGAAAATTTCGAGCAGCAGTGAGTGTGGAACGCGGCCATCCAGGATATGCGCCGCCTCGCAGCGATTGCCGAGCGCCGCCAGGCAGGTTTTTAATTTGGGAATCATGCCGCCCTTGATGGTGCTGCCGTTCAGCAATTGGCGCGTCTCGGCAACGTCGAGGGTACTGATCAGCTCGCCTTCTTCGTCGAGCACGCCGGCGACATCGGTCAACAGGATGAGCTTGGCCGCCGCCATCGCCGAGGCGATGGCACCGGCGGCGGTGTCGGCGTTGATGTTATAGGTCTCGCCGCCGGGGCCGATGCCGATCGGCGCCACGACGGGAATGATGTGCGATTTTTCGAAGGATTGCAGGACGCCGATATTGACGCGCTCCGGCTCGCCGACAAAACCCAGATCGCCGCCGCTTGCGCCCGTCGATCCGGCACTGGTGAGTTCGAGGCGCCGGGCTTCGAGCAGCTTGCCGTCCTTGCCGCTGAGGCCGACCGCCGTGCCGCCGGCGGCGTTGATGGTGCTGACGATCTGCTTGTTGATGGTGCCCGAGAGCACCATTTCGACGACTTCGATGGCGGCTTCGTCGGTGACGCGCAGGCCGTCGATGAAGCGGCTTTCGATATTGAGGCGTTCCAGCATGGTGGCGATTTGCGGCCCCCCCCCATGCACCACCACCGGGTTGATGCCGACCTGTTTGAGCAGCACGACATCCTCGGCGAAATTCTCCGCCAGCGAGGCGTCGCCCATGGCGTGGCCGCCATATTTGATAACGAAGGTGCGCCCGGAAAAGCGCCGCATATAGGGCAGGGCTTCGGAAATGGTCCGCGCCGCGCGCAGCCATTTCTTGGTCTCGCTGATATTCTTGGCGGTCATTCGCCGGACCTTAATGGATGGCGCCGTCGCTTGCCAGAGCGCCAAGATGGGCGCGCAGCTCGGCGATACCCTGGCCGCTGCGCGCGCTTGTCGCCAGGATCAGGGGATAGGCGGCGATATGGGCCTTCAGGGCGCTTTCGCATTCGCTTAACCGGCGCGCCAACGGCGCCGGCTTCAGCTTGTCGATTTTTGTCAGGATCACCAGATAGGATACCGCCGCCACGTCGAGCGCCCGCATGACCGCGAGATCGCTCGCCATGAAGCCGCGCCGGGCGTCGATCAGGAGGGCGGCGCGGCGCAGGCCCGGGCGCCCCTTGAGGTAATCCTCGGCGAGGCCGGACCACGCCTTGACGACGCCCTTGGGCGCCTTGGCATAGCCGTATCCGGGCAGGTCGACGAGCATCAGCCGCTGCTCCAGCTCGAAAAAATTTATCTGCTGCGTGCGTCCCGGCGTGTTCGACGTGCGCGCCAGCGCGCTATGGCCGGTCAAGGCGTTGATGACGCTCGATTTGCCGACATTGGAACGGCCGGCAAAGGCGATTTCGGGCAGCGCCGTGACCGGCAATCCGGCCATCGCGACGGCGCCGGTGACAAATCGGCACGGCCGGGCAAACAGCGTCCGTCCGGCCTCTAACGCCTGGGCGTCCGTTTCTTGCCCTTGGCCCGGCGCGACGGAGGTTTCTTGTCCTCTTGCCATTTGTCGCTCTCACTCTTTACTTGCTTTGCTTGGCGCGCGCCGCCTGGCGCCGTGTCATCATTGTCGCGCTTCTCGGCACTCGCGGCGCGCCGCTGGCGGCGCGACAGCTTGGTCACTTTTTCGCTCGCGGCATCCTCGGCCGGCGCTTCCTTGCGCTTGGTGTCGCCGCGTTTCTTGGCCCGCTTTTTCGCCGCGGCGTCCTGGATTTTGCGCTTTTTCTGGCGCAGCTTTTCGCGCCGCATCTCCTCCGCCTGTTCGCGGTAGCTTTTTTTGCGCTTGGCCTGTGGCGCCGCGCGCTTGGAAGATGGCGCCGTGCGCTTGGCGGATGGCCCCGTGCGCTCGCGCCGCGACGTCGCGCCGCCGCGTTCGCCGCGTTCGCCGCGTTCGCTGCGTTCGCTGCGTTCGCCGGCCGGGCGCTTCTTCTTGCGTGCGGATGAGCCGCGCGAGCGGCTCGGCATCGGCAGGGTGCCGGCGGCGGCCTGCTCCTTGATCTGCTTGATGCGCGCCGCGTCGGCGGCGAGCGAGGCGCGGGTGATGCCCATGCGCCGCATGATCAGCCATTGCTGGCCGATCGAGAGCACATTGTTCCAGGTCCAGTAGACCACCAGTCCGGCCGGGAAGCGGGCGAACATGAAGAGGAACAGGAGCGGCAGAAACATCATGATCTTCTGCTGCAGCGGCTCGAGCGGCTGCGGGTTGAGCTTCATTTGCAGCAGCATCGTGGCGGCGAAGACGATCGGCCAAATGCCGATCATGAGGAACTCCGGCGCCGGCCAGTCGAGCAATCCGAACACCGTGATGAAGGTCAGCGGATCGGGCGCCGAGAGATCCTGAATCCAGCCGAAGAACGGCGCATGGCGCATTTCGATGGTGGCGAAGAGGACGCTGTAGAGGGCGAAAAATACCGGGATTTGCACGATCATCGGCAAACAGCCGGCCATCGGATTGGCCTTCTCGCGCCGGTAGAGCGCCATCATCTCGGTGTTCATCTTGGCTTTGTCGTCTTTGTAGCGCTCGCGCAGCATGATCGTATCGGGCTGCAATTTGCGCATCTTGCTCATCGAGGAATAGGCCTTGTTGGCCAGCGGATAGAGCAGGATGCGCACGCATATGGTGAGCAGCAGGATGGCGAGGCCGAAATTGCCGACATTGCGGTAGAAAAAATCGATCGGATAGTAGAGCGGCCGGGCGAGAAACCAGACCAGGCCGAAATCGACCGCGCTGTCGAGGTCGCGCACGCCGGTTGATTCCTCATAATCATCGAGAAGGTTGAATTCCTTGGCCCCGACAAAGAGATGGTTCGATACCGCCTTGCTTGTGCCCGGCTGGATCACCACCGCATCGCGCCAGCGATAGTCGACCTCATAGAGGTCGCGCCCGTTCGGCGTGGTGAACTCATAGCTGGCGCTGATCGCCTGCGCCGGGTCGGGGATAAGGGCGCTCAGCCAATATTTGCCGGTAATGCCGACCCAGCCGTCGGCGCTCTGGATTTCGGTTTTCCCGGCGTCCTGCATGTCTTCGTAGGAAAATTCCTGCTTCGAGCCCTGCAGAACGCCGACGCCGCCATGCGCGAACATGCCCCACGGAACGAATTCCTCCGAATTGACGGCGAACATGCCGGTCAGGCCGGACGCCGGCGTATCGAAACGCGCAATATGGCCGTAGGGGTAAAGGCTGACGGCCGCCTCGCTCGTGTTTTCGACGGTTTGCACGGTGGTGAAGAGAAAATTCCCGTCCAGCGAAATTTTGCGGCTGAACAGGAGGCCCTGGCCATTGTCCCAACTGAGCGTCACGCTTGAGCCGGTTTTAAGGTCGCGCCGGTCGGCCTGCCAGAGCGTATTGGCATCCGGCAGCACGTGGCCGGCGCCGGAATCCTGCGTCCAACCGATTTCGGCGAGATAGGGATGTTCGGCGTTGCGCGGCGAGAGCACGAATATGTTGGGGCTGTCCGCTTCCTTCTGCTCGCGGTAATCCTTGAGCACGACATCGTCGAAGCGCGCGCCCTTCAGGAGGATCGAGCCGCGTACCCGATCGCCATCGATGGTGATGCGCTCTTCGGCGGCGAGCGCCGCCTGGCGCTCCATTTCGGGCACCACCGGCGCTTCGTCGATGCGCGCGCTTTCGCTTGGGACCTGCTGGGCGCCGGCGTCCTCGCCGGCCCTCTCCTGCTGTGCCGTCACCTCGCGCGGCGGCGGCGGCGGCGGCGCGGGAAAGAAAATCGGCATCAGAAATTGCCAGCCGATCAGGATCACCAGCACGGCGCCGACGACGAGGACGAGATTGAGTTTGCTTTCGCCGAACATGATCTAAAGCGTGCGCCCGGTTGCTCTTAGGGCCGCGTGCCGCGGCATTTGTGCGCGCGGCGGGAAAATAACGTTTCGGGCACCGGATCGTAGCCATGGCCGCCAAACGGGTTGCAGCGAAGAATGCGCCACAGCGTCAGGGCGGGTCCGAACAAGGGGCCGTGGCGCTTCACCGCTTCCAGCCCATAATGCGAGCAGCTCGGCTCAAAGCGGCAGGACGGCGGCAGCCACGGCGCTATCACCAGCTGATAGCCGCGAATGAGCAGCCACAATATGAAACTGATCGGATTCATCATCAATCCGCGATCTCTTTTTTGTCGATCCGCGACAATTTTTCGTCGATCCGCGTCAAAGCCGTCTCCAAATCGCGCCGCAAATCCGCGAATCCGCGCTGCAGCGTCGCGGCTCTGGCGATAACCACATAGTCATGCCCGGCCTTGGCGTGCCCCGGCATAACATGCGCCACAGCCGCGCGCAATCGGCGCTTGGCGCGGTTTCTCGCCACCGCGCCGCCGACCCGCCGGCTGGCGGTAAAGCCGACGCGGATCATTGCTTCGCCACCGTCCGAGTTCCCCGCGCATGCCGGCTGGCCGGCTGTCCGAACGGCTTGCAGGACCAATCCCGGCATCGCCGCTTTGCGGCCCTGGGCCTGGGCATGGAGAAATTCGGACCGCCGCGTCAGGCGCACGATCCTGGCCGCCATCTTATACCGACAGGCGTTTGCGCCCTTTGGCGCGGCGCCGCGCCAGGATACGGCGGCCGCCGACGGTTTTCATACGGGAGCGAAAGCCGTGTCGCCGCTTGCGCACAATATTGCTGGGTTGAAACGTTCGCTTCAAGGGTTTGTCTCCGACAAATCTCCGGCTCCGGGACAACGCTCCGGAGTGGATGGATGTGCCTGCTCTGGAAGAGCCCGCTCTATACGGATTAGGCCGCATAAAGTCAATGCCGGCGCCGATATTTGAGCACCGCTAAGCACTGTTGGCGGCATCGGCGGCGCGATCACATTCGCGCCGGATTGTTAACATTGCGGTGAGATGCCCTGGCATGGAGAGCCGGATCGCATATCTTGATACGGCGTCCTTGGCTTCAATTGTCCGGATCGAAAGCGGCAACCAATACCATTATGTCTTCATCACTTCGTTCAACAGCAGGCGAAGAGACCGTTTCAGCGCCGTGCGCGCCCGATAGCGGTGAACTTCGCGCCGGCTTCTCGCCGCGCCGGCTGGTGCCGCTGCTGCTTCTGGCGGTCGCCGTCGGCCTCTTCTTCGGCCTCGGCCTGCATCAGCATTTGAGCTTCGATGCGCTGCAACACAATCGCGCCGAGCTCGTCGATTTCGTCTCGCGCTCCTGGTTGCTGGCGGCGCTGATCTATATCGCCGTCTATGCCGGGACCACCACCCTTTCGCTGCCGTCATGCTCGCTTCTCACCCTCGCCGGCGGCTTTCTTTTCGGCCCCGTATGGGGGACGGTATTATCCGTCCTCGCCGCCACCGCCGGCGCCTTTGTGCTTTTCACCATCGCCAAGAGCGCGCTCGGCGATCCATTGCGCCGGCGCGCGCGGCGCGCGCTGAAGGCCGGCGCGCTCAAGCGCATCGAGGCGGGCTTTCAGGAAAACGCCCTCAGTTACATGCTGTTCCTGCGCCTGGTGCCGGTTTTCCCCTTCTTCGTCGTCAATCTGCTGCCCGCCTTCCTCGGCGTGCGTCCGCGCATCTATCTGTGGGGAACGCTGCTCGGAATCATTCCCGGTACGTTGATGTACGGTTTGGTGGGCGCCGGCCTCGGCAAGATTTTCGAAAGCGGCGAGATGTTTTCGCTGGATAGCGTCTTGAGCACTGAAATATTGGCCGGCCTTGCCGCGCTCGCTGTTCTGTCTATGATTCCCGTTCTCTACAAGCGCTGGCGCAAACGCGCGATCTAATTGGCGCCCATAGCGGCGAGAGGAAGAGGCGGGTGGCACAAACCCTTCACTGCGACCTGTGTGTGATCGGCGCCGGCGCGGGCGGCCTGACGCTGGCCGCCGGCGCCAGCCAGATGGGCGCCTCGGTGGTGCTCATCGAACGCGGGCAAATGGGCGGCGAGTGCCTCAATACCGGATGCGTGCCATCCAAGGCGTTGCTGACGGCGGCCGCGCGCGGCGACAGTTACAGCGCCGCGTATGAACATGTGCAGCGCACCATCGCCGAAATCGCGCCGCAGGATTCACGCCAGCGCTTCGAGGGGCTCGGTGTGCGCGTCATCGCCGCCAGCGCGCGCTTTACCGGCGCACGGACCGTCAGCGCCGGGGATTTCGAGATTCGCGCGCGGCGCTATGTCGTCGCCACCGGCTCGACGCCGGTTATTCCGCCGCTTGCCGGCATCGACGATGTCGCGTTGCTGACCAACGAAACGCTGTTCACCGCGCGCCCCGAGCCGAGCCATTTGCTGGTACTCGGCGGCGGCCCGGTCGGCGTCGAGATGGCGCAGGCGTTTCGCCGCCTCGGCGCGCGGGTCTCGCTGGTCGAGGAGCTCGATTTGCTGCCGCGCGACGATCCCGAACTGGTCGCCGTCATTCGCGACCGGCTGCTGGGTGAGGGCATCGCCCTTTATGAACGGAGCAAAGCCGTCCGCGTCGCGCCCGAGGGCGGCGCTATCCGCCTCACCTGCGCCGGCGCCGGCGGCGAGGTCGAACTCACCGGCTCGCACCTGCTCGTCGCCGCCGGGCGCGCGGCGAATTTCGCCGGCCTCGGCCTCGATGCCGCCGGTGTGGCGACAGAGGGCGGCGCCATCCTTCTCGATCGCCGCCTGCGCACCACCAACCGGCGCGTCTTCGCCGTCGGCGACGTGGCCGGGCCCTACCGCTTCACCCATATGGCCGCGTATCAAGCCGGAATCGTGCTGCGCAACACTGTCTTCCGCCTGCCGGCGAAAGCCAATTACCGCGCCGTGCCGTGGGTAACCTACTCCGACCCGGAACTCGCCCATGTCGGCCTCGGCGAAGAAGCGGCGCGCCGCTCCGGCGTGAAATTCCATATCCTGCGCCACCCCTTCGCGGAGAACGACCGCGCCGTGGCGGCCGGCCTGACCGCCGGCCTGATCAAGGTGGTGGTGACGCCGGGCGGGCGCATTCTCGGCGCTTCCATCGCCGGCGCCGGGGCCGGTGAGTTGATCCATGTGTGGTCGCTGGCGGTATCAAAGCGGCTCAAGGTATCGGCGATGGCCCAGACCATCACACCCTATCCCACCCTCTCCGAAATCAGCGCCCGCGCCGCCGGCAGCTATTATGCGGCGAAGCTGTTCAGCCCACGAACCAAACGCATTGTCAGATTTCTCCAGCGCCTGGGATAATGCCGCCGGCGCGCCTATAGTGGCGGCCTGTGAAGCAAATGGATTAGATCAGGTTGGCCAAAACCTTCTTTTCTCTGCCGCCGCTGACGCGCAGCCTGTCGGCGCGATTGCTGGTGCTGACGATCATCTTCGTGTTGATCGGCGAGATTTTTATCTATGTGCCTTCGGTGGCGCGCTACCGCCATGTTTATTTGCAGGAGCGAATCGAAGCCGCGCGGATCGCCGCGCTGGCGGTGGAAGCGGCGCCCGACCGCATGGTCACCGAGGAATTGCGCAAGATGCTGCTGGTGCATTCCGGCGTCCTGCAGGTCTCGCTCAAACGCGACGAGCGGCGCATTCTGATACTGGTCTCCGAAATGCCGCACCCCATCGGCGCCACCTTCACGATGGCCGAGGCAACGCCGTGGCGGCTTATAAAGCAGGCTTTCGGCGCCCTGGCGGGCGGTGGCGAGCGGGTCATCCGGGTGATCGGCACGGTGGCCGCGGACAGCGCCGGAACCTCGGTCGATATTCTGCTCTACGAGGCGCCGATGGTGGCCGAAATGCTCGACTATTCGCGCCGTATTCTCGAGCTCTCCCTGGTGCTCGCCGCGATTACCGCCGGGCTTGTTTTTCTCAGCCTGCATTTGCTCCTGGTGCGCCCGTTGCGCCGGATGAGCGAGAACCTCGTCACCTTCCGGCGCGCACCCGAAGATGCCACGACGGTCATGGCGCGCAGCCGCCGGCGCGACGAAATCGGCGTCGCCCAGCGCGAGCTTCGCATCATGCAGCAGCGCGTGCGCGCGGCGCTCCGGCAAAAGGCCCGTCTCGCCTCGGTCGGCGCCGCGGTGAGCAAGATCAATCACGACCTGCGCAACATGCTGGCGACGGCACTGTTGGTGAGCGACCGCCTGGCGATGAACGAGAATCCCGAAACGCGCAAGGTTTCGGCGCCGCTTTTGGCGTCTCTCGACCGGGCGATTAATTTATGCACCCAAACCCTCAGCTTCGCCCGCGCCGAGGAGCCCGACGCCGAGCTCGACGAATTTCTCCTGGCGCCGCTGGTCGACGAAGTCGCCCTTGTTTTGCCCAAGGCCGAGATCGACAGCATCAAATGGCGCAACGATGTCCCGGCGGATCTGCGCCTGCTGGCCGACCGCGATCAGGTTTACCGCATCCTCATGAATTTGACCAAGAACGCCATCGAGGCGGTGACCGCCCAGGGCCAAGGCGGCACGGTGCGCGTGAGCGGCCGGCGCGAAGGCGACAGCACCGTGGTCGAAGTCGCCGATACCGGCCCCGGCCTGCCGGAGCGCGCGCGCGAGCATCTGTTCGAAGCCTTTGCCGGCTCGGTCGGCGGCACCGGCCTTGGCCTCGCCATCGCCCATGAATTGACGCGCAATCACGGCGGCGAGCTGGAGTTGGTGAAAAGCGACCCGACCGGCACCGTTTTCCGCGCCATATTTCCCCATTCAGCCGAAGCCCTAAGGAAAGATTAACCATCGCTTAGCACTCTTCGGTCACAATGGCGGCTCCACCATTCGGGGACAGAATAATGGCCGATGTGACCTTCGACCGGCCCAAACCGAGCCGCCACGTTGGGCGCCTGATGGAGAACTTGCCGGGCGAGATGCGCGACAGCTTCACCGAGGCGCAACGCGAGGCGCTCGGCGAGGCGATGCGCACCCGCACCTGGCGCCGCCAATCGGTGGATATACGCCTGTCGCTGCCACTCCTGTCCGAACGCTTCTTCATGACCGTGGTGGCGGGACGTGAGCGGCGCCCGGGCCAGCGCCGCAAGGCGGAGCGCGTTTTCCACCCTCTCGGCACCGTCGGCAACACTCTGTTCATGGGCGCCATCACCACCGTGATTTGCTCGGTGGTCCTGGTCATCGCTCTGGTCTACAGCTCGATCCTGATGCCCTGACAAACAGCGGCGTGCCTGGTGTGTTCCGAGGGCTGGTGCCGGAGGGGCATCCGCGCGGGTCTCTTTTGTTTGTTCCCTCAAGCGCCGGGCGGGGGCATCCGCCCCCTTGGCTACCTCGTATTAACTCGGGCGCGTAGTCACGCTTGCCGGAATGCTCGTCGCATTCCGGTTGGTGTGCCGTTTGGAAGAATCTTTGTGGGCGCGCGCCTACCGGTAGATGCGGCGTTTGGGTTTGCGGCTGAATTTGCCCTTCTTGCCGGTGGCGCGGGTGCCCGGCGCGCCGCCATGGCTGCGCCTGGGGCGGCGTTTGCCGCCCTGGCCGGCGCCGCCGCGCTTGAGGGTGAGGCCGAGGTCGCTCTCCTGCAGGCGGTGAATCTCGTCCCTCAGGCGCGCCGCCTCTTCGAATTCGAGCTCGCCCGCCGCTTCTTTCATGCGCTTCTCCAGATCCTTGAGATAGGCCGCCAGATTGTCGCCGATGAGATGGCGGGTTTCCTCGTCGCCGGTATCGACGGTGGCGTAATCCTGCTCGCAAATGCCCTCCAGAATATCGCCGATATTTTTCCTGACGCTCTCGGGCGTGATGCCGTTGGCGATATTGAATTCCTGCTGCCTGGCGCGCCGGCGATCGGTTTCCTCGATCGCCTGGGTGAGCGAATTGGTCATCCTGTCGGCGTACAGAATAACCCGGCCGTCGATGTTGCGCGCGGCGCGGCCGATGGTCTGGATCAGCGACGTGCGCGAGCGCAGGAAGCCTTCCTTGTCGGCGTCGAGGATCGCCACCAACCCACATTCGGGGATATCCAGGCCCTCGCGCAACAGATTGATGCCGACCAGCACATCGAAGGCGCCGAGGCGCAGGTCGCGGATGATCTCGATGCGCTCCAGCGTATCGACGTCGGAATGGAGATAGCGCACGCGGATGCCGGCCTCGTGCAGATATTCGGTGAGATCCTCGGCCATGCGCTTGGTCAGCGTCGTCACCAAAACCCTCAGGCCCTTCTTGACGCAATCGCGGCACTCGGCGATGAGATCGTCGACCTGATCCTCGACCGGGCGGATCAGGCAGACCGGATCGATCAGGCCGGTCGGGCGGATCACCTGCTCGACGAAGACGCCTTCGGTTCGCTCCATCTCCCACGGGCCGGGCGTCGCCGAGACGAAAATGGTCGGCGGGCGCATGCTCTCCCACTCCTCGAATTTGAGCGGCCGGTTGTCGATGCAGGAGGGCAGGCGGAAGCCGAATTCGGCGAGCGTCGATTTGCGCTTGAAATCGCCGCGGTACATGCCGTTCAACTGGGGCACGGTGACGTGGCTTTCATCGACCACCAGGAGCGCCTTCTCGGGCAGATATTCGAACAGCGTCGGCGGCGGCTCGCCGGGGTTGCGCCCGGTCAGGTAGCGCGAATAATTCTCGATGCCGGCGCAGCTTCCCGTCGCCTCCATCATCTCGAGATCGAAGAGGGTGCGTTGCTCGAGGCGCTCGGCGGCGAGCAATTGGCCGCTCGCCCGGAACTCTTCCAGCCGCTCGGCGAGCTCGGTGCGTATGCTCTTCACCGCCTGATTGATGGTCGGGCGCGGCGTCACGTAATGGCTGTTGGGGTAAACCCGGATCTGGTCCAACAGCGCCGTCTTGTGCCCGGTCAGGGGGTCGAACTCGACGATCTCCTCGATATCCTCGCCGAACATCGAGATGCGCCAGGCGCGGTCTTCCGAGTGCGCCGGGAAGATTTCGATGACGTCGCCGCGGACGCGGAAATCGCCGCGCTCGAGCGATGTGTTGTTGCGCCGATATTGCAGCTCGACCAGTTTCTTCAACAGCGCGCGCTGCTCGACCGGGCTTTTCCTGTCGAGATATAGCGTCATCGCCGAATAGGTCTCGGGCGAGCCGATGCCGTAGATGCACGACACCGAGGCGACGATCACCACATCGCGGCGCTCGAGCAGCGAGCGCGTCGCGGCGTGGCGCATGCGGTCGATCTGCTCGTTGATCGAGGCGTCCTTCTCGATATAGGTGTCGGTGCGCGGCACATAGGCTTCGGGCTGGTAATAGTCGTAATAGGAGACGAAATACTCGACCGCATTATTGGGGAAGAAGCCCTTCATCTCGCCGTAAAGCTGCGCCGCCAGGGTCTTGTTGGGCGCCAGCACCAGGGTCGGCAGCGCCATCTCGCGCACCACCTGGGCCATGGTGTAGGTCTTGCCCGAGCCGGTAACCCCCAACAGCACCTGATCGCGCTCACCCTCGCCAAGCCCGCCAAGCAGCTCGGCAATCGCCTGCGGCTGATCCCCCGCCGGGCTGTAATCGGAAACCAGCTCGAACGGCTGCCCGGCCCCAGCGTCCGCCGGCTGGCCCGCGTTTGGGCCGGGGAGGTGGCCGGTGGGGTCGCCTGTGGGGTGTGGGGTGGGGGTGGCTTTCATGGGGCGGAACATAGCATATGCGGGCGCGGGGAGTGTGTCCGCTTGAATAATTCACTCGGGAGGCACTAGGCTGGCGGCTCCACCTGTTCAAGAATTCAGAACGCCACCGCCATGCCCTTTTCTCTACCAAGCTTCGCCCACTTCATCGCCGCTCCAAGGCGCCTGGCGGTGGCGGCGGCGCTCGCCATCCTGCTCTTTGCCCCGTTCACCCCGCCGGCTGTCGCGGATGAGCATTTGGCGGCGCGGCCCGGGGATCGGGTGCTTGGGACCGATCATGCGCCGATCGTGATGATCGAATATTATTCGCTCGATTGTCCCTTTTGCGCTTCGTTTCATGCCGAGACGTTTCCGAGGCTGAAAGCGGAGTATATCGACACCGGCAAGGTGCGCT
Organism: uncultured Alphaproteobacteria bacterium; assembly: GCA_913053235.1. GTDB lineage: Bacteria > Pseudomonadota > Alphaproteobacteria > UBA828 > UBA828 > PTKB01. The sequence continues at coordinate 13,913 of CAJXFT010000006.1, forward strand.
TCGTGTTCCGCGATTATCCGCAGTCCTGGGCGGCGCTGGAGGCGGCGATCCTGACCCATTGCGCGCCGCCGGAACGTTTTTTCGCCGTGCACGAGGCTTTGCTCAAAACCCTCGGCCAATGGAGCAAGGCGGAATCGACGATACGCGCCGTCGCCGAGGTCGGCGAAACGCAGGGTGTCTCGAAAGAGACGTTCAAGGCCTGCATCGATGCGCGGGTTTTGGAGCGCCAGGTGTTCGAGAGCCAGAAATTCGCGCGCGATGCGCTCGGCGTCAAATCGACGCCGACCTTCTTTCTCAATCGCGAAAGGTTGGTCGGAAATGTTCCCTTTGACAAGCTGTCGCTCGGCCTCGACATCCTGTTGGACGAGATCGCGCGGCGCAGCGGCGGCTTGACGAGCCTAGAGACCCCCCACTGACTAACAAAATCCTCTCCCCAGCGGGGAGAGGGCTGGGGAGAGGGGAGAGTCAAAGCGCGATAACGCTTTTTGGTGTTCCCTCAGTCGCCGGGCGGTCGCATCCGCTCTCTTGGCTCGGGCGCTATACCCTTCCGCCCGCTTTTGCTCTAGTTTTGCGGCTCCTTTTATCTCGCCACCGGGACACCGCCACATGCCGATTTCAACCCGCCGAATCCTATTGGCCCTGCCCTTTATCCTGATTCTCGCCGCCTTCATGCCGCGCCCGGTTTCGGCCGGCAGCATGGAGGCGCGGCCCGGCGACATGGCGTTCGGCGATGCCGGCGCGCCGGTCACCATGGTCGAATATTATTCGCTCAACTGTCCGCACTGTGCCGTGTTCCACAAGCAGATGTTTGCGGCGCTGAAGGCGGAATATATCGATAGCGGCCGGGTTCGTTTCGTGTTCCGCGATTTTCCGCTCAACTGGGCGGCGCTGGAAGCGGCGATCCTCACCCATTGCGCCGGGCCCGAGCGCTTTCTCGCCGTGCAGCAGGCTTTGTTCGACAGCTTCCGCCGATGGAGCGGCGCGCAATCGACATTGCTGGCGGTCGCCGAGGTCGGCGAGGCGGTGGGCGTGACGCGGGCGGAATTCAAGCGCTGCATAGAGGCCGGCGAGCTCGAAAAGCAGGTCATCGAAAGTTACGAATTCGCCCGCCGGGAACTCGGCGTCGAGGGCACGCCGACCTTTTTCATCAACGGCGAAAAACATGTCGGCGGGATTTCGCTGAAGCGATTGGCGGAAATTTTAAAAGGCGCCGAATAGCGAATAAAATCTATTTCCCGGCGGGCAGGCATCTGTGTCGTTTGCCAAGGCGGCGTGGGGATCAGAAACTCCGCACCCGGCGCACGGCATCGCGCCATCCGGCGCAGAGGCGCTCGCGCTGCGCAGCCGCGAGCGCGGGGCGGAACAGGCGCTCGCATTTCCAGTGCCCGGAAATATCGTCGATGGAATCATAAAACCCGGCTTTGAGGCCGGCCAGATAGGCGGCGCCGAGCGCCGTCGTCTCGCTCATAGCCGCGCGCTCGACCGGCAGGTCGAGAATATCGGCGAGGAATTGCATCAGCCAGTCATTGCCCACCATGCCGCCATCGACGCGCAGGCTGGACGGTTTGGCGATGCCATCCTGGGCCATGGCGGTCATCAGATCGCGGGTCTGGTAGCACACCGATTCGAGCGCCGCGCGGGTGACCTGGGATATGCCGCTGTCGCGGCTGAGGCCGAGGATGGCGCCGCGCGCCGCCGCATCCCAATAGGGCGCGCCGAGGCCGGTGAAGGCCGGCACCAGATAGACCCCGCCGCTGTCGGCGATGGCGCGCGCATGGGCTTCCGATTCGCTCGCCTCGCCGATGATCCCGAGGCCGTCGCGCAGCCATTGCAGCGCCGCGCCGGCGTTGAAGATACTGCCTTCGACGGCATAGACCGGCTTGCCGCCGAGGCGGTAGGCGAGCGTCGTCACCAGCCGGTCGTCGGATATCGCCGCCTCATCGCCGATATTTTGCAGGATGAAACAGCCGGTGCCGAATGTCGCCTTGACCATGCCGGGGCGGAGACAGGCCTGGCCGATAGCGGCCGCCTGCTGGTCGCCGGCGATGCCGGTTATGGCAATTTTGCCGCCGAGCAGTTGGCCTTCGGTGACGCCGAATTCGCTGCTGTTGTCGCGCACCTCCGGCAAGAGCCGGCGCGGGATGCGCAACAGGTCGAGCAGCGCATCGTCCCAATCCTGGCTGTGGATGTTGAACAGCATGCTGCGCGACGCATTGGTGGCGTCGGTGGCGTGCACGCGCCCGCCGGTGAGGCGCCACAACAGAAAGCTGTCGACGGTGCCGAAGGCGAGCTCGCCTTGCTCGGCGGCGTGCCGGGCGCCGGGAATATTTTCGAGCAGCCAAACGATCTTGCTGGCCGAGAAATAGGGATCGATGACGAGGCCTGTTTTGCCGCGCACCAGCGCCTCGCATCCCTCACCCGCCAGCCGCTCGCAGAATTCGGCGCCGCGGCGGTCCTGCCAGACGATGGCATTGTGGATCGCCCGGCCATCGGCGCGGCGCCAGATGATGCTGGTCTCGCGCTGGTTGGCGATACCGATGGCGGCGACGGCGGCGGCGCCGGCCGCGTCGGCCCCGCCGGCATGCTCGGCGATCACCTGGCGGCACAGCGCAACGGCCGTGCGCCAGATCTCTTCGGGATCATGCTCGACCCAGCCGTCGCGCGGATAAATCTGCGCCAGCTCGCGCTGCGCCCGGCCGCGCGGCTGCCCGTCGCGGTCAAACAGCATGGCGCGGGTGCTGGTGGTGCCCTGGTCGATGGCGAGCAGATATTTTTGCATGGTCACCTCGCCAAGCGCTCCGGGTAATCGCTGATCAGCGCTTCGACGCCCCAGCCGTAGAGTGTCGCCGCGCGCGCCGCCCGGTTGACGGTATAGCAACGAAGAGCGAACCCGGCGTCGAGCAGCGGGCGCGCCCGGCCGCGCGTGAGATGCTCATGGTCGCAATGGAGCGCGTTGCAGCCGAGATCGATGAGTTGGCGCTGCCAATCGCCGGGGATCGCCGAGACCAGGAGGGCGCGCGGGATATCCGGCGCGGCATCCCGCGCCGCCGTCAATGCCGCCGGGCTGAAGCTCGATATCAACGGCACCGGCAGCGCCGCCGGCCATTCGGCCCTGAGCCGTGCGGCGGTGATGCGCCCGGTTTCGCTGTCGCGTCCCGGAGCGGCTTTGATCTCGACATTGGCGCCGAGGCCGAGCTCGGCCAGCACGGCGATCGCCTGGTGGAGCGAAGGGATGCGCGCGCCCCGGAACGCGGCGCCGAACCAGGCGCCGGCGTCGAGGGTACTGAGCTCGGCCCAATCCTTGTCGGCCACCAATCCGCAGCCATCGGTGGTTCGCTCCAGCGTCTCGTCATGCAGCAGGACAACCTCGCAATCGCGAGTCAGCCTGGCGTCGAATTCAACCCAGCCGGCGCCGAGCGCCGCCGCCCGGCGAATCGAGGCCAGCGTGTTTTCCGGCGCGTGGCCGCAGGCGCCGCGGTGGCCGATGACCGGCGGCACCGGGCAAGTCCTCGATTCCGTCGCCAATCCGCGCGTCAATTTGCCTCCACCGATAAAGCGATCACATGGCAGCTAATATGGGCTACATTTCGGCTCTGGAACAGGCCTGAACGGGAGCAAATGCAGATGACGGAGGCGGCAGCGGAATTGGCGGTGGCAATCGCCGCCTATCAGCAGGGCGAACGCGGCGAGGCGCTCAGGATCAGCCGCACCATCCTGGCGCGCGAGCCGGACAATGCCGGCGCCCATTATGTGCTGGGTATCGCCAATGCCGATGCCGGCGAATTGGCCGAGGCGCTCAGCGCACTCGAGCGCGCGGTCTCGCTGATGCCGGAGAAGGCCAATTTTCACGTCACCCTGGGCAATCTCTATTTAAGCCTGGAACGCGACGCGGCGGCGGCGCGCGCCTTCCGCAAGGCGCTCGCCATCGCGCCCAATTCGGCGCCGGCACATTCCAATCTGGCGACCACGCTCAAACGCCAGGGGCGGCTCGAGGAAGCGGGGGCGGAGTTCCGCGCCGCGCTCGACCTGTTGCGCGACGCGAACTGGCGCCGCCCCGGCGCCGCCGGCGCCATTACCGATCCCTCCCAGCACGAGACTTTCCAATTCGTTTCGCGGGCCAAGCTCGCGCATGACATCGAGCAATATGAATATCTGCTGGCGCGGGGCGCCCTGCCGCCGGCCTTCGAGAGCGAAGTCGCCGCGCACCGTGAAGTGCTCTCAGAGCTGGAGGGCGCCGAGGATGGCGCCGACGCCGCGCAGCGCCACGCGCTTTCGGCGCGGCAACAGGCACGCCTTGCCGGCAGCTTCAACCGCCTCAATCATTTGCCGCCTGAAGCGGATTGGCGTGAGGCGGCGCTCAATCCGGCGCTCGATCTGCGGGATATTCAGGACCAATACCTAGCCGCTGAATCGCCGGCGCTGATCATCGACGATTTGCTCAGCCCGGCGGCGCTGGCGGAGATCCGCCGCTTCTGCCTCGAAGCCACCATCTGGTTCGACTGCAAGGAGAATGGCGGCTATCTCGGCGCCTATCTGAACGACGGATTTTTCAGCCCGCTTTTATTCGCGCTCGTGCGCGAGCTCCAGCAGCGCCTGCCGGATATCTTCGGCCGCCACAAGCTGGCCCAGATGTGGGCCTTCAAATATAGCGCCCACAGCTCCGGCACCCGCCTCCATGCCGACAAGGCGGCGGTCAATATCAATTTCTGGATCACCCCCGACGCGGCGCTCGAAGATGAAGCGGGCGGCGGCGGCTTGCGCTTCTTCGATGTTGCCGCGCCGCCCGAATGGCGCTTCGAAAATTACAATCACCAGGAAACGGCGCTGCGCGCCGAGATCAAGCGGCACGGCGCCAGTGCGCGCGACGTCACCTACAAATGCAATCGCGCCACCATTTTCGATTCCAGCCTGATCCACGAAACCATCCCGCTGCGCTTCCACGAGGGCTACGAGAACCGCCGCATCAACGTCACCATGCTGTTCGGCGAGCGCCGCGAAGTTTAGAACTCAGTAAATCTTGCGGTAGGCGGCGATTCGTTCCGCCATGGTCATGTCGGCGATGAATTCGAGCTCGTGACGCTTGAGCGCGTGGTAGCTGCTCCACACTTCGTCGCCAAACCAGCCGCGCACGGTGTCGTCCCGGCTGGCGGCGGCGAGCGCCTCTTCGAGCGAGCCGGGCAGCGCCGCCATGCCGAGCTGCTGGCGTTCGGCGGCGCTCAAATCCGCCGGGTCGCGGTCGAGCGGCGCCGGGGCGGCGAGGTTTTCGCGCAGGCCCTCAAGGCCGGCGCGCACCAGAACGGCGAGCAGCAGATGCGGCGATGCCGCCGCGTCGGCGGCGCGGAATTCGATGTTGAACTGCGCCCCGGCATCGAAGCCCGCGCCCTCGCGCCCGCGGCAGAGACGCAGCGCCGCCTCGCGGTTGTCGGCGCCGAAAGCCGCCGCCGCCCCGGCCCAATGGCCCGGCGCCAGGCGGCAATAGGATACCGGGCTGGGAGCGCCAAAGGCGGTCAGCGCCGGCAGATGGCGCAGAATGCCGGCGACGAAACTGCCGGCCGCCCGGCTCATGCCGGCGACGCCGTCGGGGTCATGCGTGCGCGGCCTCCCGGCGCCATCGCGGAGGCTCATATGGACATGGACGCCGTTGCCGAATCCGACCTCGGCGACGACCGGCGTGAAGGTCGCCCGGTGGCCGAGGCGGCGCGCCACGTCGCGCACGATCTCGCGCATGATCAACGCCCGGTCGGCGCCGGCGAGGCCAAGCGCGGGCCGGCAATTCACCTCATACTGCGCCGGCCCGCCCTCGGGCTCGAATGTTTCGGGCTGCTGGCCGGCCGCGCGCAAGGCGGCGATCACCTGCGAGCCAAAATCAGCCGCCAACTGGTGGGCGATCAGCGAATAGTTGGCGCCCGGCACCTCGGTCAGGCCGTCGAGATAGAATTCCTGTTCGAACGCCGAGAGCACCGAGAGGCCGAATTCTTCCCTGAGTTCGTCCAATGCGCGCCTTAAGAATTCCCGCAGGCAAGCCATCCACGGGCTGCCGTCGGGGTTGATGCCGTCGCACAGCATGAGGTTGAAAGGCGCCTGGTCGGGCCACAGATCGGCGCGCGCGCCGGCGGCCGGGTCGGGCAGCAGCCAGATATCGCCCATCGGCCCCCACGGGTTCGCCGCCAGGGTGGAGAACGGCGTCAGCGCCTGGGCCACCGGCACCCAGCCGATGCCGGTGGTCTTGCGCGCCTCCAGGTCGGCGACGGGAATGCCCCGGCCTCGGGTCAGGCCGGCGATATCCGGCCAGCCCAGGAACATCAGCTCCTCTCCGCGCATGAGCGTTCTTTCGGCGATTATGGGCCTCGAATCGGCAGCGACCTTAATTGATCGGCGCGAGGCTGTCGACGCGCGGAACCGCGCCAGCCAATGCATGGACTCGCGCCGCTTCCATGCTTACCTTTGTAAATCCACGAGCAGTTGGCTGGAGGAAAACATGAGCAATCCGATATCAAGCGTCGATCCCGATGGGCTGCTTGAATATTCGGTGGTCTTCACCGACCGCTCGCTCAACCATATGTCTGAATCCTTCCAGGCGGTGATGCGGGATATTTCGGCGACACTGAAGAAAATCCATGGCGCCGAAGCCGTCGCCATCATCCCCGGCGGCGGCACCTATGCCATGGAGGCGGTGGCGCGCCAGTATGCCGGCGGGCGGAAATGCCTGGTCATTCGCAATGGCTGGTTCAGCTACCGCTGGAGCCAGATATTCGAGGCCGGCAACATTCCGTCGGCGGAAACCGTCCTCAAGGCCCGCCTCACCTCTGCCGGCAACCGGGCGGCGTTCGCGCCGGTGCCGATCGAGGAAGCCGTTCAGACGATTGCAACGGAAAAACCCGATCTGGTGTTCGCGCCGCATGTCGAGACAGCGTCCGGCATCATCCTGCCTGAGGATTACATGCGCCGGATCGCCGACGCCGTCCATGCCCATGGCGGATTGTTCGTCCTCGACTGCATCGCATCGGGGGCGATTTGGGTCGATATGAAAGCGCTCGGCGTCGATGTGCTGATCTCGGCGCCGCAAAAGGGCTGGAGCGCGTCGCCCTGCGGCGGGCTGGTGATGTTGAGCGCCGCGGCGCGCGAAAGGCTCGATGCGACGGTCAGCTCCAGCTTCGCCTGCGATTTGCGGCAATGGCTTCAGATCATGGAGGCTTACGAAAATGGCGGCTTCGCCTATCACGCGACGATGCCGACCGACGCCCTGGTCAAGTTCCGCGACGCCATGTTGGAAACCGAGAAATACGGCTTCGACAAGGTCCGCGCCGAACAATGGGAGCTCGGCGAGAAAGTGCGCGCCCTGCTGGTCGGCAAAGGTTATGAGAGCGTTGCCGCGGAAGGCTTTCAGGCGCCGAGCGTGGTGGTCAGCTATACCGGCGACAGCGAGATTCAAAACGGCAGGAAGTTTGCCGAGTTGGGCATGCAGATCGCCGCCGGCGTACCGCTCCAATGCGACGAACCGGAGGATTATCGATCCTTCCGGCTCGGCCTGTTCGGTTTGGACAAGCTCAACAATATCGACCGCAGCGTCGACAATCTGGCCAAAATTCTCGATCGGTTCGAATAGTTCCGAAGGCCGCGTCCTAGCCGCCGTATTTTCGTTTCAGCTCGGCGGCCATTCCTTTCTCGGACAAATATTTGGTGCCGCCGAACCAGATTTGCCGCACGCGGCCGTCGCCGCCGCGCACCAGGCGGGCTTGCTCGGCGAAATTCGCCAGGCCGGTCGCCCGGCGGATTGTCCCGTTGTCGCGCTTGTTGACGGCGATCTCGCTGGCATCCGTGAACGGTACCGCTAATGCGGGATCGCCGACCAGCACGTGATCGCGCATCGGGACGAAGTCGAGGGTGCGCCACAGGCTCCACCAGCGGCCCGCCCAATCGCGCGTCTTGGCGGTGGCTGCGCCGCGCCCGGCGAAGGTCTGGAGGATATGGATGAGCGCATCGGACCACGCCCAGGCGGGTCCATCGATGGCGTTGGTGAGGATCGAAACGGCGAGGCCGCGGCCGGGCACAACGATGGTGCGGCTGTGGCAACTCTGGAAGCCGCCGGCATGGCCGAACCACTCCCAGTCTCCGGCTTTGCCCATCATGATGCCGTGGCCGTAATGGCTTTCGGCACCGGCGTGAACGTCGCGCCACTGGCGGTGAATCATTTCGCGGCGGCTGGCGGGCGTGAGGATGCTCGTCTTCGCCGCCGGGTCGAGGCTGGCGAAGAAGCGCGCGAGATCGCTCGCCGTCGACATGAATCCGGTTGCCGGCGCCAGCGCATTGGTCGGGTTGTCGCCGGGCACGATGAGCCGGCGGCCGAGCGGGAGGGCGCGGCTGTGCCCGCGCGCCACTTTGACGCCGCGCGCCGCCGGTCCGTCGGGCTCGGTTTCGCGCAGCCTGGCGGCGCCAACGATTTCACGCCTCACCCAATCGCAATAGGGCTCGCCGGTCACCGCCTCGATGATCAGGCCGACCAGGCCAAAGCCGTGATTGGAATATTTGAGCCGCGTGCCGGCGTCGATCACCGGTGGCTCGCGGAGCGCCGCGCGCAGCTCCGATTCGCCTAGGAACGGCCGCCGGTCCTGCCATTGCCCGGCATCCTCGCCGTCGCGGATCAGGCCGGCGCCGTGCGACAGCAATTGGCTGAGCGTCGCCTCGGCCACCACCGGGTGCAAGCCGTCGACATAGCGGCCGGCCGCATCGTCGAGGCGAAGCCGGCCGGCTTGGCGCAGTTTAAAGACGGCGGCCGACGTGAAACTCTTGGAATGCGAGGCGACGCGAAAGCGGTGGCGCGGCGTCAGGCGGCGGCCGGTCGAGATATCGGCAACACCGAACGCCTGCTCCAAGACGATTCGCCCCTTAAGGGCGACGGCGACGGCACAGCCGGGCTGGTCGGTGAGCCGCATCTGATATTCGAGCCATCGCGGGATGTAATCCAGTGCCGCCTTCAGCCAGTTGTCCATCGCCTTGTCTCCTTTATGCTTTATGCGCTGTCCGCCGCGCCGGTCATGTTTTTCATCCGCGCGGCGGGTGGCCCAATATCATATCCGCCGCCTTTTCGGCGATCATGACGGTCGGCGTGGCGGTGTTGCCGGCGATGATTTCGGGCATCACCGAGGCGTCGACGACGCGCAGGCCCGCCACCCCATGCACGCGCAGTTCGGCATCGACCACCGCATCGCCGCCGTTTCCCATCTTGCAGGTGCCGACCGGATGCCAGACGGTGGTGGCGTTGGCGCGCAGCCAGTCATCGATGCCGTCATCGCTGTCGACGCCGGCGCCCGGCGATATTTCGCCGCCGCGATAACGCGCGAAGGCGGGCTGGGCCATGATATTGCGCACCAGCCGCACGCCGTCGCGCATCACCCGCCGGTCGGCCGCCTCGGCCATGGAATTGGGCTCGATGCGGGGCGGGGCGAAGGGATCGGCGGAGGCGATCGCCACCCGCCCGCGGCTCGCCGGGCGGGCCAGATAAAAATGCGTGAGGAAGCCGTGCCGCCCCTGCTTGGCGCGCGTCGTATCGAGCGAAAGGCCGGGGATGAAAGTGATCTGAATATCGGGAATTTCAAGCTCCGGCCGGGTGCGCAGAAAGCCGCCGGCTTCGAGGGCGACCGAGGCGGCGGGACCGTTGGCAAACAGCCAGACGCGGAGCAGGGCAAGGAGGGCGCGGTCGGCGCGGAACAGGCGGTAGAGGGTCACCGGCTCGAGGCAGTGGTTTTGCACATAGGCGCCGAGATGATCCTGAAGATTTTCGCCGACGCCGGGAAGCTCGGCGGTGAGCGGAATACCGAGCGCCTTCAGCATCGCGCCATCGCCGATGCCGGAGAGCTGTAAGAGGGCCGGCGAATTTACCGTGCCGCCGCACAGGATGATCTCGCGCGCCGCATGCGCCGTCTCCTTGCGCCCGCCCCTGCCGCCTTGGGCATATTCGACGCCGACCGCCCGCCCGCCTTCGACGAGCAGGCGCGTGGCATGGGCGCGCATGGCGGTCTTCAGATTGGCGCGCCGGCGCACCGGCTCGAGATAGGCGGTGGCGCTCGATACCCGGCGCCCCTTCTCGATGTTGAAATCCTGCCGCCCCATGCCTTCCTGCCGGGCGCCGTTGAAATCGTCGGTCTCGCCGTGGCCGGCCTGGCGGCAGGCGTCGAGAAAAACGTCATAGAGGGGGTTGTCCGATTTCGCGCGGGTAACGGTGAAGGGGCCGTCATTGCCGTGATATTCATCGCGCCGTTCGCGGTGCCCCTCGGCGTGCTTGAAATAAGGCAGAACCTCTTCATAGGACCAGCCTTTGAGGCCGGATTCGGCCCAGCCATCGTAATCGCGCCGGTGGCCGCGCATATACATCATGCCGTTGATGGCCGAGGTGCCGCCCAGCACCTTGCCGCGCGGCCACGCGATGCGCCGGCCGTCCAGATGCGGCTCGGGCGCGCTTTGATAGTTCCAATTGGTCGATTTCACGAAATAGGAAAGCCCCGCCATCATCGGAATCGGCAGCATCGGATGGCGGTACGGCCCGCCCGCCTCGAGCAGCAGAACCGAGACCCCGGCCTCCGCGCTGAGGCGGTTGGCGAGCACGCAGCCGGCGGTGCCGGCGCCGACGATGACATAGTCGAATTGCTTCATCGCGCCGATGCCTTCACTATCGCCGCCAATCTCAACCTTCGCGCGGCCGATTCCGTCATGGCTTATCCCACGCTTTTCTCGCCGCTCCGCCTCGGCGCCCACGATTTGCGCAACCGCACCGTTCATACCGCGACGGTCACCGGCTATGGCGCCAACACCAGGCCCAGCGAACGGCTGATCGAATATCACCGGGCGCGGGCGGCGGGCGGCACGGCGATGATTGTGACCGAGTTGATGCCGGTGCACCACACATCACTGGCCAATCCGTTCCTGGTGAGCGTTTTCGACGAGGGTAATCTCGATGCGCTCAAGCGCTGGGCGGCGGCGGTCGAAGAGGAGGATTGCCGCCTCGTCGGGCAGCTCGGCCATGTCGGGCGGCAGCAATTGTGGAGCCCGCTGGCGACGCCGGTGAGCGCCTCGGCGCGGCCCGACCCGCTGAGCTGGACGGTGCCGCACAAGATGACGCTGGGCGAGATCGAGGAAATGATCGAAAGCTTCGTCGATGCCGCCGAACGGCTGCAGCGCGCCGGCTTCAGCGGCGTCGAGCTGCACGGCGCGCATGGCTATCTGCTCACCCAGTTCATGTCGCCCTTCTCCAACGACCGCGACGACAAATATGGCGGCGGCCGCGAAGGCCGCCTGACCTTCGTGCGCGAGATGATCAGCGGCATCCGCCAGCGCTGCGGCGCCGGCCTGCTGATGGGCCTCAAAATGCCCTGCGACGAGGGCGTCGCCGGCGGCATCGACCCGGCCGAGGCGGAGCAGATCGTCAAGCTCTTTATGGCCGGCGGCGGGCTCGATTATTTCGCCTTCAGCCAGGGCAATTCCAGCCCCAGCCTGGAAAATCATTTGCCCGACATGCATTTCCAAAAGCGCCCCTATCTGCATCTCCATGCGCGCATGCGCAAACTGTGCGCCGGCGTGCCGACGGTGACGCTCGGGCGCATCGAATCGCCGGCGGCGGCGGAGCAGGCGCTGGTCGAGGGCTGCGGCGATCTGGTCGGCTTCAGCCGCGCCCTGGTGAGCGACGCCGCCTGGGCCAACAAGGCGCGTGACGGGCGCGAGGGCGAGATTCGCCCCTGCATCTATTGCAATTATTGCTGGGGCGAAATCCATGCCGGGCGCGGCATGATCTGCGTGCACAATCCCGAATTGGCGAGCCGCGATGAAATCGGCTGGGCGCCGGGGAGGGCAGCGAAAGCCAAACGCATCGCCGTCATCGGCGCCGGCGTCGCCGGGCTGGAAGCGGCGTGGATCGCCGCCGCGCGCGGCCATGAGGTGCATCTGTTCGGCGCTTCGCCTCAGCCCGGCGGCGGCGCGCTATGGGAATCCCGCCTGCCCGGGCGCGCCGACATCGCCGACGCCATCGATTTTCAATGCGCCCGCGCCGCCGATGCCGGCGTGGAGATGCATCTCGGCAGGCGTGCCGGCGCCGGGGAGATCGCCGCCCTCGAGCCCGACAAAGTGATTCTCGCCAGCGGCGCGGCGCCGGCCTGGCCGGCAAGCCTGGCGCCGGGCGCGGATGCGCACGACCTCAAAAGCGTCGCTTCGGGCCTGCTCGATTCGCAAGAAAGCCGCGATGGCACCGCCATCCTCTTCGATCAGGACCACGGCGCCGCGGTATATGCCGCCGCCGAACTGTTCGCCGCGCGTTTCGAAAGGACGGTCATCATGACCCCGCGCCCGACGATCGGCTCCAAGGTCAATTATATCTCGCTGATCGGCGTGTTTCGCCGCCTCGCCGCGTTGCGCGTCGAGATCGTCCCGCTCAGCCTGCCAACGGCGCTCGACGGGACGCGCCTCACCTACCAGAACGCCCTCAATGGCGACGAAGGCGAAATCGGCGATGTGTCGTGCCTGGCCTATGCGACGCCGCGTGGAGCCAGCGCTGAATTGGCGGGTGATTTAGCCGCGCTCGGGCTTGCCGTGCACACGGTCGGCGATTGCCGGGCGCCGCGCAACATGGCCGCCGCCATCCATGAAGGGCATGAAGCGGGACTTTCGTGCTGATTGGCAATCGCCGGCGAAGTGGATTATTGATGAGCGCGGCGGCGCCGATCGGGCGCCGCGCGGGGGAGCGCCGATCATGACCAACATGCTGGAAGTCGAGGATCTCACCAAGATTTTCGTCATCGCCAAGGACGCCGACCTGATCGCGGTGAACAATATCTCGTTCAGTTTGAAGCGCGGCGAAACATTGGGCCTGGTGGGCGAGAGCGGCTCGGGAAAAACCACGGTGGGGCGCTGCATTCTGCGCCTCATCGAGCCGACCGAGGGCCGTATCATCCTCGACGGCGAGGACATCACCGAACTCGACGCCAAGCGTCTGCGCGATTTGCGCACCAATATGCAGCTCGTCTTCCAGGACCCGTTCGGCTCGCTCAACCCGCGCCTGACGGTTTCGCAAACGGTTGAAGAGCCGCTCACCCTGCACGGCATGAAACGCGCCGAGCGCGCCGAGCGGGTGGCGGAGATGATGCGCCTGGTCGGACTGAGCGAGCATTTCTACCATTATTATCCGGCCGATCTGACGGCCAGCGAACAGCAGCGCGTCGGCATCGCGCGGGCGCTGGCGACCAAGCCCGAATTCGTCGTGCTCGACGAGCCGACCTCGATGCTCGACCCCTCGGCGCGGGCGGAAATTCTCGAGCTGTTGCGGAAAATCCAACACGAGCTGGGCACCGCCTATATTTTCATTTCGCATGATTTGACCTCGGTCGCCAAGATCAGCCATCGCATCGCCATCATGTATCTCGGCCATATCGTCGAGCATGCGCCGACCGATATCATCATGCACAGCCAGCGCCACCCCTATAGCCGGGCGCTGCTTTCCGCCGTGCTGTTCCCGGATCCGGAACGGGCGCCGGACCCCTATGTCATCGAGGGTGAAATTCCCACCGCCATCAACCCCAAGCCCGAATGCCCGCTCTATGGCCGCTGCCCGATCCGCCAGGATGCCTGCATGAGCGAGGTTCCGCCGATGGTCGAGATCGAGCCCGACCATTTTTCCGCCTGCCGCCGGTGGCGCGACGTCGCGGCCAGCACCCAGGCTTGATGGCGCGCCGCCGCCGCTGACCCGTGGCCGTTTGTTGACCGCTATTTTCCGAAGGTGATAGGTTTAGCTTAATAAAACAAATGATCGTTCATTAGCGCATCGAACCGGTTCAACAAAGCAACCAAGAGGGAGATCTAATCATGAAGCTGGGAGTTCTCATTAAACGCGGCCTGTTGGGCGCCGCCGCCGCGCTCATCGCCGCCGGCACGTCTCTCGTGCCGGGCATGGCCAAGGCCGGCGAGGATACGATGGTCATCGCCATCGGCGCCCTGCCGCAGGGCATCGATGTCGACAAGCATGTCAGCCCGCAAACCTGGAGCATGGGCGCCCAGGTGCTGGAGGATGGCATGAGTTGGGAGTGGATCGATTTTCCCTTCTCGACCGGCGACGATTGGGACCCCTCGACCATCCCCGGCTTCAAATATCCCGATTATATCGGGCAGAAGAAGCTGATTCCCGGAATCATCGAAAAATGCGATCTCGACGCCGACGGCAAGCGCGCCGTCTACCATATCCGCGAAGGTGTGATTTCACCGTGGGGCAACGAGTTCACCGCCGACGATATCCTGTGGCGCATCGAGCGCGGCAAGGCGACCGGCGCGATCAACAATTTCCTCGAATTCCTGGTCAACATGCCGGGCCAGACGATCAACCCGCCGGAGAGCGGCGGCTACAGGAAGATCGACAAATATACCGTCGAGATCACCTCCTCGGCCGGCATGCCGCTGGCCTGCAAGGCGCTGACCAATTATTACAACCCCTGGCTCGATTCGACCGAGATGAAGAGGAACGCCACCGAGGACGATCCGTGGGCCAACAAATGGGTGGCGACCAATGGCGGCGGATTCGGCGCCTACCGCGTCACCGAATGGTCGCCGGGCAAGCGCGTTGTCATGGAGGCGAACGAGAATTACTGGCGCGGCGCGCCCGAGATCAAGAAGATCATCTATCTGGTGGTGCCGGAATCGGCCAACAGGGTGGCGCTCCTGCAACAGGGCAAGATTCACATGGCCGAAGGGCTGACGCCGGACGAGATCGTGGCGCTCGCCGCGTCGGACAAGGCGCGCGGTGTCGCCGTGCGCGGCAACCAATCGATGTGGGTGATGATCAACAATGAGATGGCGCCCTTCGACAATGTCAAAGTGCGCCAGGCGATCAACCACGCGATCAACCGTGAGGCCATCGTCAAAAACATCTATCACGGCATGATGAACAATTGGCAGGGCGTCATGCCGAGCACCTATCCGGGCTATGAGAATTGGCTCAAATATGATTTCGACCCGGCCAAGGCGAAGCGGATTCTGGCCGAAGCGGGATTTCCAAACGGCTTCGACGCCGAGCTTTCATTCTGCGTCTGTGACGCCGCCCAGGAATCCATCTCGATCCTGCTGCAGAGCGATTTCAAGAAGGCCGGCATCAATCTCACATTGAAGAAACTGCCGACCGCCGCATGGTCCGATACCGTGCAGAGCAAGAAAGGCTCGCTGGCGCTGTGGACCGATATGCCGATCCAGCCCGACATCAACTATGCCTTGAAGCTGGTTTGGCCGACCGGCGCCCTGGTCAACTACCATAATTTCTCCGATCCCAAGGTCGATCAGACCTTGAAGGACGGCGAAGGTGTGGTCGAGCCGGGTGCGCGCATCGCGGCGCATGAAGGCATCCAGGAATATATCCACGACCTGGCCCCGCTCGGCTGGATCGGCGAGCATTATTTCGCCGTCGGCCTGTCGCGCAAGGTCAGCGGGTTCCGCTGGTATACGACGCAATATTACCACGTCAACGAGATGACCATCGCGGAGTAAACGAGACCGCGCCACCCGCGGCCCGACAGCGCCGCGGGCGGCGCGCCTTTTCGACAATCCCATTCACGCGCTCCTACGCACGCCCATAGTTTAGCCGCCGGGAACAATCTGAATGCGTTTTGCCGCCTATCTCGGCCTCAGATTTGTCTTTCTGATTCCGCAGATCGTGCTGATCTCTTTGATCACCTTCGTGCTCGTCCGCATGTTGCCGGGCAACCCGGCGCGCATGTCGCTGGGGCCGCTGGCGCCCGAATCGGCGGTCGAGGCGCTGCGCGAAAAATGGCTGCTCGACCGCCCCATATTCGAGCAATATGGCGCCTGGCTCGAAAAAGCCTTCACCGGCGACCTCGGCGAATCCTGGGTCAACAATACCTATGTGCTCGACGACCTCATTCAGCGCATTCCCGTCACCATCGAAATCATCACCCTGGCGCTGATCCTGGTTTTTCTGTTCCTGGTGCCGCTCGCCATCATCACCGCCAGCCACACCAAAAACCGCATCGTCAGGTTCTTTCAGAATATCACCTTCGGCTACGGCATGCTGGCCGGCGCGCTGCCCGACTTCCTTCTCGGACTGGTGCTTATTTTTGCATTCTTCACCCATGCCGGAATTCTTCCAGGGCCGGAGGGGCGGCTCGGCATTCTCGATTTCGAATCGCCCTTCGTCACCGGCTCGGTGCTCATCGATTCGCTGATCGCCGGCGATATCGATAATTTCTGGTCCGGCGCCTGGCATTTGGTCATGCCCGTTTTCACCCTCGCTTTCGTCTATGGCGCGCCCATCTTCAAGATGCTCAGGAGCCAGATGGAGGGCGCGCTACAGGCCGATTACACGGTCTATGCCGAGGCCGTCGGCATCAAGCCGCGCACCGTGTTTCTGCGCGCCGCGCGGGTCGCTTCGGGGCCGACCATCGTCATCACCGGCGTCGTGGTGATGTTCCTCTTGGGCGGCGCCGTGCTGGTCGAGACGGTGTTCAACCTCACCGGGCTCGGGCAATATGCGGTACAGGCGATCGTCACCGCGGATTACGCGCCGCTGCAGGGCTTCGTCTCGTTCGCCGCCATTTTCACCATGCTGGTCTATCTCGCCGTCGACCTGGTGCAGTTCGCCATGGACCCGCGCATCAAGGCGGTGGGGTCGCGATGACCGGCCGCCAAGCGCTGTAGCGGCATATGTGGCTGCGCATCAAACGCACGCTCAGGAGCCTGCCGAAATGGCAGCTCGGCGTGCTCGGCATCTTCTTCGGCATCCTCTTTCTGACCATTTTCGGCCCCTATCTCGCGCCCTTCCCGACCGAGACGGCGGACCCGTTGTCGCGCCTCCTGCCGCCGGGCGGAAAACATTGGCTGGGCACCGATGAAAACGGCATGGACATCTTCTCGCGGGTGCTGGCGGCGCCGCGCACCGATGTCGTCATCGGCGTCGTGGCGACCTTCATATCGGTCGTCCTCGGCGCGCCGCTGGGCGTTCTCGTCGCGCTTTACGAGAGCCGCGGCAAGGCCGGCGCCACGGCCTTCGCCGAAACCTTCATGCGCCTCCTCGAAGTCATGCAATCCTTTCCGGTGTTCGTCTTCGCCATGGTGCTGGTGGCGGTGTTCGGCGGCAGCATCACCAACATCATCATCGCCATCGCCTTCGTCAACACGCCGGTATTCATCCGCCTGGTGCGCTCCGAGGTGCTCAGCCTGGTGCAGCGGCCGTTCTCCGAGGCGGCGCGCGCCGTCGGCAACACCGAGATGCGGCTCGGCTTCCGGCATATTTTTCCCAACGCCTTTCCGGTGGTGATGGTGCAGGTTTCGGTCACCGTCGGCTTTGCCATCCTGTTGACGGCGGGGCTGAGCTTCGTCGGCGCCGGGGTGCGGCCGCCGACGCCAGAGCTCGGCGCGATGATCGCTTCCGGCGCCAAATACCTCATCATCGAACAATGGTGGCCGGCGCTGTTCCCGGGCGTGGCACTCGGCCTTACGGTGTTCTCGTTCGGCATATTCGGCGAGATACTGAACCTGGCGATGGAGCCACGCGCGGTGCGCAAGGATGTCGACCGCCGCCGCACCGCCGCGCTCGAAAGTGGCCGCGGCGGCGGCGAAACGGCGGCAGCGGCGCTACCGAGCGCTTTAAGTGCGGCGCCGGGCGGCGAAACGCCGGTCCTCGCGGTGGCGAATCTGCGCGTCGCGGTCGGCGATGCCGGCGGCCAGGAATTGATCAGCGACATCTCGTTCTCGCTGGCGCCCGGCGAAAGCATGGCCATCGTCGGCGAATCCGGCTCCGGCAAATCGGTGCTGGTGAAAGCCGTCCTGCAGCTGCTGCCCTATCCCCTCGAAGTGACCTCCGGCACGGTGCATTACGGCGAGACCAATCTTGTCGGCATGGAAAAGCGCGAGATGCGCAAGCTGCGCTCGCGCGAAATCGCCGCCATCCTGCCCAACGCCAAATCGCAACTCAACCCGCTGACCACGGTCGGTGCGATGCTGGTCAGCGCCCTCCAGGCGCATGAGAAGATCGCCACCAAGGCGGCGCTGGCGCGCGCCATCGAATTGCTGGAAATGGTCGGCATCACCGACCCGGAGCTGCGCCTCGGCGCCTATCCGCATGAATTGAGCGGCGGCATGGCGCAGCGCGTCTGTCTCGCGCTGGCCCTGATGTACCGCCCGCGCCTGTTGATCGCCGACGAACCCACCGCCGGGCTCGACGTCACCATTCAGCGCCAGGTGTTGGATCTGACGCGCAATCTGGCGCGCGAATCAGGCACGGCGCGGCTCGTCATCACCGGGGATTTCGGCATCGCCGCGCATTATTGCGACCGCGTCGCGGTGATGCAGGCGGGGCGCATCGTCGAGGCCAATCAGACGCAAGCGCTGTTCGCCGAGCCGCGCCACCCCTATACGAGGCACCTTCTCTCCTGCGTGCAGGTTTAATGCCAAGAAGCCGTCAGGCGCGCATTTCGGCGCGCAGCGCTTCGGTCGCCGCACCATCCACCGCCAGGCTGTCATCGGCGACCTCGCCGGTGATCACCACGCCATAGATATCGCGCGCGGTCTCCGACGAGACATAACGCTCGGCGACATCCATGAGCACGCGTTCGACCTCGCGCTCGAGCGGATCGCCGTAACCGCCGCCGCCCTGATCGTTGGCGCGCAGCCTGTCGCCTTCGGCAAGCTCGCAGATCATCACGGCGGGGTATTTCGTCTCCGTACCGTCCTTGGCGATTTTTACATTGCCGCCGAGCTTCGAGCCGGTGCCGCCGCGCACGCCCTTGGGCGCACTGGCGAGGCCATTGCAGACATGGAGAATCTTCATCTCGTCCTTGCGCGGCCCCATGATCACCTGCGTCGCCGGCCCGCCGCGGCGCCGGCCATGGCCCATCGAATCGGTGCTGATGCCCATCGCATCGATCTTGATCGGAAAGCGCTGCTCGTTGATCTCGACGCTGTCGCGGTACAAGAGGCCGGCGGCCACCGGCACGAAGAGATAATGCATGCCATCGCAAGTCGCCGAGGCGCCGCCGCCGCCGCCCATCATGAACATCTGATTGATATAGGCCTCGCCGCCGCGCCGCCAATCGGTGCCCGAGGCGACGCCGGCGGCGGCCGAGTTGCAATAATTGCCATGCGCATAGCCGTGCCCGTCGCCGAGCTCGGCGAAGGCGGACTGGGTGACGTTGACGATCAGATCCGTCAGGTTGGTCGTCGCCACCGAGCAGCTATGCGGGAATTTCGGTATGCCGACGACGCAATTCTCGCGCAGCAGCACATCGATTCGCCTGAGGCTGCCCGAATTGGGCGGCAGATCCTCGCCCAGACAGGTCAGGATTCCCTGCGCCGCCGCCATCGTCGAGGTGCTCTCGGTGAGGTTGAGGCCGGCCGGGATACAGTCGATATTGTCGCGCAGATCGACCGTCACCTTGGCCGCGTCCGGATCGATATCGATGGTCAGCCCGACCGGTATGCCCTCCGGCACCCAGGGCTCCATCGGATCGTGGGTTTGCTGGCCGCGAAGCAGCCCCTTGGGCAATTTTCTGATGGCGTCGATGCAGCGCCGTTCGGAATAGTCGAACCATTCGCGGACGAAATCGCGCACCGTCTCCATGCCGTATTTTTCGACGAATGCCTTGAGGCTGCGCTCGCCGATGCGGGCCGCGCCGACGGCGGCGAGATAATCGCCATACCATTGGTCCGGCACCCGGATGCGGCGCTTGCACATGCGGATGATGTCGTCGATATCGGCGTATTCATCCTGCACCTGGACGCAGGGAAAAATCAGCGCCCCCTCGTGATAGACATCGGCCGCCGGCGCCATATAGGTGGTCGGCAGGCTGTTGCCGATATCCGCCTGATGCGCCTTGACGGCGACCGAAAACATATGCTCGCCGCCGAAAAAGACCGGCACGATGATGGTGTGATCGGCGGCATGGGTGTTGCCGAGATAGGGATCGTTGTGCAGAAAGGCATCGCCTTGCTTGAAATCCGGATGCAGATCGCACATCGATTCGGTCTGGATGTTCATGCCCCAGACGTGGATCGGAAAACCTTCCGCCACCGCCAGGATCTCGTTCTCGGAAGTGATCACCGCGCAGGAGAAATCGCGCGCCATGCCGATCACCGACGAGCGCGCCGCCAGCAACATGGTGTTGGTCATTTCCCGGCACACCGCTTCCATGCGGTTGGCCATCACCGCCAGCAGCACGGGATCGAAACGGTTGTCTTGGCTCGGCTTGGCGCCGGTCCCGGATTTTGCTTCGGAATTCGCCATCATATGCTCCCTTACGCGCTTCTCTCGGGTTCGGTTTCCAGCACATAGTTGCGCCGCTCCGTCACCCGCGCCGTGGCGCCCGGATAGACCACGATGGTCGTGGTCGGCTCCTCGATGATCGCCGGCCCGGCAATCTCGGCGCCGGGGTTGAGATCGGTGCCGACATAGACCGGCGCGTCGACGGCCTCGCCGCCGCCGAAATGGGTTTTGGAAATGCGCTTGGCCTTGGCCGCCTTGTCATCGCCCGCGGCTTCGCGCGGCAGTGTCGGCTTGTCGAGAATGGCCGTCAGCCGGCCCTTCCAATTGACGCATTCGATGGCGCCGCCCTCTTCCTTGACCGCATAGCGGCGAAAATGCACGTCGTGGAATTGGTTCACCAGCGCCTCGACATCGGCGGCATTTTCGATCTTCTCCAGCGGCATGGCGAATTCCATTTCCCACTGCTGATTGATGTAACGCGCCTCGACGAAAAATTCGCTCTCGAATCTGTCGACGCCGCGGCCGCGCAGCTGGTCGCTGAATTCGGCGATCTGGCGGCGGATGCCGCCCAGGGCACGTTCCACCCCGGCGAAATCAAAATTGCCCGAATGGGTATATTGGCTGGCGCTGAATTCGGCGGCGATATTGGAATATTGCCCGCCGCAGGCGCTCAACGCCCCGGCGGTACTCGGCACCAGCACCTTGGCGCAGCCCAGCGCCTTGGCGATGGGCAGGATGTTGAGGCCGGCGGCACCGCCGCCGGCGACGAGAATGCTCTCGGCCGGATTGACGCCGTCCTGCACGGTGATTTCCTGGATCGCCTTGATCATCTGTTCGCCGGCGATGGTGATGATGGCGAAGGCCGCCTGCTCGGCGCTCATCTCGCTTTGGGCGGCAATGGCGCCGATGACGCTCTTGGCCGCCGCCACATCGAGCGCCATGCGCCCGCCGAGGAAGAAGTCGGGATCGATATAGCCGAGCACCACGGCGGCATCGGTGACCGTCGCATCGGCGCCACCCTGGCCATAGCAGGCCGGGCCCGGAACGGCGCCGGCGCTCTTCGGGCCGACGCGCAACAAGCCGCCCGAATCGATCCAGGCGATGGAGCCGCCGCCGGCGCCGACGCTCCTGACATCGACCGAGGAGAGGCCGAGATTGTGGCCGATCCATTCGCCGAGCAGCCAGGTCTCGCGGGTGAATTTGATCTGCCCGGCGCGCACCAGGCTGACATCGAAAGTGGTGCCGCCGGTATCGACGATGATGACGTCATTGCCCTCACCCTCGGCCTCGGCATAGGCGATACCGGCCAGGGGCGCCATCGCCGGCCCCGATTTTACCGTGTAGATCGGCTTCTCGACGACATCCTCGACATGCATGACGCCGCCCGAGCAGGCGCTGACCAGGATCTCGCCGCGATAGTTGGCGCCGCGAAGGTCGCTCTCGAATTCGCTGAGATGGCTCTGCATCAGCGGCTTCAGCGATGCGTCGATGGCGGTCGAGGAGGTGCGCGGATATTCGCGGATGATCGGGTTGAGCCGGTGCGACAGCGTATAGGGAATGCCCGGCATGATTTCGCCGATCAACTCGCCGAGCCGCGTTTCATGGTCGGGATTGACGATCGACCATAACAGGCTGACCGAAACGGCCTCGATATTCATCAATGGCAGGCCTTCGATGACGGCACGCGCCGCCGCCTCGTCGAGCGTGGTCTCGACGCCGCCCTCGGCATTGATGCGCTCGGGAATCTCGAAGGTGAGGCGGCGCGGCACGTAAGGCGGCGGGAATTCCATCGCCAGATTGAGCGGCTCGCGCTTGCCGCCCTGGCGGTAGAGCAGGGTATCGGGAAAGCCCTCGGTCACCAGCAAGGCGGTCTTGGCGGTCTTGTTCTCGATGATCGAATTGGTCGCCCGCGTGGTGCCGTAGATCAGGACATCGCTGTCGCCGAGCAGGCTCTCGACCGGCACGCCGATATTCTCCGCCGCATTGGCGAGCGCGCCGGAAAAACCGTCATAGGTGCGCTCGGGCGTGGTCAGCGCCTTGCCGACGGTCAAGCGGCCGTCCGCATCGGCGACGACGACATCGGTAAAGGTGCCGCCGGTATCGACGGCAATGCGGTAGCTCATACTTGCTCTCCCGGTTTCTTGTGATTGGCGGTGATTACCACGCGCCTTTGAGAAGCTCGATGACCTGGTCCCTGGATTCGACCTTGCGCGGATTGGAGGCGACGATCAAATCCTCCAGCGCATCCTTGGCGATGCCGTCGAAATCCTCTTCGCCGACGCCGACATCACGGAGCCGCCACGGCAGACCCAGATCGTCGCGCACCAGCTTGAGCACTTCATCGGCGGCGGCCTTGGCGGCCTCTTCCTCGCTCATGGCGCTGATATCCACGCCCATCGCTTCGGCTACCCAGGCCTGCTGTGCCAATGTCTCCCGGCGGTTGAAGGCCATCACATTATGCATCATCACCGCCGAGGTCTCGCCGTGCGGCACGTTGCAGCGCGCCCCCAATTGATGGCCGATGCCGTGGCTGAGGCCGAGCGTCACGCTGGCAAGACCGCAAACAGACATCCAGGCCGCCACCATTGTTTGCCCGCGCGCCGCCATATCGGTGGGGTCCGCTTTGGTCTCGCGCAAATAGCGCACCAGCATGGCGAGCGAGCGATAGGCCAGCGCGTCGGTAAATGGCTGATGGGTCGAGGAGCACATCGCCTCGATGCAGTGATCGACGGCGCGCATGCCGGTGCCGAGCCACAGGCGCTCCGGCGTCGCCAAGGTCAGGTCGGGATCGAGAAAGACGCTCTTCGCGGTGATGCGCTTGTCGAGATAGAGATCCTTCACCTGGCGCGCCCGGTCGGTGATGCCGACGAAAAAGGTGAACTCGCCGGCCGAGAGCGTCGTCGGGACGGCGAACATCGGCAGCGGGTCGGCCGAGAGGGAGGGAATCTCGAGCTTGTCGGGATATTCGAACTTGATGCGCACCGCGTCGAGGCCGTCCGGCTCGGTAATGCCTTCGGCGATGCAGATGGTCACCGCCTTGGCGGTGTCGTTGGGCGTGCCGCCGCCGAAGCTGATGATGGCGTCGGCATTCTTGGAACGGGCGAAATCGGCCGCCGCAATGACCGTCTCGCGCGGCACATGCTGGCTCGTCGCGCTGAACACACCGGCCGCGCGCCCGCCGGCGGCGCTTTCGACGCGCGCCACCAGATCGGTTTTTTGCGCCAGGCTGTTGCCGGTGACGATGACGGCACGCTCGACGCCATATTGCTCCAACGCCGGCGCCAGCTTGGCGACGCTGCCCGCGCCGAAATGCACCTCGTCCATGGGCAACATGGCGAACTGGCCATTCAATTCCTGCTTAGGAACGGACAACATCCCCGCACTCTCCAATTATTGCTGTTTGCGGCCCCTGCCGGCCCGTGCGCTGACCAAACACTTGTTTGAATTTCATGTCAATCCCCGGCCTCACTCCGATGGGGCCGAGGCCCGCGCGGCGGCGCGGCGGGTCAATCCGGCATCTCGGGATCATGCGCGTAGGACAGATCGGGCGGCACATTTTGGCCGAGCGCCGGGTCGGTTCCGGCCGGCTGGTAGGGCGCGCCGAGGGTGCCGATGGCGAGCGGCGCCGGTAATTCCAGGAGCGCGCGCGCCATCACCAGGCGCTGGATCGAGGGCGTGCCTTCCTCGGCCAGATTGATGCGCGCCTCGCGGTAGATGCGCTCGAGCGGATAGGGATAGTCGCTGAAATAGGCGCGCCCGCCGACGACGTCGAGCGCCTTGTCGGTTACCCGCATGACCGTCTCGAGGCCGCTCAGCTTGGCGATCGAGGCTTCGAGGGCGCAATCCTCGCCGCGGTCGATCTTGCCGGCCACATCTTCGAGAATGAGACGCAGCGCATAGACGTCGCGCGCCATCTCGGCAAGCTCGGCCTGCACCGAGGGCCGCGCCGCGATGCGCTTGCCGAACGTCACCCGCCGCTTGGCGAAATCGAGCGCGATCTCGAGCGCGCGCTCGGCGGCGCCGAGCGAGGAGGCGGCGACGAAGGCGCGGCTCGGCTCGAGCTCGCCGAGGAATATCTCGAGCCCGTCGCCTTCGCCGCCGATCATGCTCGCCGCCGCCACGCGCGCATCCTCGAAATGGAGGATGCCGTGGTAGGGGCCGTTGTTGCCCATCAGGCGCGGCATCGGTTCGATGGTAAAACCCGGCGCGTCGGTGGGGATTATCAATGCGCTCAGGGCGCGCCTGTCGCGCCTGTCACCGGAGCCGTCGGAGCCGCCGGGGGCGCCGGTGCGGCAGCACACCAGGTGCAAATCGGCGAATTCGGCGTTGGTGATGTAATGCTTGGTGCCGTTGACGCACCATTCGTCGCCGTCGCGTTGGGCGCGGCAGGCGACATCCATGCCGCTGCCCGAATTGGGCTCGGTGATGGCGAAGGTGAGCGAGGAATCGCCCCGCGCCAGGGCCGGCAGCAGCGCTTCTTTCTGCGCCGCGCTGCCATAGGCGGCGACGGCACGGGCGCTGGTGTTGTGAACATGGAGGAGGACGCGGACGGTGCCGGCGACCTTCGAAAACTCGGCCAATATGGGCAGATATTGTTTGGTGGTGAGGCCAAGCCCGCCATGGCGGCGCGGTATGAGCAACCCCCACAGCCCGAATTCGCGAAAGCGGGGGAACAGCTTGTCGCGGGGAAATTCTCCGCCGCGCTCGATTTCGCCGGCCAGCGGCTCCACTTCGTGCCACAGGAAATCGAACAGGCGGCGCCGGTAGGCCTGGTAATCGGCATCGTTTTCAATCTCGATCATCGCTGTATTTCCTTCTCACAGGCTCATTCAGCCCGGCCGCGAGCCTTGCACGAAAACGCTTGCGGCCGTTCGCAGGTGATTCGCAAATGGGCGCGCTGGCCGCCGCGCAGCTCGGCAAGGTTTAAATCGGCGCGGCTCGCCTGCCAATTGCCGGCCAGCCCGCAGAGTATATTTTCCACCGCCATGCGCCGGCCGCCGCCCGGCCGGTAGATCAGCGTGCCATCATCGGCATCGCGCCGGAGCTCGATGACGGCTTCATCGCCGGCGCCGATCGGCGCCAGGTCCTCGGTCACGAAATGGGCCAACACGAGCCGGCACAGCAGGTGCGGTGCCGCCGTCGCGTTGACGATTTCAAGCCGCACCGGCGCGCTCGGCCCGGTTGGCTCGGTCGCCAGGCCGGCGCCCGGCATCATGGCCAGCGCCATCATGGCCAGCGCCATCAGCCCGATTTGAAAAATTGCTTTGCTGAACATGGCAACAAATTCGCCTTGATCGGATCGGATAATGGCTTACCCGGCGCCCCGATGCACGGTATATTGGCGCCCGGCACAGAAGAGGAACCCGCGCATGGAAAATTCACCCATCAAGGCGCCTGTCATGACCTTGACTTCCGGCCCGGTGGCGATTTATCCGCGCGTTCAGGAAGCATTGTCGCGGCCCGTTCCCTATCACTACGACCCCTATTTTCTAAACTTCTACGAACAGGTCTGCGTCAAGGCCGGCCGGGCGCTGCGCAGTGACCGCCCGGCGCTAATTTTGCAGGTCGAGCCGGCGGCGGCGATCGAGGCGGCGGCGGCATCGCTGATATCGCCCGACGACGTGGTGCTCAATCTGGCTTCCGGCGTCTATGGCAAGGGCTTCGGCTATTGGGCGGCGCGCTATTGCAAGCGGCTGACGGAAGTGGAAGTCGCCTACAACGAGGCCATCGATGCCGGGCAGGTGGCCGAGGCCCTGCGCGCCAACCCGGATGTTACGATCGTCTCCGCCGTCCATCACGACACGCCGTCGGGCACCCTCAATCCGATCGACGAGATCGGCGCGGTGGTCAAGGCGCACGGCGCCCTCTTTCTGGTCGACGCGGTTTCCTCGTTTGCCGGCATGGATGTTCACCCGATTGATGCTGCCACGGATATATTCATCACCGGACCGGGAAAATGCCTCGGCGGATCGCCGGCGCTGTCTGTCCTCGACGTCACCGAGGCGGCCTGGACGCATATGGAGAGCAACGAAAACGCGCCCCGGGCATCGATTCTCAGCCTGCTCGACTGGAAGAATGCGTGGCGCAAGGAGGAGGGGTTTCCGTTCACGCCCTCGGTGTCGGAAGTGCACGGCCTCGATGCCGCCTTCGATCAATATTTGCAGGAGGGGCCGGAAACCGTGTGGCGGCGCCATGACCTGACGGCGCGGGCGTGCCGCGCCGGCATCAAGGCGATGGGGCTTGAGCTGTGGCCGGCGCGCGAATCGATCGCCGCGCCGAGCACCACGGCGGTCACCATCCCCGGCAATTTGACGACCGAGCAAATCATCTCCGCGGCGCGCCAAACATTTGGTGTGATGCTCTCGGCCGGCCTCAAGGAGACCTACGACAAGCTGATCCGCATCGGCCATATGGGGCCGGTGGCCGAGCCGGTTTACGCCGTCACCGCAATCGCCGTGTTGGGCGCCGCCGTGCGCCAACACGGCATCAAAGCCGATGTCGGCGCCGGCATCGAGGCGGCGCTGGCGGAAATACCGAACGGCGCTTAACCGCCTCAACGTTCCCCCCGGTGATAGGGAAGGCCGAGCGCCGGCGGTAAGTAGCTGTGCCGCGCGAACAGCACCAACACGACGATCACCATCGCGAAGGGCAGCATCTGCACGATGTCGGTCGGGATGTTGAGCCCGGCCACTTGCAGCGCCGTGGTGAGCGCCAAGCTGGCGCCGAACAATGCCGCGCCCAACAGAACCCAAAGCGGTTTGCCGCGCGCCAGCATGGCGAGAACGATAGCGATAAAGCCGGCGCCATGGGTCATGAACGGCACGAACAGGCCGGCCCCGACATCAGCCATGAAGGCGCCGCCGATGCCGGCGAGCAGGCCGGTGGCGAGCACGGCAAGGCTGCGCGTCAGTTTGACGTCGATGCCGGCGGCATCGAGCGCCGCCGGATGGTCGCCGGCGGCCTGGAGATTGAGCCCGATATGGCTGCGCCGGAACAGCCAGGCGATGGCGACGACCAGCACTATGGCGAGATAGACCAGCGGGTGGCGCTCAAAGAGGGCCGGGCCGATCACCGGGATATCGCTGAGCCCGGCTATATCCAGGGTCGGCACTTCTGACAGGCGCGGATAGCTGCGGCTGAACTGGAAATGGTGCAGCAGCGCCGTCAGCCCTTCGGCACCGATGGTAAGCGCGATGCCGATGACGATTTGATTCATGCCGAGAAGAACGCAGAACAGCACCATCAGCGCCGCGACGGCCATGCCCGAGACGCCGCCGGCGAGGAAGCCGAGCCAGAAGGACTCGCTGTAATAGGCCGCCACGAAGCCGCCATAGGCGCCCATCAGCATCATGCCCTCGATGCCGATATTGAGCACCCCGGCCTTTTCCGAGATCTGCTCGCCGAGGCCGGCGAGCAGCAGCGGGATGCCGACGGTCACGGCGCCGAACAGCAGCGAGGCGATAAAGGTCTCGGTGAGAAGCCCGCCCACCGCTCAGGCCTTTTTGCGCCGGCGCGACAGATGGTCGAGATATTCGACCAGGGCCAGAAATATGAGCAGCAGGGCGACCAGAACAAGGACATAGAAATTGGGCACGCCCAAGCGCCGCGACGCGCTCTCGCCGCCGATCATCAGGATGGCGAAGAACAAAGTCAGTGCGATCACCGCGATGCCGTTGAAGCGGGCGAGAAACACCAGCGGCACGACGAGCAGTCCATAGGCCGGATTCCAATCGGCGCGCATGGTTCCCCACACGCCGAGAATCTCGACCGCGCCGCCGAGGCCGGCAAGGCCGGCGCTGAGCGCAAACGTCGCGTAGGTGAGGCGCCCGACATTCAATCCGGCATGTTTGGCGGCGCGCGGATTGGCGCCGACGATTTGTAAGCGCAGCCCGAACGCCGTTCGCGTCATGACGAAGTGGGTGATGAGCACGGCGACCAGGGCGATGATGATGCCGCCATGGATGGTGGTGTCGAACAGCCGCCCCAAACGGTCGGCCACCGGCAGCGTCATGGTCTGCGGCACCGTGTTGTCGGGATCGTTAAACGGCAGTTTGATCAGCACATTGGCGAAACTGATACCGAGGAAGGTCATCATCAATGTGGTGATGATTTCGTTCAGCCCGTATTGCGTTTTCAGAAATGCCGGGACCAGCGACCACGACATCGCCACCAGCACCGAGACGGCGCAGCAGATAACGATGGTCAGCCAGGACGGCAGCGCAGCGATGAGAAGCGGCGCCAGGGCGGCGGAGGCGACCGCGGCGAGCAGAAATTGCCCGTCGACGCCGAGGTTCCAGATACCGGCGCGGAAGGCGACGATCAGCCCGGCGGCGATCAACAGCAAGGGCGCGGAACGGATGATGGTCTGTTGCAGGCCGCTCCAGCTTAAGAGGCCGCGCTGCACGACGAAATCGTAATAGGCGAGCGGATCCTTGCCGAGGGCGAGAAGAATCAGGCCGCCGGCGACGAGCGCCAGAACGATCGGAACGACAACGCGTAAAGTGGAAAATATCACGGCGCCAAACCGCTCATGCCGCCTTCGCCCCCGTCATCAGGCGCCCGATCCGCGCCTCGGCGCCGGCCTGATTGTCGACGATGCCGCGGAGCTCGCCGGCGAACATGACGCCGATGCGGTGGCAAAGCTCGAGCAGTTCGTCGAGCTCGGTGGAGATGACGATTGTGGCGATGCCCGATTCCGCCGACTTGACAATGCGCTGGCGCGCCAGGCGGGTATTGTGCAGGTCGAGCCCATGGGTCGGTTTGTTGAAGATCACCACCGAGGCGTCGGTGGATATTTCACGCGCCAGCAGCAGCTTTTGAATATTGCCGCCGGACAGCCGGCCGAGCAGCGTATGTTCCGACGGCGTGCGTATGTCGTGCTCCTCGATGACGTGGCGGGCATGGCTGAAAATGCGCCGCCATTGGGTCATGCCGTCCCGCCAATAGGGCGGCGCGCCGATCTCCTTGAGCACCAGGTTGGTGGCCACGGAATGTCCGGCAACGGTTGCCTCGCCGAGCCGTTCGTCGGATATGTAGCGCACGCCGAGGCGCCGGCGCGCCGCAACGCCGCCCGGGCCGGCCGGCTGGCCGCCCACCTCGATGGTGCCGGAAAGTGCCGGGCGCTGGCCGGCGAGCAGCTCGGCGAGATGCTTCTGGCCATTGCCGTCGACGCCGGCGATGCCGAACACTTCGCCCGGCCTGACCGAAAAACTGACGCCGCCGAGCGCGCACTCACCCGGCGCCGCGGCGGTCACGACATTCTCTAGCCCGATCGCGGCTGGACCCGAGCGATCGAATTCGGCGCGCGCGCGCCTGCCATGCCCCTCGCGCACCAAGGTCTTTGCGTCGGCGCCATCCGAATCCTCGAACATCAATCGGATGATTTCGTTTGTCGCTTCCTCCTCACCCATGGCGCGCAAGCGCTCGGGCGCGATACCGCCGACCAGGCGGCCGCGGCGCAACACCGATATGCGGTCGCCAAACGCGTAGGCCTCGCGCAGCTTGTGGGTGACGAAGACGATCGCCACGCCCTCTTCGGCGAGGCGCCGCATGACGCCGCCGAGCTCCTCCACGCCTTGTGGCGTCAGCATCGATGTCGGCTCGTCGAGGACCAGCACATTGCCGCCATGCCACAGCGCGCGGATGATTTCGACCTGCTGCTGTTGGCCGAGCGACAGGCGGCCGGCCGGCACGTGCGGGTCGATATCGACGCCGAGCAATTGCGATATTTCGCCAAACCGGCCGAGCGCGGCGCGGCGGTCATGGCGGCGCCACCAGGCACCGCCGAGCATGAGATTTTCAATCACCGTCAGGCTGTTGACGAGCAGCACATGCTGAAAGACGGTGCCGATGCGAAGCCGGAGGCTGTGGTGCGGCGAGTTGATGCGCACCCGTGCGCCGGCGATCTCGATATGCCCCTCATCGGGCTGTAGCATGCCGGCGAGAATGCCGATCAGGGTCGATTTTCCGGCGCCGTTTTCGCCGAGCAAGGCATGCACCTCGCCGCCATGCAAGGCCAGCGAGATGGCGTCATTGGCGAGCACCCCGGGAAACCGCTTGGTGATTCCGCGGAGCGCCACCGCGGGCGCACGCCCGGCCGCCGGAGTCACGATATGCTCCCCGGTGGAGCGCTGCCTTATTCCGCCGCCGGCGCCTCGACGGAGGTCATCAGGGCGCGCACATCCCGGGCATCATAGACTTCGGCGACGGGAACGGAACCGTCGATGATCTGCTGGCGCACCTTCATCAGGCTGTCCCAGATGGCGTCGGGAATATGCGCGGTCTTGAGCAGGCGCACGGAATCGTCGGCGAGGCCGATCTTGTAGCCGACGGTGCCGAACCTGCCGGCGTTGAGATCCTCGACCATGGCGCTGTAGACGGGAATCATGTCCCACAGGACCGAGGACAGAAGATGGCCCTTGTCGAGCCCGCTCTTGTCGCCGATCACATCGATGAACCAGGCCTTGCCGCCATCGACCGCACTCGTGGTTTCGACGGCCTGAATCATGCCGAAGCTGGAGCCGTTGCCCTGGCCGAAAACCACGTCGGCGCCGGCCGAAATCACCGATTCCGTGACCCGCCGGCCGCCCGCCGCATCGGCATAGGCGGCCGGGCCGATCACCGCGTAAACGATCTTGGTGCCGCTGCCCGACGCCCTGACGCCCATGGCGAAACCGGCCGATTGCGAGTTCCATGACGGCGGCTCGCCGGAGACGACGATGCCGACGGTGCCGGTGCGGCTCATTTTGGCGGCCAGCATGCCGGCGAGATAGGCGCCGTCATGGCCGCTCAGCGTATAGTCGCCGACCAGGCCGGCGACCAGGCCGTCGGGCTTGTCGACGATGGCCACCGGGACGCCGGTCTCGGCGGCGATTTCCGGCGCCGCCGTGTTGTAACCGCTGGCATGGGCGATCATCAGGCTGGCGCCCTCATCGGCCAATTCGCGTAACGTCGGGCGCACGTCGCCGTAACCGAGCCCCTCGGCGGGCAGGAATTCGAGATCATATTTTTCGGCGACGGCGCGCGCGGCATCGACACCCTGCTGGTTCCAGCCGTAATCGGTGCCCTGTTCGGGCACCAGCACGGCGATTTTCTTGACCGCATCGCCGGCCCCGGCGCCGGCGCTTATCGCCACCAGGGCGCCGAGTGCCAACCCGGCAATGGCGGCGCGCTGCATCGTCTTTCCAATAAATTCACGCATTTGTCGATTGCCTCCGCTGTTTTTTAAGGCGCCCTATTGACGAGCCAACCTCGCACTGTGTAACGCGCGGCGCGGCGGGTCAACGGCGCGACACCGGGCACGGCCGTGCCTCACACCACCCAGCGCGAGGGGCCGAACGGGTCGGTGGATTCATCGTCGAGCAGCGGCACAT
>CAJXFT010000007.1 GCA_913053235.1 uncultured Alphaproteobacteria bacterium
TGCTCGGGCGGACCCGCAACATGGTGCGCCTGCCCAACGGCGAGACCCATTATCCCGATTATCAGGACATTCTCGATGGCTTCGATCACGTGGTGCAGTTTCAGATCGTGCGTCGCAAGGAAAACGAACTGGAGATGAAGCTGGTGGTGCGCCGGGCGCTCAGCGGCGGCGAAGAGGAAAAGCTCGTGCAGTGGCTGCACGAACGTTTCCAATATCCCTTCGCCATCGCTTTTACCTATCACGACGAAATCCCGCGCGCGCCGAGCGGTAAGTTTCTCGATTATGTCTCCGAAGTGGATTGACCGGAGAGCGCAAGAATCAACATCTTGTGGCCGAATATTAATACAGCAGTTGTCCACTGCTTATTAATAGTTATCCACAGTGAATATCCACAAGAATCTCGCAGTAAAGGCCATTTTTTTATTGAAAAAATTCGCCGGGAGGTATTTAATGATAGTTGGCGATAACGGCTCTTATTGGACGCTTCGTAAGGTGAGTTGCCGTTGTTGTTGGGAGGGTGGCTCTTAGCCGCAGGACGGTCGGCGTCAGATCGGATCGTGTGCGAAGGCTGAAGGCCCAGTCGGGGGCGGTTGGGTCTCATTAAGCGGCATCTCTGCAGGGGTGCCGCTTTTTTGTTGCGCCGTACGCCGCTACCTCACCAGCGCCCCGGCCATCACCATGAAATTTTCGTAGATGCGCTGCGCCGTGGCGTTGAAGGCCGCCAGGTTGGCGGCGATATCGGCGTCGAGGCGGGCCACGGCGCCGCCGCCGAGAGCGCTTTCGAGAGATTGTTTGTAGGCCGGTATGGCGGCCCATTCCGGCACTGTCCGCGCCGTCATCTCGACATGAAATTGCAGCCCATAGGCATGCCGCCCGACGCGGATCGCCTGGGTTGGGCAGCCGGCGGAAGCGGCAAGGATTTCGCCGCCGGCCGGCATCTCACTTATTTCGCAGCCATGCCATTGCAGGCAGGCGAGGGTTTCGCCGACGCCGTCGAACAGCGCGTCGGTGCGTCCGGCCGGCGTCAGCGATACTTCCATCAGCCCAACCTCCGGCTCGGCCATCACCGTCACCCTGCCGCCGAGCGCTTCGCCGAGAAGCTGATGGCCGAGGCAAACGCCGAGGAACGGCATCGCGCGCTCGGCCACGGCTTCGCGGATGATCGCCTTCTCCGCCGCCAGCCAGGGATGCTCGGCCTCTTCGAACACGTCCATCGGGCCGCCCATGGAGATCAGCGCATCATAGCCGTCGAGCGCCGGGATGGCCTCGCCGGCGTCGAGCTCGACCGCGTCCCAGGTCACCCCGCCGGCGCGCATGAAATCGCGCCAAACGCCCGGATGTTCCACCGCAATATGCTGTAATACCAATAATTTCACCGTATTTCCTCCGCCTCGGCTGTGCCTACCGGCGCTCCTCGCTATAATGCCACAGCCGATGCATAGCGAGGGAATAGCGGCGCGAGGGAATAGCGGCAATGACCATCGATCTCAATTGCGATATGGGCGAAGCCTACGGCATCTATAAATGCGGTGACGACGGCGCCATCATGCCGTTGATATCCCTCGCCAATGTGGCCTGCGGCTTTCACGCCTCCGACCCCTCGGTGATGCGCCAAACCGTGCGCCTCGCCAAGCGGCACGGCGTGCACGTGGGCGCCCATCCGTCCTATCCCGACCGCGACGGTTTCGGCATCCGCGATATGGCCATGGAGGGTGAGGAGCTGTGCGCCTGCGTCATGTATCAGGTCGGCGCGCTGAAGGGCTTTCTCGACGCCGAGGGCATGGCGCTCAACCATGTCAAACCGCATGGCGCGCTCTATTGCACGGCATGGTCGGACGAACAGGTGGCGCGCGCCATCGCGCGTGCGGCAAACGCATTCGGCGTGCCGCTGATGGGCATGTCCGGCACCGGCCAGGAAATATGGTACCGGGACGAGGGCGTCGAGGTGATCTGGGAGACCTATGTCGATATCGATTACAATGACGCAGGCGAAGTCGTCGACACTCGCAAGACCGACCCGGTATCGGTCGAAGCGGCGGCGGCGCAGGCCGTGCGCAGCGCGCGCGATGGCCAGGTGCGGACGATGAGCGGCAAGCTGATCGACGTCAAATGCGAGACCATTTGCGTCCATTCCGACACCCCGGGCGTGGTTGAGATCGCGATAGCGGTCAACGAAGCGATTGCCGAATATTCCGGATAGCGTGGCGCCGCTTGAGAGCATCGGCAAATTATGCAAAAACTCCGCCGCCATGAATGACACCGCAAGCAAAGCCCTGTTGCCCGAGGGGCTGCAGGATCTGTTGCCGCCCGACGCGGCGCGCGAGGCGGCGCTCGGTGCGCGCCTGCTCGCCTGCTTTCACAGCCATGGCTATGAGCGCGTAAAGCCGCCGTTTATCGAATTCGAGGACAGCCTGTTGAGCGGCACCGGCGCCGGTCTTTCGGAAAGCTCGTTTCGCCTGATGGACCCGGTGTCGCGCCGCATGATGGCGCTGAGAAGCGATATGACGCCGCAGGTGGCGCGCATCGCGCGCACCCGCCTGGCGCGCGAGGCCAGGCCGCTTCGGCTCAGCTACAGCGGCGATATCCTGCGCGTGCAGGGCAGCGAGCTTCGCCCCGAGCGCCAATTCGCGCAGGTCGGCTTCGAGCTCGTTGGCGCCGCGACGCCGCGGGCCGACGCCGAGGTGGTGTTGATCGCCGTCGAGGGGCTGGCCGGGTTGGGCCTCAAAAACCTGACCGTCGATCTCAGTGCGCCGACCCTGGTGACGGCGATCCTCGACGGATTGGAATTGAGCGCCGAATCGCGCTCGGCCCTCCGCGCGACCCTCGACAGCAAGGATGGTGCCGGCATCGGCGCGCTGGCCGGCGCCGCCGACGGGATATTGCAGGGCCTGCTCACGGCGACGGGTCCGGCCAGCCCGGCGCTGGCGGCGTTGGCGAAACTCGATCTGCCCGCCGCGGCGCGCGGCGCTGCATCGGCATTGAGCGACGTCGCCGGCCTGGTGCTGGCGGCGGCGCCCGACCTCGGCGTGACGATCGATCCGGTCGAGCGCCGCGGTTTCGAATATCAGACCGGGGTCAGCTTTACCCTGTTCGTCGAAGGCGTGCGCGGCGAATTGGGCCGCGGCGGGCGCTACCCGCTCGGAACAAACGGCGCCCCCGGCGAGGAAGCGGCGGGCTGCACGCTCTATATGGATTCCCTGTTGCGCGCGGTGCCGGGCGGTAACGCGCAAAAGCGCATCCTGCTGGCGCACGGGACGGAACCCGAGGCCGCCGCCGGATTGCGCGCGGCGGGGTGGATTGCGATTGCGGCGCTCAGCGCCTCGGGCGATGATAAGGCGGAGGCGCGCCGCCTCGGTTGCAGCCATCTCTACGCCGAGAACGGCATCACCGAAGTTCAGCCCGAGGAATAGGGTCATATGTCGAATGTCGCCGTCGTCGGCGCCCAATGGGGCGACGAAGGCAAGGGCAAGATTGTCGATTGGCTGTCCGAGCGCGCCGATGTGGTGGTGCGCTTCCAGGGCGGCCACAATGCCGGCCACACCCTGGTCATCGACGGCAATGTGTTCAAACTGAGCCTGCTGCCGTCGGGCGTCGTGCGCGGCGGCAAGCTTTCGGTAATCGGCAACGGCGTCGTGATCGACCCCTGGGCGCTGCGGCGCGAGATCGAGGAAATCGCCACCAAGGGCGTCGAGGTTACGCCTGAAAATCTGATGATCGCCGAGAATGCCTGCCTTATCCTGCCGCTGCACCGCGAGCTCGACCAGGCGCGCGAGGCGGCGCGCGGCGGCCAGACCATCGGCACCACCGGGCGCGGTATCGGCCCCGCCTATGAGGATAAAGTCGGCCGGCGCGCCATCCGCATGTGCGATCTCAGCTCGCTGGCGGCGCTCGATGCCCGCCTTGACGAGCTGTTGCTGCACCACAATGCGCTGCGCCGGGGATTCGGCATCGGCGATGCCGACAAGGAAGTATTGAAGGCCGAACTAAGCGAGGTGGCGCCGCATGTTCTGCCCTATGCGGGCGCCGTGTGGCGCCGCCTCGACGCTGAGCGGCGCGCCGGCAAGCGCATCCTCTTCGAAGGCGCGCAAGGCGCCATGCTCGATATCGATCACGGCACCTACCCCTATGTGACCTCTTCCAACACCGTCGCCGGGCAGGCCGCGGCGGGCGCCGGCATCGGGCCGGGCGCCATCGGCTATGTGCTCGGCATCACCAAGGCCTATACCACGCGTGTCGGCTCGGGCCCGTTCCCGACCGAATTGGACGACGCGGTGGGGCAGGGCCTCGGCGAGCGCGGCCATGAATTCGGCACCGTCACCGGACGGCGCCGGCGCTGCGGCTGGTTCGACGCCGTGATGGTGCGCCAGGCGGTCAAGATCAGCGGCATCAAGGGCATCGCACTGACCAAGCTCGACGTGCTCGACGGCATGGACGAGCTTAGAGTGTGCACCGCCTATCGGCTGGATGGCAGCGGCATCGATCATTTGCCGGCTCAAGCCGCCGAGCAGGCCGCCGCCGAGCCGGTCTATGAGAGCTTCGATGGCTGGCAGCAAAGCACCCAGGGCGCGCGTTCATGGGCCGAACTGCCGGCCAGCGCGGTAAAATATATCCGCCGCATCGAGGAACTGATCGAGGCGCCGGTGGCACTTCTTTCGACCAGCCCCGAGCGCGACGACACCATCCTGGTGCGCGATCCGTTCGCCGATTGAGCCCGAGCGCTTTCGTAATTTTAGCGGGATAAATGGCAATGGTTGAAGAGAGCAGCGCCGCCGCCGGCACAGAATCCGGCACCGAATCCGGTGGGCCCTTGCAGGGCTACAGGATCATCGACCTCACCACCATGATCTCGGGCCCCTTCGCCACCATGATATTGGCCGATCAGGGTGCCGACGTGATCAAGGTCGAGGCGCCCGGGCGCGGCGATCATGTGCGCCGCGGCGTCCATCGCTCGGGCGGGCTGGCGGCGAATTTTCTCAACAACAACCGCAACAAGCGCTCCATCGCCGTCAACCTGAAGCACCCCGAGGGGCGCGATATCCTGTTGCGCCTCGCCGCGAACGCCGATGTCTTCGTGCAGAATTTTCGCCCCGGCGTGGTCGAGCGCCTCGGCGTCGGCGAGGCCGATATCCGCGCCGTGCGGCCCGATATCGTCTATGTCTCGCTCAGCGGCTTCGGCGAGAACGGCCCCTATGCCGCCAAGCCGACCTATGACCCGATCATCCAGGCGGCCTCCGGCCTGGCCTCCGTCCAGGGCGGCTCGGACGACAATCCGCCGCGTTTAGTACGCACCATCCTCCCAGACAAAGTGACCGCCGTTACCGCCGCCCAGGCGATTACCGCCGCCCTGTTGGCACGCCAGCGCGGCGGCGCGGCGCAGCATGTGCGCCTCTCCATGCTCGATGCGGTGGTGGCTTTTCTGTGGTCGACCGATATGGGCGGCCAGACCTTTGTCGACAGGCCGGTGAGCGCCCAGCGCGCCGCCAGTTTCATCGACCTTATCTACACCACCCTGGACGGCCATATCAGCGTCGCCGTCATGAGCAACCGCGAATGGCACGCTCTGGCCGCCGCCTTCGAGCGCCCCGGATGGCTGGAGGATGCGCGCTTCGCGACGCCGGCGCTGCGCGACAAGAATATCGATGCGCGCCTGACGATGACCCAGGAGATGTTGAAAACGCGCACCAGCGCCGACTGGCTGGCGCGCCTCGAGGCGGCCGGCGTGCCGTGCGCGCCGGTGCTGACGCGCAACCAGCTGATCGAGCATGAGCAAATCGCGGCGAGCGAAATTCTGGTCGAGAGCGAGCATCCCCAGGCCGGGCGCCTGCGTCAGGCGCGCCCCGCCGCGCGCTTCGACGTGACGCCGCCCGGCATTCGCCACGGGGCGCCGCTGCTGGGCCAGCATTCGGACGAAATTCTCAGCGAAATCGGCATCGGCCGGGATCGCATCGCCGCGCTCCGTGCCGACGGTGTGATCGAGGGCTGAGCCGTCAGGAGATTGCGGCTTCAGTATCCTGTAGGCCGAGAAAAATAGGGTCGTCGTTACTGAGGAAAATATTGACCTTGGCGTTATAGGCCGTGTGTCTTTTGCCGTGTTTGTCGGTAATGTCGAGTTCGCGCACCGCGTAGGAGCCATCCGCGTCTTGTGCACCGGTGAGGTAGGTCGAAATTCGCGAGATGGTCAGCTCGCCCATTTCGATATCCGTCATCCGTTCCAGAATAGCGGCGGCGTGATCGAAAAAATCCAGAATCCTGGCGGCGCCGGAAGTTGCTATAGATCCAACGTCTGATTCTATCTCGCCGTCGCCGCCGAGGCTCGAGATCAAGATCTGGTTGGGTTTGGCGAAACCGATGAGGCGGGCCAAGTCGATCGTCACTTCGCCGACGATATAGTCGCTGCCGATCGCGCTCAGGCGGTTGTTCTGATGGTAGCTATAGTGGCTGCCCATGCCGAAAACGGTACGGATCGTCGGCACCTGGCTGTGCGCAATCCGGCGCTGTTGCAATGCCTGATGCGCGAGCGCCACCATGAGAACGCAGAATATATTCACGTCCGCTTCCTTGCCTTTTATCCGGTTCCAGGCGTAATAGCCGTCACCCGTCGTCGAGCGCGCGAGGTCGACCTCGGTGCCGAATTCGGCGATTTTCTCTTCGGCGATGTTGAGAGAATATTCGAGCGTGCTCAATTGCGCCGCCTGCTCCTCCGGCGAAAACAATGAAAATCCGGCGATGTCGTGCAGGAATACCGCCCTATTGCGTGTATGCGTGATGGTGTAGCGCGTAAATACGGACTCTATTTCGGCGGGCGATAGGCTCGCTTGTCGGAAGGAAAAGCGCCGCGGCTCGGCCAACAGCAATTTGGCGATTTCTCCAAATGTCCGTTCACCCATCATCCGCTCGCCGTGAACGATGCGGTGATGCTCCTGGACCAAGCTGAATATCCTCAGCGCCGGAGCGGCAAGATAGATGATGCCGCCTTGGCAGGGTCGCCAGCCAACCAACGCATTGCTGCCGAAATTCCACTGTTCGCGGAGCGTCGCGTTGAGGCGTTCAAGCAGACGACCTCGCTCAGCAGGATCTCCCGGCGAATTCAGAACTACCTTGCTATCGAATTCTTCGGCGCGCATGGAACAATTGTAGCAATAAATACCAAGTTAATGTTAACAGCACCGGTCTTATTTCCGCCCCGCCGCAAGAAGCGACTGCAAATCGGCGGGCGGTTCGCTGGCGAATTCGAGATATTCGCCGCTCAGCGGATGTCTGAACGCCAGGCGGTAGGCGTGCAGCGCCTGGCGGTGCCACTGTTTCAGGGCTTCGGCGGCCGCGGGCGGCAGCGCCTTCTTCGTGCCGCCGTGCTTGCCGCCATAGAGCGGGTCGCCGACCACGCCATGGCCGCGCGCCGTCAGATGGACGCGGATCTGGTGCGTGCGGCCGCTCTCGAGGCGGCATTCCACCAGGCTCCAGCAGCCATTCGCCAAATGCTCGCGCACGCGGTAGCGGGTGCGCGCTGGCCTTCCGCCGCGCGTCACGATGGCCATTTTCTTGCGGTTGCGCGGATTGCGGCCGATATTGCCGGCGATCACGCCCTCGGCCGGGGCGGGCGAGCCCCACACCAGGGCGAGATAGGCGCGCTCCAGATCATGGGCGGCGAACAATTGGCTGAGACCGCCATGGGCGGCATCGTTCTTGGCCGCCACCAAAAGGCCGCTGGTATCCTTGTCGAGGCGGTGCACGATGCCGGGCCGGCGCACGCCGCCGATGCCCGACAGGCTGGCGCCGCAATGGGCGGCCAGGGCGTTGACCAATGTTCTGTCGGGATTGCCCGGCGCCGGATGCACCACCAGCCCGGCCGGCTTGTCGATGACGATAAGGTCGCCGTCTTCATAATGTATGTCGAGCGCCATCGCCTGCGGCTCGGGCGCCGCCTCGGCGCTCGCTTCGGGCACCGTCAGCTCGATCTCGGCCGCAGGTTTGACCCGGTATGCCGGCTCGGCTATCGTCTCGCCGCCGACGCGCACATGGCCGCTTTCGATCAAGCCCTTGAGGCGGTTGCGTGAGATGTCGGGCAGGGCGGTGGCGAGGAATTTATCGAGCCGCGCGCGCTCGTCTCCGGCGCGCAGGCGGTATGTGGTTTCCCCCTCTTTCACCATGGCCGATTTCACCATAGCGGGCCGGTTGGACTCAAATGATTCCCATTCCCATTCTCAAGGTCGCCGTCATCGTCATGGGCGTTTTGATCGTCGCCGGCCTCGCCGTGATCGGTGTCAAGATCTCGCAAAAAACCGGTGAGGTGGCGGAATCGATGAGCTTCGACGCCGAGCAGGCGCCCGCGGCGGCACCGGCGGCAGCGGCGAACTTTCGCGTCAGCCTCGATCAGCTCGGCCTCGGCCCCGGCGCCCGCCTGCAAAGCATGGTGGTGGACCAGGGCCGGCTGGTGCTCCGCGTCAGCGACGGCGAGACCGGCGAGCGGGTGTTGATCGTCGACATAAACAGCGGTGCGGTGCTCGGCGAGATCGCCCTGCCGCCGCCACTTCGCTAGGGGAGCCCCGGTTGGGCGCGCCATGCTGTTGCTCAAGCCAGAGGATTTGAAACGCGTCGCCGATCACGCCGAGGCGGCCTATCCGCAAGAGGCCTGCGGCCTGCTGCTGGGCTTTCGGCGCGCCAACGGAGATATCGAAGTCACGCGCATGGCGGAGAGCGAAAACAAGGCGGTGGCGGACGGCAACGATCGTTTCGAGATCGATCCGGAACTGCGTCTCAGTCTGATGCGCGAAGCGCGCGACGCCGCGCCCGCCGCCATGCGCGCCGCCATGCCCGGTGGGTCGCACGGCATCATCGGCCATTACCACTCCCACCCAAACGGCTCGGCGCGGCCCTCGGCCACCGATCTCGCAATGGTCTGGGAGCCCGGCCTGGTATGGCTGATTACTGCCGTCGTCGACGGTCAGGCGGTTCAATCGACGGCGCATCTGTTGTCGCCGGGCGGCACGCGGTTCAACGATATCGGGCTCGATTGTTTGCCCGCCGATAACACGGAGTAGGGAAGCGAGACATGGAATTTCGCAGCGATAACACCGCCGGCGTCGCCGACGAGATCATGGCCGCCATCGCCGCCGCCAACAGCGGCACGGCGGCCGGCTACGGCGACGATGAAATCAGCCGGCGCCTCGAGCCCGCCTACTCCGAACTCTTCGAGACCGATGTGCGGGTCTTTCCGGTGCTGACCGGGACGATTGCCAACGCGCTCTCGGCCT
Organism: uncultured Alphaproteobacteria bacterium; assembly: GCA_913053235.1. Taxonomy (GTDB): domain Bacteria; phylum Pseudomonadota; class Alphaproteobacteria; order UBA828; family UBA828; genus PTKB01. Next base: position 9,252 of record CAJXFT010000007.1, read on the forward strand.
CGGTGCTGAGCCCGCCCTACGGCGCCATATTCGCCGAGGCCGAATCGCACATATACCAAGACGAATGCGGCGCGCCCGAATTGTTCACCGGCGGCGCCAAGCTGATTCCGCTACACGGCGAGGGCGGCAAGATCCCGCCCGAGGAATTGCGCCGCCGTGTGCGGGCATCCGGCCAGGGCTTCGTCCATGCCGCCCAGGCGGCGGCGTTCAGCGTCACCCAGACCAGCGAGGCCGGCGCCGTCTATAGCGCCGGCGAGATCGCCGAACTCAGCGCCATCGCCAAGCAAGCCGGGCTCGGCGTACATATGGACGGCGCCCGTTTCGCCAATGCGGTGGCGGCTCTGAACGTCGGCAACGAGACCGTGAGCGCGGCCGATCTGACGTGGCGCGCCGGCGTCGACGTGCTCTCCTTCGGCGCCACCAAGAACGGCGCGCTCGGCGCCGAGGCGATCATCCTGTTCCGCACCGAACTGGGCGATGAAATGGCCTTCCGCCACAAGCGGGCCGGGCAGTTGGCCTCCAAGATGCGCTATATTTCGGCGCAATTGGCGGCCTATATCGAAGACGGTCTGTGGCTGCGTCTGGCCGCTCACGCCAACCGCATGTGCGCGTTGCTCGCCGAGAGCCTGGGCGCTTTTGAAAATGTGCGGCTTGACGCCTTCGGCGGCGCCAACGAACTCTTCGTCGAGCTTCCCGGCGCGGCCATTGTGGCGCTCCGGGAGGAAGGCTTCCAATTCTACGACTGGCCCGAAACCGTCGGCGCCGAGGCCGGCCGGCGCGGCACCATCCGCCTGGTCACCCGCTTCGATACGAAGGAAAGCGAAGTCGACGGCCTGATCGCGGCGGTGAAGCGTTTGGCCGGCTAGTCCGGCGCAAAGTTCTCCAACTCGACGACGCTGACGCCGGCTTCGGCGAACATGGTGCGGGCGAGGTCGATCTGCGCCGCCCAGCGCGCGGCGCGCTCGGCATCGGCGGCGGGCGCCACCACTTCGCCGATGCCGGCCTGGATCAGGGTGGCGGCGCATTGCGCGCAGGGCAGCAGCGGCCAGACATAAACGGTAGCGCCATCGACCGGCGCGTTGGCAAACAGCAGCGCATTGCGCTCGGCATGGATGATCATGTCATATTTGATCTCGCGGTCGCCGAGGCGCTCGACCAGATCGCGCACGCCGCGGGCGAAGCCGTTGAAGCCGAGCGACAGCACGCGGTGCTTGTCGTCGGCGATGACGGCGCCGACCTTGGTCGACGGGTCCTTCGACCATTGCGCCACATGCTCGGCCAGGCCGAGCAGCCGCAAATCCCATTTGTCGGGCCGCGTCACATATTAATCCTCTTTGCCCCGCTCATCGCAAACCGTACATCGACGCGACGGGGAGGCCGCTGGGGACGCGGGCGGGGACAATTCTGGGCATCAGATCGTCGACATCGTCTTCCAGGGATTTCAGGAAGGCGATCAGGCGGTTGATTTCCGTGTCAGTCAAATTGAGGCCGGCGGCGAGAACATAGGAGACCGATTTGCGCTTGCCTCTATTCCAACTGTGCGTGCCGTTGGCGTATTTGGCGTCGGCGAGATTCAAGGGATCGTTATGGTGGCGGATGGCGGCGCGCAAGGTCGCGGCGACGCCGTCATGGAAGTAGGGCGCACTCAGGGTTACGTTGCGCAACGGCGGGGTGCGGAATTTGTAGAGATCGCGTTTGTCCCCGGTGACGTGATAGCGCCCGAGATCGTCCGAACTGATATTCTTGCCGGGGCCGATCTGGCGAACGCCAAGAGAATGGAATTCGTAATCGCTGAACAGTGGGCCGGAATGGCAGGCGGCGCATCTGCCGTTGCCGAAAAAGATCCGCGCGCCGGCCTTGGCGCCGTAGGAAATCGCATAGTTGTCGCCGCGAAGATAATTGTCCCACGGTGCATTTCGGGTGGCGAAGGCGATTTTCTCGAAATGGCCGATGGCATTGACCAATTCGACTATGGATAGTTGGCGCAGCGAGACATCGGGATAGGCGGCGTGCGCCAGGCGGCGATATTCCTTCTGCCATTCGGCCAGTTCGGGCTCGCCGTCCTCATCCAGATCGTCGGTGTCGAGGCGCGGCGCCAAGAGGCGCGCCACCAGGGCTTCATGCACGATTTGAATCTGCCTCGGCCCGCTTGTGCCCGCCGCCGCCTGGGCCAGCTCGTTGGGCAGGTTGGCATGTTCGTCGGCGAAATCCCTGGGCGAACGATCGCCCGGCCGGCCGAGCATTTCATCGACCCCGGTGAGGGGAAAGAGCGCCTGTGCGGCGAGCAGGTTTTCGACGCCATCGGGGAAGCGCCCGGCCATCGGGGTTTCGAAATAAATCGTCGTATCGTCTTTATCGTAGCGCCGCGCATCGTCTATCGCTTCTTCGTCGAGAGCGACGCGGCCGTCCCAGAACATATTTTGCACGGCGGCGTGGCCGCGGTTCCATATGTCGGGCGAATTACGCGGCGTCTCAAAGCCGCGCCCGCCGGTCAGGCGATTCTCGCCGAGCCACCGGCCGTCGACGCCGACGGCGAGCGCTTGCCCGTTCGAGGTTCCGCGCGTCGGCAGGTGGCAGGTGGCGCAGGCGACTTGGCGCGCACCGCTGAGCACGGGATCGAAAAAAAGTGCCTGACCCAATAAATATTTGTCGTCGATCACAAAGGGCGGGCTCTCGAGCGGCGTCTGTCCGTGCGAGGCAAGCAACGCGCGCAGCGCCTGGTCGTAGGCCTCTCCCGACACCGCAACGGCCGGCGCGAGCAGCAGCATTAAGAGAGCGCTTAGCAAGGCGGCGGTTGTTTTCACGGCGCAAATCCTTTTGTTATGTCCGCCCCAAACCTTCCCATGCCATAAAATGCCATGGTACGGCCCCTTATTCCAAGCGTTATGGATTGAGAAAGATGATGCGCCCGATCAGGGGGCCGCCCTCGGCCTCGGCCAGGCGGTCGATGGCGAAGGTCACACGGGCCTGATCGGCGCTGGCGCGGTAGCGCCCGCCGGGGGCGAGGCGGTGTGCCGTCGCCGCCAGATCCGCCATGCCGCCCTCAAGTGCCAACGCCAAGGGCGGCGCCTCGGCGTCGAGGCGCTCGACGGTCACTTGCGCCGCCGCGCCGGTTATATGGAAGGCCGGCGTCAGGCTGAACAGGATGACCTGCGGCGGCGCCTCGGAATCGCCGCCGGGCGGGGCGCGGTAGACCATGGCGCCGGATTTGTCCGACAGGGCATCGGCCAATATCAGGCTGCCGCCGTCGCATTCGACCAGCTCGCGATATACCCGGCCGCGCTTTACCGTGCCGTGTTCGGTGCCCACCGTCACCTCGCCGCCGGTGATCGTCTCGCGCCAGCACGAACGTAAGTAACCGAGCACCAGCCGCCCGCCGGCGCCGAGCGTGATCACCCGGCCGGCCTCGAGCATGTCGAAAAGCTGCACATCGCCGGTATTGCCTTCGCTCTGTTCGACGATCGCCACCAATTCGCCGGCCCGTAGCGGCGCCGGGGCGGCGGCGAAAAGTGCCAGCAGGCACAGAACAAGAAATGCTTTCATGGCGATATCATTGAGCCCCATCGGCGCCGACCAGCGCCAGCGGAAAATCGGCCTCGACCGGCTTGCCGACGGCCGGCGTCTGGCGGCCGGCGGTCAGTTTCCTGACGCGCCGCGAAATATAGGCGTCGAGGGTGGAAACCGTCACCTCGCCGTCGCCGAACAGATCGGCGCGCCCGGCCAGGCCTTCCAGCATCGCCTCGGTAAAGGCACCGTTCCGCCATGCCGCATTTTCCACCGAGAGCTGGGCGTGGGTCGAGGAGGCGAACACGATAACGCCGTTCTCCGGGCTCGACAGATCATTGACCACGCGCACCACATCGTTGGACGGCTCGCCCGGCCTTCCCCACACGCCGCCGGCGCGGCAGGTATCGACGAACAGCAGGCTGCGCGCCGAGAGCGAGGTCAGCGCCTCTTTGATCTCGCCGTAGGCCAGGGCGGTTTCCGCGAGGCGCGCCGGGTCGCCGTCATGGGGCAGGAAGAAATAGGCGCCCGAGGCATCGTCGACGCCGTGCCCGGCCAAAAAAAGCGCCGCGAAATCGCCGGCCCGGGCTTCGCGCCTGAGCCATGCCAGGCCGTCACGCAGCGCCGCGCCGCTGGCCTCATCGTCGGAGAGAATGCGGAGATGCACGGTGCCGTAGGCGCGGCCGTCCTGTGCCAGCAGAATGGCGGCGAAATCCCGCGCATCCTTATGGGCGAAATTGAGGCGGAGCTCCTCGGCGGCGTAGTGGCTGACGCCGGCGGCGAGCAGATAGAGATCGGGGCGGCTCTCCGCCGCGCCGCCGACCCAGCGCAAGGATAGGCGCGCCGCTTCGCTTACCGTGCCGCGGCTGCCCTCGGCGGTGACCGAGATTTCGCTGTCATGGCGCGGCACCGTCAGTGCGAGCTCGAACGGCGCGCCGCCGGCGAGGTCGGCGAGATCGCCTTCCAGCGCGGCGATGGGCCGCCCGTCGGCGCGCACCTGTATGGCGCTGAGCGTATCGCCCGGTGCCGCGCGCACGGAAAGCTCGACGGTGACGCGCGGCGCCGAAATCTCGGCGCCACCGCTGAGCGTCAGCGCGGCGACGACCGGCGGCAACAACCGCCCGATGCCGCCGGGCACCTCCCGGGCTTCCGCGGCCAACGCCTGCATGACGATATCGGGGCGGTAAAAAGCCTCGCGGAAACGCCTCACGGCGAAGAAATCGGCGGCCCTGTCGGCGCCGCGATTGACGTGCCAGCCGACCAGCGAATCGCCGCCCGGCGAGGCCAGATAATGGCCGGCCGGCGTCCAGGCGACCCAGCGCGCGCCGTCCTTATGGGCAAACAGAGCGAGCAGTTCGGCGCCGTCGGCCATGCGGTACCAGCGGATCGAGCCATCGCCGAACGCGGCGGCGGCGAGACGGCCATCGGTCGTGATGTTGAGCGCCCAGGTTTCGCCCGGCGCCTGGAAGCTCCACATCTCGTTGGCGTTGGCGCCGTAGCGGATGACGCGCCAGCGGGTACCGAGCAATATGCCGCTTTGGTCCGGCGCCACGGCGTAGCTTTCCGCCCGCTCATAAGGAAAGAGGGGAAGTGCCGCACCATTCAAGGTCGGCGCATAGCTGCCCTGCCAATTTGCCACCGCCATGGCTGGTGTTTTCAGAAGCGGCGGCGCGAAATCCGCGCCGGGCGCCGGCGGATCGAGTTTGAGAGCGCGTGTCTCGAGCGCGAACAGCGCCGTCGCGCCGCCACCTGAAGCAAACTTGAAATATACTTGCGCGCCGTTCGCGGAGAGCCTGAAATCACTGCCCATATCGCGAAAATCGGCGGCCCGCGAGCGCCACTCGAACAATTTGATATGATTTTCGTCGATGGCGCCGAGGGCCGGCTCGGAGCCGGCGAAATAGACCCCGCCCGCCGCGCGCGGCGCCAGATATGTGACGCCCTTGGCGGACGCCGCCGCGACATCTTGCGGGCGCCCCCGTCCGCCGTCGTCCCAGCGCCGCACCGGGTGCGTGCCGGCGCGTTCGAATTCACCGCCGGCGTAGAGAAAGCGGCCGTCCGCCGACCAGGCGGTGCGCCACATGTCGCCGTTATCGACACCCTCCATGCTCGGGCAGAATTGCAGCGACAGATCCTCCGCCGACAGCACATCGACGCGCTGACGCTCGGCATAGCCGACCGCCAGATATTTGCCGTCGGGCGAGAAGCTGGCCGACGTCGGCCATTCGCCGCCCGGCGCGCGGCGCGCTCGGAGCAGGTTGAATTCGGCGTCGAACAGGCGGATCGAACCGTCGAGCGATACCGTCACCAGCCGGCCTTGGTTGTCGAATTCGAGCCAGCCGGAACTCGGCGCCGCGACGCCCTCGGGATTGTCGGCGTCGAGATAGGGCAGGGCAGTGGCGCGGCAGTTCGGGTCGTCGAAATCGTTTTCGTCGCCCGCCGCCAGGCCGCCCGGATGAACCACCGGACGCGCGGCGGCGAGGGCGAAGTCGCGCAGCCGGTAGACGCGAAAGCCGTGGCCGTTCTTGAGGGTGACGGCGAGGTGGCTGCCATCGGGCGAGAAAGCCAGATGCAAACCGCGGTGCGGCAGGTCATTGATGCGGTGGATCATCTCGCCGCTGGCGATATCGAACAGATAAAGGCTCCAATTGGGATCGCCCGATTCGCCGGTCCAACCCGCCGTGGCGACCATGCCGCCGTCGGGCGAGATGGCGACGCCGTAAAGCGCGCCTTCGCGCTCATCGCCGATCGGTACGCGCAAGGTGCGGATCAATCCGCCATCCTTAAGCGACCACAGCCGCAAGGTCTTGTCATAGGATGCCGAGGCCAGGATGCCGGCGCCGGGATGGATTGCGATGCGGCCGATCTTGGCCGTGTGCATGCCGGTCTCAACGCGCAGCACCGGCGCTTCGGAAAGCCCGCCCGGCGCATCGGCCGCGGTGCCGGGCGCGGCGCCCAACAGAGCGAGGCCAAAAGCCAGGAGCGTCAATAGGCCGGCCGCGCGCCAGCTTGTGATCTTCATTACACTATTGTTGGTCAGCCGATACTATAGTCAAATCATATTCGAAGTGACCGTAACCGAGGAGTGATGGAGATGCTGCATTGGCGTTTATTGATGGCGGCGCTCGTTTTGACCTTCGCCTTGGGCCTGACGCTGCCGTTCGCCGGCCTGACCGGCGGCACGGCATGGGCCGGCGATCCCGACGATCCCTACGTTCCACCCGACGATCCCGACGATCCCTGAGCGCTCGGGCGCCGTTCGCCTGTTCAGAACGACAGATTCTTGAAGTTCCGCGTTTGCTCCGTCAGCGCGATTTCGGTGGGCACGCGCTCCATGCTGCTGGCGCCGTAAAAGCCGTTTACATGCTTGCAGTTGCGCAAAACATATTCGGCGTCTTCGGGCTCGGAGATGGGGCCGCCATGGCAGAGAATGATGGCGTCGTCCCGCGTTTCCAGCGCGGCGGTGGTCCACGCGTCGATCAGCGCGACGCAGTCATCAAGAGATTTTGCCGTTTGCGCGCCGATCGCGCCGCCGGTGGTCAGACCCATATGGCAGACGATGAGATCCGCCCCCGCCGCCGCCATGGCGCGCGCGTCCTCGGCGCTGAACACGTAGGGCGTGGTGAGCATGTCGAGTTCATGGGCGGTGCGGATCATCTCCACTTCCAAGCCGTAGCCCATGCCCGTCTCTTCCAGATTGGCGCGGAACACGCCGTCAATTAGCCCCACGGTGGGAAAATTTTGAACCCCGGCGAAACCCATCGCCTTGAGCTCGGAAAGGAAAATTTCCATCGTCACGAAGGGGTCGGTGCCGTTGACCCCGGCGATCACCGGCGTGCGGGTGACGACGGGCAACACTTCCGCCGCCATTTCCTTGACGATCTCGTTGGCGTTGCCATAGGCCAGAAGCCCGGCCAGCGAGCCGCGCCCGGCCATGCGGTAGCGCCCCGAATTGTAGATGCCGATGATATCGATACCGCCGGCCTCTTCGCATTTGGCCGAAAGCCCGGTGCCGGCGCCGCCGCCGACGATGGGCTGGCGCGCCGCCACCATGGCGCGGAATTTTTCGAGCAATGTCTTGCGTTCGAATTTGGGCATGGCGTGATCTCCCCTGTTTTCTATGCCGCGATGTCGCGCCAGGCGGCGGCCAAGGCGGATGCGAATTCCGCATCGTTGATATGGTGCGGGCAGCGCACCAGCTTGCGCAACTCCGTTTCAATCAGCGTTTTCTCGAGCGCCTCGAACAAAGCCGAATCCGCCGCCGGGTCGTGAAACGGCATGTCCGGCGCGTCGATCAGGGAGACGCCCTTCTCGGGTATGAGAAAGCGCACCGGGCCGCTGAATTTGTTGAGTTTGGCGCCGATCCATTCGCCGATGGCGCGCATTTCCTCGGGCGTGGTGCGCATCAGGCTGACTTGCGGATTGTGGATATAGATATTGCGGGCGCGGTATTTCTCCGGGATCGTCTCGCGGGCGCCGAAATTGACCATGTCGAGGGCGCCGCAACTGCCGACATAGGGCAGGCCCGCCGCCGCCAGGGCGTCGAGGCGCGTCTCGCCGGCGCTGAACACGCCGCCCATCAGATGGTCGCAGACTTCCGTCGTGGTGACGTCGATGCAGCCGCGCACGAAGCCGTCGGCGGCGAGTTTCTCCATCGATTGGCCGCCGGTGCCGGTGGCGTGAAAGACCAGGCAGTCATATTCCGCCTCGAGCAGCGCCCGCAGCTGATCGACGCAGGTTGTGGTGACGCCGAACATGGTGAGGCCGATGGCGGGTTTTTCCGCGCCCGCCCGTGGAACCTGGTGGCGCATCATGCCGGCCAGGGCGTGCGCCGCGTTGCCCAAGACGGCGCGGGTGATGCTGTTGAGCCCGGCGACGTCGGCGACCGAGTAGACCATGGCGATATCGTTGGGCCCGACATAGGGCGCGACATCGCCCGAGGCGACGGTGGAGACCAATATCTTGGGCAGGCCGAGGGCAAGGGCGCGCATGCCGGTGGCGACGAGCACGGTATTGCCGCTGCCGCCGGCGCCGATCATGCCGCCGATATCGCCGCGCGTGCGCACGAAATGGGCGAAGGCGTCGGCCATGGCGCTCACCGCGCGGCCGCGGTCGTCGCCGACCAGCACCGCGCCGGCACCTTCCGGGTGGTGCGACGCCACTTCCGCCGCGCTGACATCCACCGCGCCCGCATCCACCGCACCGCCAGCCCGCTCGCCGGTGCTGAGATCGACCAGGCAGGTGTCGATCCCGGCGGCCTCGATCAGACCCTTGATGAAATGCAGCTCCGCGCCCTTTGTGTCGCAGGTCCCGGCCACATAGGCTTTCATCATTTTCCGTGCCCCCGATGATTTCGCTGAGTTATTGTGTAGCATGTTTGACCGTGGCGCCACGAGGAGAGCGGGATGACTTTGATGCAACGCATGGTGACGGCGCGCGGCGGGGTGTCCCTGCCGGCGCTCGGCCTCGGCACCTGGAAAATGGGTGAAAAGGCGAGCAGGAGAAAAGCGGAGGTGGCGGCCCTGCGGCACGGCCTCGATCTCGGTCTCGGCCTGATCGATACGGCGGAGATGTACGCCTCCGGCGGTGCCGAGCAGGTGGTGGGCGAGGCCATACGCGGGCGCCGCGACGAGGTCTATCTGGTGTCCAAGGTGTTGCCCAGCAACGCGTCGCGGAAGGGCACCATCAAGGCCGCCGAGCGCAGCCTCAAACATCTAAAATGCGATCATATCGATCTTTATCTGCTGCATTGGCCGGGCTCGCACCCGATGGCGGAAACATTGGAGGCTTTCGAACGTCTGACCGCCGACGGCAAGATCGCAAGATACGGCGTCAGCAATTTCGATAGCGATGAATTGGAAGAGGCCATGGCGCTCAGTGGCGGCGACGCCATTTGCGTCGATCAGGTGCTCTACAATCCGGCCCAGCGCGCCATCGAAGCCGAGCTGCTGCCATTCTGCGCGGCGCAGGGTGTGGCGCTGATGGCCTACTCGCCGCTCGACCGCGGCGGCATTCTGCAGGACGCCGTGTTGGAGCAGATCGCCGACCGTCACCGCGTCACAACCGCCACGGTGGCGGTGGCCTGGACGCTGCGCCTTCCCGGCATGATTTCCATCCCCAAGGCGACCGCGCCGGCGCATGTGGAGGCGGTTGCCGCGGCGCGCGGGCTTGAACTCACGGCCGATGACCTTGCCGCCATCGACCGCGCCTTTCCGCCGCCCGAACCCGGCGCCAGATTGGCAATATATTAATACGAGAAACAATCCCCCATTATTAACACATCGTTAAAATTCTTATGGTTAATGTCACGCCGCGCGAGAATTTCCCGGCGGCGAGATTTCGATGTTCAGATTGCTTCGTTACTATTCGGTTGCGAGCGCGGTCGCCATATTGGTGGTCACCGTGATACTTGGATTCGTCTACCGGCAGCAGGCCGTGGACGAGTTAATCGTCACCGCGGAGAGCCAGAATATTTCACTCGCGCGTTCTTTCGCCAATTCCCTATGGCCGAAATTTTCCGCTTATGTAACGATGCGAGTGGACGAAGATGCGGACGTCTTGCGAGGGCGTCCCGAAACCTCCGAAATCCACGATATGTTATCCCGGCTCACCGCGGAACTGCCGGTGCTCAAGGTTAAGGTTTACAACCTCGAGGGGCTCACGGTTTATTCTTCCGAACCCAGCCAAATTGGTGAGGATAAGAGCGCCAATACCGGTTTCCTGGCATCGGCGCGAGATGGAGTTTCCGTCAGCAAACTGTCCCACAGGGATACGTTCAGTTCTTTTTCGGGGTCGGTAAGCGATCGCCACCTCGTCGAAAGCTATGTCGCGGTGCGCGGCGCCGATGGCGCCATCGAGGGCGTCTTCGAACTCTATAGCGACGTGACGCCGCTGATGGGCCGTATTGACGATGTCACGATCAAGCTCGTTGTCAGTCTGCTGCTTGCCTTCGGTTTGCTGTATGCCGTTTTGTCGCAGATTGTGCGCCGCGCCGACAAGATACTTAGGCGGCAATACGTCGAACTCGTAAACGACAAAGAACTCATCAAATCGCAAAATACTGCACTCGAACACGAGAACAGGGAAAGAAAATTTGCCGAAGACTCGCTCCGCGAGGCGCGCGATATGCTCGAGGCGCGGGTCGTCGAGAGAACCGCCGAGCTTGAGCGCGAGGTCGAGGTGCGCCTGCGCGCCGAAAATGATATGCGCTTGGCGAAAGAACAGGCCGAGTTGGCGAATCGGAACAAAACGGAATTTCTTGCAAATATCAGCCATGAGTTGCGTACGCCGCTCAATGCCATAATCGGGTTTTCGGAATTGATCCTGAACAATATCTTTGGTCCTGTCGGCAGCCCCAAATATCTCGACTACGCCAAGGATATCAATGCCTCGGGCGAGCATTTGCTGGACGTGATCAACGATATTCTCGATCTGTCCAAGATCGAGGCCGGCAAGGTTGAATTGTCTGAACAAAATGTTGATGTGGGTGCCGCTCTCAACTCCTGTATCGCGCTGGTCAAAGGCCACGCCGAAGCGGGCGGCGTGCATGTCGAAAACACCACCGGGTCCGATCTGCCGGCCCTTTACGCGGACGAGCGTAAATTCACGCAAATATTGATAAACCTGTTGTCAAACGCGGTGAAGTTCACTTTGGCCGGCGGCCGGGTAACGGTCACCGCCTGGGCTTCTCCGCAAGACGGCTACCGGGTGCAAATTGCCGACACCGGAATCGGAATCGCGGCGGAAGACATTCCTAAGGTGATGGGGTCATTTGGACAGGTCGACAGCGGTCTAAACCGTAAATTTGAGGGAACCGGCCTGGGCTTGCCGCTTGCGAAATCGCTGGCCGAATTGCATGGCGGCGAGCTTGAGCTTCAGAGCGAACTCGGCGTTGGCACCAGCGTCACCATCCGCTTCCCCGCAACGCGCATCGCTTCGCGGTTGGGCCGCGCCATTTCCTAATGCGTTGCCGCGATTAGCCCACCATCCACCACGATGTCAGCCGCAGTGACGTATTTGGCTTCGTCGGATGCCAGATAGAGCGCCGCGTAGGCGACGTCCCAACCTTCGCCCATATGGCCCATGGGGACCTGTTTGTGGCGCTTTTCGATGAGCGCTTCGGCATCTCCGGCGCCGTATTGCGCGGCCAGGCGCACCTCGACCAAAGGCGTGTGCATGAGGCCGGGAGAGACCGAATTGCAGCGGATGCCGAGCGGCGCGTATTTGACCGCCAACGCGCGGCCGAACTGCACCAGGCCGGCCTTGGCGGCGGCGTAGCCGACATGGTCGTTGCCGATGTGGCGCAGGCCGGCAACCGACGAAATATTGACGATCGCGCCGCCGCCCTGGCGCTCCATATGCGGCAGCGCGTGCTTGCAGGCGAGAAAGGCCGAGGTCAGGTTGAAATCGAGCTGGCCCTGCCACGCCTCCTGGCTGAGCTCCAACGGTCCGCCCGGCACCGAGCCGCCGACATTATTGACCAGAATATCGATGCGCCCGAAATGCTCGACGCAGGCACCGATCATGGCTTCGACCTCGGCCGCCTCGGTGACGTCGCAAATATGGGTTTGGCATACGCCGCCTTCGGAAGCGATGATGCCCTGGGTTTCCGCCGCCGCTTCGGGCGCCAAATCGACGGCGAAGATGCTGGCGCCCTCGCGCGCGAAGGCCACCGCCGTGCTTTTGCCGTTGCCCCAGCCCGGTCCCACCGATCCGGCGCCGCTGATCAGCGCCACTTTATTTTCCAACCGCATATGCCTGTCCGCCCCTCGTTGTGCCAAAATTCGCCAATTGGCCGCATTGAATTGCGGCGAATTGCGGCGAATTTATCTTTCCCCATGGGCTGGCGCCAGTATCCTTTGGTCATGCGTAATGTGAATGAGCGAGGATTGCGAAACTTGCGGGTTTGGGCGATCGCCGGCGCGACCTGGCTGATGTTGCTGACGGTCTTGTCGTTTGGTTTGGCCGGCACGCTCCGCGCCGAAGAGGAACGGGCGCCGGATTTCCATGCCGCCTACGCCGCCTATGCGCGCGGCGACTATGAGACGGCGCACGCGATGTGGCTTGTTCTGGCCAAGCGCGGCGATATCGATGCCCAGTTCAATGTGGCGGCGCTCTATGACAATGGCTGGGGCGTGAAGCGCGACGTCGACAAGGCGGCGCTGTGGTATGGCCGCGCGGCGGCGCGCAATATCGCGCCGGCCGAGTTGGTCCTGGCGCATATCCTCAGGCGCGGAGAAGCCGGCGTGCCGGATGGCGAGCAGGCGCTGCGCCACCTGCGCTCGGCCGCCCACCGCGGTGCCGCCCGCGCCCAGTTCGAGCTCGGCGTGGCCTATGACCGCGGCATCGGGGTGACGCAGAATTATGCCACTGCAGCCGTGTGGTATGAAAAGGCGGCGGCCCAGGGCCTGACCGAAGCGATATACAATCTTGCCACCCTGTTCGACGAGGGCCTCGGCGCGCCGAAAGATCATGCGGCGGCGATCGCCTGGTACCGCGAAGCGGCGCGCGGCGGCAGCGCCCTGGCTGAAAACAATATCGGCAATCTACATGAAAAAGGGTTGGGCGTGCCGCAAAACTACGTGCTCGCGGTCGAATGGTATGCCAAGGCGGCGGCGCGCGGCTTGCCGATCGCGCAAAACAATCTCGCCACCATGTATCATCTCGGCCATGGCGTGGCGCGCGATTTCAAGGCCGCGGCGCGCTGGTACAGGGTGGCGGCGGAGCAGGGCGAGCAATCGGCGCAGAACAATCTCGGCCTGTTGCGGGCCAACGGCCTCGGTGTGGCGCGCGATCTCGTGGCCGCGACCAAATGGTTCCTCCTCGCCGCCGGCGGCCCCGACAAGGAATTGGCGTTGCGCGCCAGCACCTATAGCCGCGACCTCGCGGCGCGGCTCGTCGGCGATGAATTGGCGGCGGTGCAGGAGGCGGTGGACCGCCACCATGCGGCGGCGGTGGCGCAGGCCGAAGCGGATGCCGAACGCGAGATCCCGGTGCCGATTCCGAGCGCCGCCCTCGGCCATCCAACGGTGACGGTGCAGCGCCTGTTGGCGGCGCTCGGCTATTACCAGGGCGCGGTGGACGGGTTGATCGGCCCGATCACCCTGGAGGCATTGCAAGTCGCGCGCAACAGAGAAGGGCTGGATATGGCGGCCGAAATATCGCCTGAATTGATCGCCGCGCTGGCCAGCCTGCGGCGCCGCCGCGGGGTACAATGATTCGAGAATATTAGGAAAGATTCGCCGAATCCGCCCGCGATGCCGCGCAAATGCCACCAGCCAGCGAGCCCAGACGGCGTTAATGTTTGTTTAACACCGAAAAAGTTAACATCGGATCAAGATTCATGACCCGTAAATGTCGGTGAGTAGGACTGACAAAAATTATGGCCGGCCGGTGAAATCACAGTTCCTGAAAGATGCGCCAGCCGATGCGTCGGCCAAAATGACGCGGTCAAACCGCCCGCCAAATCGCGGCCGGCTCACATAACATGAGCATGCGCCAAATGTCGGACAGTCAGGAACCGGAGGAAAACCTCTCCGCGCTCAGCAATTCCCAGCTTGTCGCGGCGGTGGCGCGGCTTCAGCACCGCGTCGTTACTCTGGAAAATGAGCTTGAGGAGCACCGCCACGGCGTAACCGAGGCAGGCAAACCGATCTCGGGCGACGATCGGCTTCGCCTTCAGCGCCTTGAGTTGGCCGTGCAGGCGACCAAGGACGGTGTTTGGGATTGGGATATTGTCAACAAGCGCATATGGCAGTCGGCGCCACTGCGCCACCTCTATGGATATGCCGAGAGCGAACTTGAAGAGGCGTTCGACATCGACGATGAATCCGACCCCTGGTGCGCGGGTCTGCATCCCGAAGACCGGCCGCTTTTGGCTCGCACCCTGCGCGCCCATCTACTCGACGACACGCCTTACGAATTGGAATTTCGCTACCGCATGCCGGCGGGCGACTATCGCTGGATCGGCACGATCGGCCAGGCGATCCGCGACGGCGAAGGCACCCCCATCCGCATGGTCGGCTCGAACAGGGACATTACCGACCGCGTCAACGCCACGGATGCCTTGCGCGCCAGCGAAGCCCGCCTCGAAAAGGCGCAGCGCACCGCACAGGTAGGCAATTGGGAATATTTCCCGGCCACCGATAGCCTCGTTTGGTCGGCTGAAACCCACCGCATTTTCGGCACCACTCCCGACGACTATCGTCCGACAAGGGAGGGATTTTACAACTTTGTCCATCCCGACGACCGCGAGCGCATACGCGGCATCCACGACGATATTGTGCGCACCGGAAAGCAAATCGGCTATGAACACCGTATTGTGCTGGACGATGGCGAGATCCGTTGGGTGCATCAAATAAATGAGCCCATCGGCGATGACAAAGTCGAAACCGAAAGCCGACGCGGCACCGTCCAGCTCATCACCGAACGAAAACTGGCCGAACAGGCGCTCAAGCATAGCGAAGCACAGCAGCGCCTGCTGATGGACAGCATGCCGGCATTGATCGCCTATATCGATGCCGACAAGCGCTACAGGACCGTCAATCGTACTTTCGAGGAATGGTACCGGCTGCCGCTCGCGTCAGTATTGGGAAAGACGGTCGAAGCAGTCGTCGGAGCGGAGTATTACGCCACGATCAAGGATTTTACCGAGCGCGCGCTTGCCGGCGAACAGGTTAGCTATGATCGAACCATTACCTACCCCGGCGGGCGAAGCCGGGATATCCATGCCGCCTTGGTTCCTGACATAGGCCCTGAACAACGTGTCCGTGGATACTATGCTCTGATCACCGACGACACCGAGCGCAAAGAGAACGAAGAACAGTTGCGCCAAAGCGAGGCGCGCCTTGTCGAAGCGCAGCAACTCGGAAATGTCGGTAGTTGGGCACTGTATTTTCTCGGCGATGACCAAGTCGAGACTCGCTGGTCGGAGCAATTGTGCAGAATTTACGGAATCGAGCCGGATGCGGCGCCACAAGAACTTTCTGCGTTCATCGAACTTGTCCATCCGGACGATCGAGACGGCCTAACTCTTGCCTGGAGAAATGCGTTTGAGCGGAACGAACTCTTTCAGGCGGAACACCGCATAATATGTCCCGGCGGAAAAATCCGGCACGTTCACACCAAGGCGCGTTTTTTCGCCTTCGATGCCGGCGGCGGCAAACGCTGTGTCGGAGCTACCAGCGATATCACGGAGCGCAAGGAGATCGAGGAAGCGTTGCGCGATCGCGAGCAAATGCTGAGCGGTATATTCGAATCCGCTTCAGTCGGCATCGTGGTGAACGATACCGAAGGCCGTTTCATAAAGTCGAACCGCACCTATCAGGCGATGTTGGGCTTGAGCGGCGAAGAGCTGAAACGCATGACATTCTGGGACGTCACTCACCCGGATGACCATGCGCGGGAGGTGGTACCGCGCAATAAATTCTTGGCCGGCGGCGGCGAGTCTTATCAGCTCGACAAAAGATATATTCATAACAATGGTTCGACCTTGTGGGTGCGCGTGAATTCGGCGCGCTTGAAAAATGCCGAGGGCAAGGTTATCGGCGATATAGCCGTGGTCGAGGATATTACGCGGCGCCGGGAAATCGAGGCGCAACTTCTGCAATCCCAGAAAATGGAGGTGGTCGGCCAGCTTACCGGCGGCGTCGCGCATGATTTCAACAACCTCCTCACCGTGATATCGGGCAACCTCCATCTGCTGCGCGAAGGCGCCGACGGCGGCAAGGCCGGCCCCGATTTAATCGCCCGCGCGCTCCAGGCGGTTGAGCGCGGCGCCGATTTGACCCGGCGCCTGTTGGCGTTTTCCAGGACCCAAACGCTGCAACCCGACGCCGTGGATGCCGGCGCGCTGGTGTCGGACATGATCGAAATATTGCACCGTACCCTGGGCGCGAATATCGAGATCGTGACCTCTCGGCCGGATGATTTATGGCCTTGCGAGGCCGATTCTTCGCTGCTGGAAAGCGCCATTTTGAATTTGGCGATCAATGCGCGCGACGCCATGGCGGATGGCGGCACGCTTGCCATCTCGGTCGAAAATTCGCAATTGGATGATGCCGATGCCGCCGCCGAGACGGATGCCAAGGCGGGAGAATATGTGATGCTGTCGGTATGCGATACCGGAGCCGGCATCGCCAGGGAAAATCTGGACCGCGTTTTCGAGCCGTTTTTTTCCACCAAGGAAGTCGGCAAGGGGTCCGGCCTCGGCCTCAGCATGGTTTATGGTTTTGCCCGGCAATCGCGCGGCCATGTGAATATCGAGAGCGAGGAGGGCGAGGGCACCAAGGTCAGGCTTTTCCTGCCGCGCGCGATGCGCACGGATGAGCAAGCCGCGCCGGCGCCGCCGGTGGACGGCATACCGGCGGCCAGGGGCGAAACAATTCTGATCGTCGAGGACGATCCGGACGTGCGCACGCTTGCCGCCGCCCTGTTGTCGAAACTCGGCTATCAAATCATTGAGGCGCCGGATGCAAAGGCGGCGCTGGCGCTGTTGCGGCGCAGCGGTTCGGTCGATTTGCTGCTTAGCGATATCGCCTTGCCCGGCGAATTGAACGGCACCGACCTCGCGATCGAAGTGCGCGCCGCAGCGCCGGGTATCAAAATCGTATTAATGTCGGGCCTGGCGCAAAGCGATGTCGACGGCGAAAAGGCCGCCGAGCACGGATTTCACTTTATTCAAAAGCCGTTCGGCAAGCCCGTTCTCGCCAATACCATCCGCAAGGCACTCGACGGATAGTCTTTTAGGTCAGCTCGAGCGGCGCCTGCGGGACGGCTTGCCAATATTCCGGATCGTGGCCGTAAAATATGCGCGCGCCGGCGGTTTGCAGGCGGCGCAGGGTCTTCAGCGATTCAAGCATTTTCACCTTGTCGAAAACGATATTGGGAAGATGCATGTCCTCGAGGGTTTTGCGGAAATAGCAGGCGTCGGCGGCCAGGATGATGTCGCCGGAAGCCAGCTTGACCTTGAGCGATTGATGCCCCGGTGTATGGCCGTAAGTGGGAACCGTCACCACCGTGCCGTCGCCGAACAGGTCATGTTCGCCGTCGATCTGCTGAATCTGATGGCCGTGGTTGTAATCCGCCGGATTGAAGAGATTTTGTTCGATCAGCTCGGGCACATGGCCGGCTTCCCATTCCTTCTTCTGGATGATGATCTTGGCGTTGGCGACCAATGTGTTGCCGCCGGTATGGTCCCAATGGAGGTGCGAGTTGACGATATAGTCGATCGAATCGGCGGCGATATCGAGCGCCGCCAGGCGCGCCTCGATCTCCTCTCCGGGGCGGAATTCGACCTCGAACAGATCGGCCATCACGTCGCCGGCGCGGCCGCGCATATCGGTCTGAATATCCGGATGCAGGCCGCTGTCGAACAGCACCCGCCCTTTCGGGTGGTCGATCAGATAGGCCGGCACGGGAAAGCGGATTCTGCCCGGCGCGTCGGCCATCATCAGATTGAAGTCGCCGCTGATCCAGCCGCAGGTCATCGCATAGACTTTAACCGTCATATCGCTTCTCCCCGGTGTTTTCCGATTCACCAATAGCGCATCGAATCCCTGAACAACTGACTGAGATCGTCGCGCGAAATTTTGCGCGGGGCGATGTCGAGCAGCCTTTGTTGCGGCAGCGTGCGGTCGGTCAGGGCCTCGATATCGGCGTCGCTATATCCCACCCCGGAGATGCCGTTGGGCACCCCGGTTGCGCGCATCAGGCGGATCACCTCGGTGGCCAACACCTCGCCCGCCCGGTCGTCCGAGATATTTCGGATATCCACACCCATCGCTTGCGCCGCGCGCAAATGGCGCCCGGCGGCGGACGGGCCGATGAGGCGAAACGCCGCCGGCGCGTTGACGATCACCGAGATGCCGTGCGGCACCATGGCATGGTCGTCCGGCCAGCCTTGCGGGTAGTAGTCGCGCACCATCCCGGCGACGGCATAGGACATCGCATGCGGCACATGGCAGCCGGAATTGCCGAAGCCGATGCCGGCCAGCATGCCGGCGAACATCAGCGGCTCGCGCGCCGAGACGTCGTCGGGCGCGGCCATGGCGCGCTCGATATTGGCGGCGATCAGCCGGATCGCCTCGCTGCAGGCGATATCGCTGTACGGGTTGGCGCCCTGGTACATCGGTCTCAGCGTGGGATTCTCGGGCGCCGCGCGCTCGGTATAGGGTATGGCGGTGAGCGATTCGATGGCGTGGCTGAAGACGTCGAAGGCATTTGCCGCCACCACCAACTCGGGCAGCGTGGTCAACGCGGCGGGGTCGAGAATGCCGAGCGTCGGGCGCAGCTCGCGGTTGGCGATACCGGTCTTCATCTCCATCTCGAGCATGTCGAAGATGGCCATGCCGGTGCATTCGCTGGCGGTGCCGAAAGTGGTCGGACAGGCAATGTGCGGCTTCAGCGGGCCGGGCACCGGTTTGGCTTCGCCGACCGGCAGATTGACATAGGTCAGGAGCTCGGCCGGATAAGTGGCGTAGAGATTGCTCGCCTTGGCGGTGTCCATGACCGAGCCGCCGCCGACCGAGACGAACCCGTCGAAGCCCCCCTCACGGGCGAATTCGGCGCCGGCGAGGAACGACCGGTTGGTCGGCTCCACCGCCACTTCGTCATAGATTACGACGTCCAGTCCGGCAGCCTTGAGGGCGCCGGCGGCGATGGCGACATGTTCGAGTTTGGCGACGCGCGGGTCGGTATAAAGCGCCACTCGCTTCATGCCGAGCGTTTTGGCGTCCCACCCGACCTCGGCGATGGCGCCGAGCCCGAACTTCAGTCTGTTCGCTTCGATGGTATAGGCATATTCACCGGCTTCGCGGCGCGTGAAATATGTATCGGCTGCCATGTCGAACCTTCAATTACGCGATGTCGCCGGAGTAATGTCGGTTGATGCGCCGGGCGCGTCAAGAAAAGCCGCGCCGGGCGCGCCGCGTTTATTGCGGGCGCTTGCGGCACAAGGTCAAGCCATCGCCGATCGGAATCATGGCGATGTTGACGCGCTCGTCGTCTTTGACCTTGGCGTTAAGCGCGTCGATCGCCGGGGTTTCCTCGGCCCATTTCTCGCGCGGCGCGACGCGCCCCAAATGGAACATATTGTCGAGCGCCAACAGCCCGCCGGGGCGCAACAATTCGAGGCAGGCTTCGTAGTAGCCGTCATAGCCGGTTTTGTCGGCGTCGATAAAAGCGAAGTCGTAGCTGCCGGCCCGGCCTTCAGCCAGCAATTGGGCGAGCGAGTCGCTGGCATCTCCGAGGCGAAGCTCGATATTCTCGGCCAGCCCGGCTTCGCGCCAATAGCGCTCCGCGATCTCTGTATATTCCGCATTGCGGTCGAGCGCCGTGACATGGCCGCCCGCGCCCATGGCGAGCGCCAGGACGAGCGAGCTGTAGCCGGTAAAGACGCCGATTTCGAGATAGCGCCGGCAGCCGATCAGCTCCGCCAAAAGACCCATGAAGGCGCCTTGCTCGGGCGTGATCTGCATGATTGCCCGTTCATGGCTTTGCGTTTCCTGGCGCAGCCGGGCGAGGATTTCGGCTTCGCGAAAGCCGTGCGCCAGCAAATAGTCGTGCAGCGCCAGAGTTAGTTCCGTCGGCCTGTTCGCCATATGTTACCCGCCGACCAAATGCCCTAGCCGCCCTTGTTATGAACCAGATATGCCGTGCCCGCCCCGCCTTCGGTTTCGACCGTCGCCGAGATGGTTTGCATCAGCGCCGCCGCGCCGGACTGCACCACCCAATAGGAATGATCGCCGTCGAGCAAGAGATTATAGAGCAGGGTCGCGGAATCGGCCGCCACCGCGGCCAGCGAAGCCAGCCTTTGATGGCCGACGGCGCCTTCCGCCAGGCCGCGCGGGTCTCCCAGCGCGGCAAGACGCCACGCCGAACGCCGCATCGTCAGCAGCCCGTCTCCCGGCTCCAGCCTGGCGACGTCGAGGGCGCCGTTCTCCGCCGCCGTCGCCGACGGGTCGATCGACTTCCAGCCGCTCTCGGTCATGAACGGATGTTCCGCCGTCACGAAGGGCGGGCCGCCGTCAAAGCCGTACAGCATGCGCCCGCCGAGCTTCACCCGCTCGATGCCGGTCACCAGGTTATGGGTGCCGTCCCGCCCGAGCACCACTTCTCCGATCGCGATGTCACTTATCGCCTTCAGCCGGCCGTCGGCCATGACGATACGGGTCTCGGGCGTGAAACAACTGCTGCCGCCGCCACTGCCGCCGCCGCCGCCGTTACCGCCGCCGCTGGCGGCGCCCGACGATGCCGAGCCCTGGCCCGCAGAAACGCTTGCCGGCGGCGCGCTCTGGCTCGACGGCGAAACGCTGACGGTTCCGTTGGCCGTCGCCACGGAAGCGGTTTCTCCGGGGTTGACCGCCGCCGCCGCGCCGCCGCCACGCGGCGACACCGACACCTGCCCCGAATAAACCGAAACTTCGGTGGCGCCGCTCGCCGCCACGGCGACCGAGAAATCCGTCCCGCGTATGCCGATGATGACGGCGGGCGTGAGTATCTCATAGCTCGGGCCCGGCAGATTTCCGGTGACAAAGCGAAACAGCCCGACGGTGAGTTCGGCCACCATCTCGCCGCTGCCCCGGTCGGGATCATAGATAAAGGAATCCAGCGTCAACTGGCTCGAGGCGCCGAGCCATAAATCGGTATCGTCCAAAAATCGGATCTGGGCGCTGGATTTCTTGACCGTCTCGATCAATTCATCGGCATAGACATGGTCATTTTTATAGAGGCGCTCGGAATCGCCGCCGGCGACGGTGCCGTATAGCGCCAGGCGAATCTCCTCGACATTGCCGATTTCCACCGTCTCGGCTCGTGCCTGGGTGATTGCAAGCGTGGTTAAGCTGAAAACGAGCGCGGCCGCCAAGCAGCGAAAAATATACATATCGGAAACCCCCAGCCATCGATTGGCGCCCGGCAAACGGCGGTGGAATCGGGTCAAGCCGCGCCGCTTGCCCACCCCTGAAGCTTTAGGGTCTTTCGGTTAATGAAGGGTTAAGAAGTCGCCTCGCCGGGCGCGCGCCGCGCCACCGCCGCCGGGCGGTTCGAGACCAGTTTCAGCGCCCTGCCGGCGTCCGGCCCGTTGCGGTATTCGCTTGCTCTCTCCGGCGTTTCAGCGAGCGATTCGCCGAGCGATTCGATAGCATTGGTGAGCTCGGCGATTTTTTGCCTTTCGCGGTCAATGCGGTGATTCAAGGCATCGCATTTGCGCGCAAATCGAGGGTTCGCGGCGCGCAACGGCTCAAGCCGTTGCAGCGAACGCTCGAGGCCGAGCAATGTCGTGTGCCGGCGGCGGCGCGCATTTTCAGGCTCCCTGTCCTTGCCCAACGAGACGATGACGCGATATTCGGAGCCCGTCGAATGCCGCGCTTCCTCGACGATCTCGTAGCAGGGCTGCCCGCCGATCTGCTTTTCGCGGATATGCATGGCGTTATCTAAGCAGAAAGCGTTGGCCGCGACAAAAGGATTACGAAAGGGGGCACTAGCCGAGAAACATCCGATAGGCGGGATTGTCCGTCTCCTTGCGGTAATTGTAACCGAGCGCCTCGAGGAAGGCTTGGAATTCGCCGCGCTTGTCCTTGGGCACCTGCATGCCGCACAGCACGCGGCCAAAGGCGGCGCCGTGATTGCGATAATGAAAGAGGCTGATATTCCAATCCGCCTTCATACGGTCGAGGAAATTCAGGAGGGCGCCCGGGCGCTCGGGAAATTCGAAGCGGTAGAGAAGCTCCTCGGCGATGTCCGATGTGGCGATGTCCGATGTATGGCCGCCGACCATGTAGCGCACATGCAGCTTGGCGGCGTCATTGTCGCTCAGATCGACCAGCTCATAGCCCTTTTGCGCGAGCTGCGCGAACAATGCCTGACTTTCCGCCGCGCCACCGGTCTCGACGCCGACAAAGATATTTGCCGCGTGATTGTCGCCGTAGCGGTAGTTGAACTCCGTCACCTGGCGCTTGCCGAGCGCGCGGCAGAAGGCGCGGAAGCTGCCCGGGCGTTCGGGGATGGTGACGGCGAACACCGCTTCGCGCCGCTCGCCCAGCTCGGCCCGCTCGGCGACGTGGCGCAGGCGGTCGAAATTCACATTGGCGCCGCTGTTGATGGCGATCAGCACCTGGTTGCGGATGCCTTGGCGCTGGACATAATTCTTGAGTCCGGCCACCGCCAGCGCGCCCGCCGGCTCGGCGATGGAGCGCGTGTCTTCATAGATGTCCTTGATGGCGGCGCAGATTTCATCGACGCTGGCCAGCACCACCTCGTCGACCAGCTTGCGGGCCAGGCGGAAGGGCTCCTTGCCGACCTGGCGCACCGCCACGCCGTCGGTGAAAATGCCGACATGATCGAGGCGCGCGCGGCGGCCGCGCCTGAGCGCCAAATGGAGCGAGGCGGCGTCCTCGGGCTCGACGCCGATGATTTTCACCTCGGGCCTGAGGGTCTTGATATAGGCGGCGATGCCGGCCACCAAACCGCCGCCGCCGACGGGCACGAATACGGCATCGAGCGCGCCCGAATGCTGGCGCAGGATTTCCATGGCGATGGTGCCCTGGCCGGCGATGACCTCGGCATCGTCATAGGGATGGATGTAGGTCATGCCGCGTTGGCGCGCCAGCGCCAGGGCGCGCGTCTCGGCTTCGTCATAAGCGTCGCCATGGAGCAGCGTCTTGGCGCCCCAGCGGCGCACCGCATCGACCTTGATCTCGGGCGTCGTGCGCGGCATCACCACCAGCGCCTTGATGCCGAACCTGTCGGCCGAGAGCGCAACACCTTGCGCATGGTTGCCCGCCGAGGCGGCGATGACGCCGCGCTTGGCCTCGCTTTCAGACAGTCCGGAAATCTTGTTGTAGGCGCCGCGCAGCTTGAACGAAAAACACGGCTGCAAATCCTCGCGCTTGAGCAGCACCCGATTGGCGAGACGCTCGGATAAGAGACCGAGCGCCTCCAGCGGCGTCTCGGTGGCGACGTTATAGACACGCGCGTTGAGGATTTTCTTGATATAACGTTCGGGCACGGCGAGATCCACGGGCGGTTGGTTGTTGCCGGTTCTGTGGCCGGCAGTGAAGCATATTCGGCGCCGCAACACACGGTTCTTGGCCGCCTCTCGCCGCCCGGCAAACTTTTCGTGAACGCCGCGTTCTACGGTGGAACAGCGTCGGCTAATGGCGGATAATCCGGCCCGATTCAGCGCAGGAATCATCAACAACGAAAAAATGAGGAGTGAAGCAATGGCTGTTTACGTAATTGGCTCGGTGACGGTGCATGATCCGTCTTTTCTTGGAGAATATGGCCCGGCGGTCGATGCGATGGTGCAGGCGAATGGCGGCAAATATATCGCCCGCGATTTGGAGCCCAACCATCTCGAGGGCAGCGGCGCGGTACCGACGGTGATCGTCGTGCTCGAATTCCCGACCGCCGAGCAGGCCCGCGCCTGGTACGATTCGTCGGAATATCAGCCCTATATCAAAATGCGCCAGGCCGGCTCGTCCGGCGATCTGTTCATGGTGGCGGGTCTTTAGCCCTGAGATGCTCGAGGCCCCCGTAGCGCCCGAAGCGTTGCAACAGATGCGCACCGTAGGATAGGCGCGCGGTTTGCCGGCTTTGTTCGGGCGGCGGCGCTATCAGCGGCGCCAGCTCGGCGTCCAGATTGGGTTCGTGGAAATATCCGATGGCGCCGCGCGCCATGCCATTGTTGAGAACCCGGTGCGGCGTGGCGCGCCAGCGCCCATTGGTGAGGAATTCCATCACCGATCCCAAATGCACGGAGATGGCGCCCGGGCGGCAAGCTATATCGAGCCAGCGGCCGTCCGGCGTTTGCGCCTGCAGGCCGGCCTGGCGTTGCCACAGCAACGACAGCGCGCAGGCATCGACATGGCGCCCCGTCACCAGGCGGGCGCCATCGGGATGCGGCATTTCCTCGGTGATGACGGCACCGCCCGGTTTGCGTGGATAGTTGAGCAGGCGCAGCGTCGAGCCGCCAGCGGCGAATAGCGGCGCCAGCGCGCTCTCGCTCAGGCCGAGAAATTCGCCGGCCGCCGCGAGGATCGCCGCGCCGGCCGTTTCCATGGCGCCGTGATAGGCCAGCATCTCGGCGCGCCACCGCGGAAAGGGCGGGCGCGCCGGCCATATATTGGTCTCGGCGAAAATTTGCGCCGCCTCGATGGCGGGCGGCGGCAGCGCGCGCTCCGGGCCGATATCGAAAAATTCGTTATAGGCCCAGCCCTGCTTCATGGTCGAAACATAGCCGCGGTAGTTGCGCCGGCTGTCGGCGCGCACCCGGCGTGTCGCCAGGCGCAACTTATCCGCTTCGGACAGATCGAAAAAGGCGAGCAGCGAAGTGGCGCGGCGCTCCAGCTGCGCGCCTTCGGGCAGGCGCGGCGCGACGAACACGCCATCCTCTTGCAGGGCCCGGCCGAGGCCCCGGACGGCGGCCCCGCGGGCGCCGCCATCTCCGCCAAACAATGGTACAATATCAATAGTTTGAGCGAAATTCGCTGGGTTTTTCAATGGCCCCATATCGACCCTGATCCTGCTGCCGCCAATGGCCACCGATGCTACCCCAAAGCGCCTTGGGATGGCGCATTAATGGCGGCGCCGACGCAATAACCGCCGGGTTCGAGCGCAAATATGTAGGCGTCGCCGACTTTCTCGCCATTTTCGAAGCGGAAGCGGTTGAAAAACTGTTCTGTGGCGATTATAAAATAAGCTTTTACAACCGTGAGAAAGCCCATGCCGAGGCACGTTTTAGGCGACCGAAGTTCGGACCCCGTCGACATGCATGTCGGGAAACGCCTGCGCGAGCGGCGCATTGAGATGGGTTTGAGCCAATCCGCGGTCGGCCGCGAGCTCGGGATCACTTTTCAGCAACTGCAAAAGAACGAGTGGGGCATCAACCGCATCGGCGCCAGCCGGCTTTACCTGCTGAGTAAAATCCTCTCCGTGCCCGTCGCCTATTTTTTCGAGGAATTGCCGGACAATGTGCGCGAGCGGATGACCGATACGGTTACCCTGGATGAATCCGGCATGTCCGCCAGGCGCGACCGCGAGATCCTCAAACTGGTGCGCACCTATTACCGCATCCGCGATGCGAAGCTGCGTTCCAGCCTGTTGGAGCTATGCAAATCGCTTGGCCGCGAGGTGAACTGACGATTCTTTCACGGTGATTTCCGGCGATCGTCATTTTCCAATTGCGCTTGGTGACGAATACAAGCAACCTGAGTGTGATTAACCATTCGATTCGGGGCAGACGTATCAATAAGGGCGCTCGGCCGATCCGGCCGCCCGGTGTAGCATAGGGGAGACTCATCGTGAATCAGGGCGAACTCATCGAAGCCGTTGTGAAGAACAGCGGCCTGACAAAGAGCGACTCTTCAAAAGCGGTCAAAGCGGCATTGGAAGAAATGGCCAAGACCCTGAAGAAGGGCAATTCCGTGCGCACCACGCTGGGCACGTTTTCGGTTTACAAGCGCGGCGCGCGCAAGGGCCGCAATCCGGCGACCGGCGCGGCGATAAAGATCAAGGCCAGCAAGGGCGTGCGTTTCAAGGCCTCCAAGACGCTCAAGGACAGGGTCAACAGACGCCGTTCCTGACCGGGGCGGAATCGCGCCGAATATCCAAGGCGTAACGAATGGAATTGCCGGAGCGATCCGGTCGCCCGCTATGCTTGCTCTAAATTCTTGGCATCGATCGGAGCCTCGCTTCGGCTCCGATCGATCCTGATTAACTCTTGAACACGGCAGTGGTTTTGATCGCGGCGCCCGAAAACAGTTGGTTTCGTCGTTGCGTGAAGATGATCAGGCCAACGCTTCGCCGCCGTCCAGCGCCTGTCGAACCGCGGCCGCGAAATCCGCCTTCTTAAACGGTTTTTGCAGCAGCCGCGGGCCGCCATTTCGCCCCGCCAGGGTGGAGATTGCGCCTTCCGTGTAACCTGACATATAGAGCAATTTGACGGCCGGCCTGCGGCGTTGAATTTCGCTCGCAAGGTCGCGGCCGTTCATGCCGCCCGGCAAAACGATGTCGCTGAGCAACAGATCGATCGCCGGCGCGCGCTCGACAACTTCCAGCGCCGCCTTCGCCGTCGCGGCTTCGAGGACTTCGTAGCCGAGATTGCCGAGAAGGGCGATCGCGAGAGCGCGGACATCGGCATCGTCCTCGACCACCAAAACCCTCTCGCCACGGGCCGATGGCGATACCGCATCCAAAGGATGTTTCTTCCCGCCGTCGCACCGCGCCGATGATCGCGGCAGGAATATCTTGACCGTGCTGCCCTTGCCTTCCTCGCTGTCAATCACTGCATGGCCGCCCGATTGCCGGGCGAAGCCATACACCATGCTTAAGCCCAGGCCCGAGCCCTGGCCGACATCCTTGGTCGAAAAAAACGGCTCGAAGGCGTGAAGCAACACGTCGCTCGGCATTCCCGTGCCGGTGTCCGAGACCGCGAGCATCACATACTCCCGGGGTGTCGTCTCGCTCGGCACGGCGGCGCGCGCGTCGCTCTCGGACAGGTTTGCCGTCTCGATGGTGAGAGCGCCGCCCCCGGGCATGGCGTCGCGGGCGTTGATCGCCAGGTTGAGGATCGCGCTTTCCATCTGTGAAACATCGACGTCACAAAGCCACAATTCATCCTTGGCTAGGGTGTTCACCTCTATCGTCTCGCCGAGTGTGCGCACCAACATATCCGCCATTTCGGACACCAATATGTCGAGATTGATCGCTTCGGGTTGCAGCACTTGCTTGCGCGAAAAGGCGAGCAGCCGATTGGTCAAGGCGGCGCCTCGACCGGCCGCCTGCACCGCGCGCTCGATCATCCGGGTGGCATCAGCGTCACCGTTGAGGTGCTCGCGAACCAGCTCGAGGTTCCCCAGCATCACCGTCAGCAGATTGTTGAAGTCGTGCGCGACACCGCCGGTCAACTGGCCGACGGCCTCCATTTTCTGCGCTTGACGAAGCTGTTCCTCGACCAGCTTGCGTTCGCTGGCGTCGCGCATGGTGCCGATAAAGGTGCGCTGCCCGCCGACCAGCATTTCGCTGACCGCAAGCTCCATCGGAAACGTCGCGCCATCCTTGCGCTGGCCCAATACTTCGCGTGGTCCCTGCCCGATAAGTTTTCCGCTTCCGGTTTCCAGATATCGTTTAACGAAGCCCGGGTGAAGGCTACGCTCCGGCTCGGGCATCAGCAGCTCTACGTTTCGCCCGATAACCTGTTCGGCCGGATAGCCGAACATTTTCTCGGCGGATCGGTTAAATGATTGAATAGTTGCCCGCTCGTCGATCGTGATCACGCCGTCGGCCACATTCTCCATGATGCCGCGCAGGTTTT
Source organism: uncultured Alphaproteobacteria bacterium (assembly GCA_913053235.1). Lineage (GTDB taxonomy): Bacteria > Pseudomonadota > Alphaproteobacteria > UBA828 > UBA828 > PTKB01. The sequence continues at coordinate 37,066 of CAJXFT010000007.1, forward strand.
GCTCGCTCTTCCGAAGCGCCTCTTCCGCCTCTATTTGCTCGGTGATGTCCCGAACCGTGCCGGCAAAGCGAATGGGCTTGTATGCTTCGTTTCGAAACACCCGCACGTGAGAACTCATCACCCGTTCGACGCTGTCCGCTCTGACGGTTCGAAAAATTATGTCGTAATCTTGGCCATCCTTGGCGAGCTTCTCATTCGCGGACTTGACGCGGTCCAGATCGTTCGGGTGGACGTGTCTCAGAAAATCGTCGTAGGACGGCTCGAAGGCGCTTGGTTCATGGCCATATATGCGAAAATGTTGGTCTGACCATTGCTCTTTTCCACTCTCGATATGACGCTCCCAGCTGCCGATTTTTGCGATGCGTTGGGCCTCTGCAAGACCGGCCTCGCTCTTGCGCAGGGCCTCCTCCGCCGCGCGGCGATCGGTGACATCCTGGCCCAAACCAAATAGCCCCCGCACGTGGCCATCGGCGGCGACGTCCGGGACGTAGGTGATCTCCATCGTGCGCCGGCCGAGTTTCGGGTAGTCGCGCTCAATATCGAACTTCACCGCCTCACCGGTGAGCGCTCGGCGAAAGTAGGGTTCCCAGAGATTGAATGATTTTTCGTCGATCAGTTCATATACGTTCATGCCGATGAATTCATTGCGAGGTCGGCCGTACCAATCCTCGTATGCTTTGTTTGCGAAGCGGTAACACCCGTTTTCATCCAAATAGGAAATGATGGCCGGCAAATTATCCGTGACCGTACGCAGCAATTGTTGGCTTTCCTCGAGCGCGGTTTCCGCCGCCTTGCGTTCGCTGATATCGCGAATGATGCCCATGAATCGCGCCGGAGGGCCGTCGCCGTCACCCACCGGCCAGGCATGTATGGAGACCGGCACTTGCCTTCCATCACGATGGAGATATTCCTTTTCGTATTCGCCGTATGGTCCGGCCAGTATTTTCTCTCTTATTGTTCGGTTCTGTTCCCGCCACTCAGGATGTGAAATGTCATCAAGGCTGCGGCCACGCAATTCGGCAATATCGTAGCCGAGCATTTGAAGGAAGGCCGGGTTCGCCTCTTGAATCTTGCCTTCGGGGTCGGTGAACAGAATGCCGTCGAGACTGGTTTCGAACAGGCTTCGGTACTTGTTTTCCGATTCCGCCAGGGCCGCCGCCGCGCGCCTATGTTCGGTGACATCCAAGGCGAGGGCCGCCACGCCTGTGGTCTTTCCAGCCGCGTTCCTGAGCGGGGTATTGTACCACTCGACGAATACCGTGCGGCCGTCCTTGGTTACATTTTCACTGGTGTTGCGTACACCCCCTTCGTGTTCGAGCACGCGCTGGATGAAGTCATCTATGTACTTTCTATCTTTTTCTGGGACGACAAGTATCATTGCGTTGTGGCCTATCGCCTCGTCCGCGCTGTAGCCGAAAATTTTTTCCGCCGCCGAATTCCATTCTTTCACCACGTAGTTCACGTCCCAAACGATCACGGCGACAGGCGTATGGGTAATATGGTTTGACAGCCTTAATTCACTCTCCCGCAGCGCTTCCAGCGCCTGCTTTTGCTCGGTGATGTCTTGCGAAACGCAGAGAATAGCGGGCTTGCCGCTATCCGCCGTGCGGTAAGGAACCTTGATCGTCTGTTGCCATCTCTCGCGACCCCGCCCATCGATAAATGGCTCCTCGGCGATGTGTTTGATTCTTCCTGACCTGATGACCTCAAGGTCATCGGAGCGATAGCGCGCCACCAAGGCCGGATCGGCGCTCAATTCGTCTTCTTTCCGGCCCGTCATCTCCCGCACCGTTAGCCCGAAGGCCGAAGCGGTGGCTTGGTTGACCAGAATAAATCGACCGTCAATGTCTTTCGCGAACAGGAAGTGGGGCACCAGATCGATGATCTGGCGAATCGTCTGTTCATGAATATCTTGAGCCGCGGGGAGGGTGGAGCGTGAAGCGGGGTTCGCTAGAGGCGCGCCAGGGCCTCGTTCAAGCTCCTCGATCCGGCGTTTGAGATCGGCGACCTGCCGGCTGAGCCGAGCGTTTTCCCGGCGCATCGAGGCGCTGCCGGTTCGCTCTGAACGCGTCATTCGATATCTCCCTGGTGTCCAAACCCGGAAAGGCTATGCAGTTAATGTTAACGTTCCATTAACCACGCGACGGGTCATACGGCGGCGGCGCTGGGGCGGGCTTCCACTTCGCCGAACCAGCGCGCCAGATTGGCGCAGGCGGCGGGCGGCTCGACCTCGACGCGGGCGGCGAAGCGGATGGTGACGAAAGTGGTGATGTCGGCGACCGAGAAGGAATCGCCGGCGACGAAGCGCACCGCGCCCAGGCGTTCATCGAAATGCGCGAAGAAGCGCCCCATTGCATTGCGCCCGCGCTCGACCAATTCGGCAATTTGCGGCACCCCGCCGGGTACGCCCGGCAACCCGCGGTCCTCGAAGGCGGGCGAGGAATTGCGCAGCATGTCGGCCGCGGCGAGATAGCCCATAAACTCGGCGCGCCGGCTCCACATCTCGATCAGCGCTTTTTCCTTGGCCTCGCTTCCGAACAGCACCGGCTCGGGGTGGAGCTCTTCGAGATAGCGGCAGATCGCCATCGTTTCGGCGATACAGGTGCCGTCGTCGAGTTCCAGCACCGGCACCTGGCTGGCCGGGTTGACCGCCTTGAAGGAATCGCTGAATTGCGCGCGCTCGCGCGTGTTGATCTCGACGGTCGGGATTTGCACGCCCTTTTCGGCCAGGAACATGTTCACGCGTTGCGGGTTCGGCGCGACTTTGAAATCATAGAGTTTCATTTCTAAAGGCTCCTGGATCGGTGGGTCAGGCGACAAAGTGCGCGGTCACGACGCGGCAAGTCAAGCACCGTCCAATGCGCCCTCCGCCGAGCCGGCGAATTTCTCCAGGCCATCGGCGATGTCGTAGAAATCGCCTTTCTCCGCCGTGAAGATATGGCCGATAGTGGCCAGGCCGCATGGCTGGTCGAGCGTGCCGGCGGCGATCGAGGTGGTTCGCATCCCCGCCGGTTGCCAGAAAAGGCTTGAGCCGCAGCGTCTGCAAAAGCCGCGCCGCGCATTCGGCGAGGAATCATACCAGGCGAGACCGCTTTCCTCGACCACGGAGAGATCGGCATTTTCGACTTTCGTATAGGCGCCGAATGCGCCGTGCAGGCGCCGGCACATGTCGCAATGGCAATTGATGACCCCGCGCATCGCTCCGTGTATTTCGTAGCGCACGGCGCCGCAAAGACAACCGCCGCCATGCCCGCTCCTGTTCTCAGTCATAATAAAATCCTTTTTGTTTGGTCCCTCAGACGCCGGGCGGTCGCATCCGCTCCCTTGGCTACCTCGTATTAACTCGGGCGCTCAGTCGCGCAGCCGGAATGCAAGAGAAGCATTCCGGGGGTGTGCCGTTTGCACGAATCTTTGTGGGTTCCGGTGCACGTTGGGCGTGCTTGGTGGAATGTGGCGAGTTTGGTGCATTGCATTCCGGGGTTAGTCGATCAAGCCCAGTGCGCGCCCGATCTTGCGGTCGACAAAGCGCGTGGGCAGCAGGTTTGGCAGGGTCCAGTTGATGAATTTGCCCTGCACCGGCGCGTAGCGGGCCTTCGGCTTGGCCACCGTGAGCGCCTTATGGATGACGCGCGCGACGCGCTCGGGCGGATCGCCCTTGGGCCCGACATCCATCAAATAAGCCATCAGCCGCGTCAGCGCCGGCGCGTAGGCGGTCTCCCGATAGGGCGAGAAATCACTGTCCCCGGCCTTGTTCCAGATCGCTGTGGCGACCGCCCCGGGGGCGACGATGATCACCTCGATGCCGAACAGCATGAGCTCGCGCCGGAGGCTCTCCGAGACCGCTTCAAGGGCGTGCTTGGAGGCGCTGTAAGGCGCCATGAAGGGCATTGCGCGCTTGCCCGAGACGGAGCTCACATTGACGATGCGCCCGGGGACGATGCGCCCGGGTTTGCCGGTCGCCGTATCGCCGCACCCGAGGAGCGGCAGGAAAGCCTGGGTCACGGCGACGGCGCCGAAGAAATTGACTTCGAACTGTTGACGGAAGGCGTCGAGCGGCAGGTGCGAGAGCGGCCCGCCGATGGCGATGCCGGCATTGTTGACGAGGCCGGCGAGGCTGGCGCCCGCAAGCGCGCGCGTCACATCCCTGGCGCCGGCGCTGATCGCCTCGCCGTCCGTCACATCCATGACAAGCGGGGTGAAGGCGTTGCCCAACCGGCTTTGCAGCCGCGCGCCATCACCCTTGCGGCGGACGCCGCCAAAGACGCGAAAGCCCTTCGCTATCAGAAACTCTGCCGTGCTCGCGCCGATGCCGGTCGAGCTGCCGGTGACCACTACCGCCTTGGCTTCCACCGCTGACGCTCCCGTTGATTCTCCCTTGGCGCATTATAACCGATGTATCCGGGATTGCGGCGCGCCGTGCTAGCCCTGGCCTTTCTGCGCCTTGCGGATCAGGGCGCGCAGGCGGCTCGGTGAAATCGGCAGCTCGTCGATCTTGACGCCGAGCGGCCGGAGCGCGTCCTCGACCGCCTGGGTGACCGCCGGCGGCGCCCCCATGCGCCCGCCCTCGCCGCCGCCCTTAATGCCGTATTCGGTGTAGGGCGAGGGCGTCTCGACATGGCCGACGCGAATCACGTCCGGCCCCTCCATGATGCCCGGCAACAGATAGTCGGCGAAGGTCGCGTTGAGCAGTTGGCCGCTTTCGTCATAGTAGAAATGCTCATAGATGGTCGAGCCGATGCCGTTGACGACGCCGCCCCGGATATGGCCTTCGAGCGTCATCGGATTGACCATGGTGCCGCAATCATGCACGGCGGTGTAATCGAGGAAGCTGACCTGGCCGGTCTCGATATCGACCTCGACCACCGGAATGTGAACCATATGGCCGACGAAGGGGTAGAAGATGCCCATGTCGGAGCGATCCTCGTTGGGCAGCGTCGTCAGCGGATGGTCATAGACGCATATCGCATCGAGGCCGCTGTCGAATTCGGGCCCGTCGGGAAAGCTGAGGCGGAAGTAATGCGCCTGCGTCGCCACTTCCTCGAAGCTGAGCTCGCGGCCGGGCGCGCCCTTGACGCGGACCTTGCCGTCAAACACTTCGAGGTCGGCGCTGTCGGTCTCCATCATATGGCCGGCAAAGCGCAGCAGCTTCTGCCTGATTTCGCCGGCGGCGCTGACGATGGCGCCGGCCACCATCACCGTGTAACGGCTGCCCGACGGCCCGGTCCCCAGCATGCCGGAATCGCTGTCGGCATATCTGATGACGATGTTGGCCGGGTCCATCTGCAACTGCTCGGCGATGACCTGCGTCGCCACCGTCTCGGGGCTGTTGCCGGTGAACGGCGAATGCAGCGAGGCGAACACGGTGCCGGTCGGGTCCATGCTGATCGAGATGCTCTCGGGCGTGCTCGAGAGATCGAAGCCGGGCTCGAGATTGAACATCCACCATTCGGTCGAGTTGTAGACGCTGCGCTCCTGGCACGACACAACGCCGACGCCGATATAGCGCCCCTCATCGCGCGCCTCGGCCTGCTTCTTGCGCCAGCCGTAATAGTCCGACATCTCGAGCGCCATATCGAGCACCTTCGGATAGTCGCCGCTGTCATACATGTTGCCGGTCGGGATGATGTAGGGGAACTGATCCGGCTGGATCAGGTTGAGTTGGCGGAATTCGACCGGATCGGCGCCCAGCTCGTCGACCGCGGCGTCGACCATGCGCTCCATGACCCAGTTGGTCACTTCCGAGCCGAAGCCGCGATAGGCGCCGATCTGGCATTTGTTGGTGAGCACAGCCACCAGGTCGATGCCGAAGCTGTTGATGCGGTAGGGGCCGGTGACCTGGGCCATGGCGTTGCCGTGCTGGCCGACGCCGAACTGGAAATAGGCACCGTAATCATCGACGACGCGGAAGCGCAGGCTGGTCATGGTGCCGTCTTTCTTGAGCGCCAGCTCGGCGTCGTAGATGCGGTCCGAGCCATGCGCATCGCAGCTCGTGGTGTCGTCGATACGGTCTTCGAGAAACTTCACCGGCCGCCCCGAGGCGCGCGCCAGCACCGCCACCAGGGCCATGATCTTGTGCAGGAAAACCTTGGCGCCGAAGCTGCCGCCGGCCAGGGTCGGGACGATATTGACATTCTTCGACGGCACGCCGAGCGAACGCGCGATGGTCCAGCCGATGAAGCTGTACATCTGGGTATTGGAATAGATCTCATATTTGTTCATGCCGGGGTCGTAGCTCGCCACGGCGCCGGCGGTCTCGAGCGGCTGACCACCCGAGCGCGGCCAGCGCAGATGGCGCTTGATGACCCGGTCGGCGGCGGCGAAATCCTCCTCGACCGGGCCGAAATCGAGCTTGCGCGCAAGTGCCACATTGGTATCGCCGCGCTCCGGATGGAGCACCGCGTCGCCGGTCATGGTGATCGCCTCTTCCATATCGACGACCGGCGGCAGCTCCTCATAGACCACTTCGATGAGCTCCGAGGCGTCCTCGGCGATGGCGCGGCTTTCGGCGACCACGGCGGCGACCGGCTCGCCGACATGGCGGACGCGGTCGAGCGCGACGCAGCGCTGCGGCACCGGCGGTGCCGCGAAGCTCGGCAATTCGCCGCACAGCTCGGCGATATCGGCGCCCGACATGACGAGCACCACGCCGGCCACCTTCTCGGCCTTGCCGTAATCGACCGAGACGATGCGCGCATGCGCGTGCGGGCTCCTCAGCACCGCGCAATGCGCCATGTTCGCCATCACGATATCGTCGGCATATTTGCCGTGCCCGGTCAGCAAGCGCGGGTCCTCGACGCGCTTCATGCTCTTGCCGATCCAGGTATGGTCGCCGGTCGGTTTCTCGCGTTGGCGGCTTTGCGGGATGTGGTGCTTCATTTGGCTTCTCCCTGGATCTTGACCGCCGCCGTCTCGACCGCCTCGACGATCGTCTGGTAGCCGGTGCAGCGGCATAGATTGCTGGAGATCGCGGCGCGGATCTCCTCGCGGTCGGGGGTGGCGTTGTTTTCCAGCAATTCGGTCGCCGTCATCAACATGCCGGGCGTGCAGAAGCCGCATTGCAGGCCGTGTTTTTCCCAGAACGCCTCCTGCAGCGGGTGCATGTCGTCGATCGTACCCAGGCTTTCGACGGTGCGCACCTCGGCGCCGTCGAGCTGCACCGCGAGCAGCAGGCAGGAGCGCGCCGTCTTGTCGTTGAGGAGGATGTTGCAGCAGCCGCAGATGCCGTGCTCGCATCCGACATGGGTGCCGGTGAGGCCGAGATCCTCGCGCAGAAAATCGCTCGCCAGGCGGCGCGGCTCGACGCCGCGCTCATATTGTACGCCGTTGACGGTAACGTTGATGGTTACGGTTTGCATGGCTTTCCCCCGTTACGCGATACGGCTATGCGCCGCGATCAGGGCGCGGCGCGTCAATGTGGTGGCGAGGTCGCGGCGATATTCCGGGTCGGCGTGATAATCGCCTTGCGGATCGATCGCGCGCCCGGCGATTTCGCCGGCCTTGGCGAACAAAGCCTGGTCCGGCTTGCCGCCCTCGACCGCCTGTTCGGCCTCGCCGATGCGCCGCGCCCGGTCGCCGACGCCGCAATAGGCCAGGCGCACCGTCTCGCAGGCGCCGTCCTTCAGGCCCAGGCAGGCGGCGACGCCGACGATGGCGAAATCGCCCTTGCGCGGGCTGACCTCGAGGAACGACCAGCCGCGCCCGCCGGGCCATGCCGGGTAGCGAATTTCGACCAGCAGCTCGTCGGGCGCGAGCGCCGTCTCGAGCGTGCCGAGAAAGAAATCCGCGGCCTCGATCTGGCGCTCGCCGCCTGTGCTCCGTGCCACCATCACGGCACCGGCCGCCAGCGCCACCGCCGACATTTCCGAGGACGGGTCGGCGTGGCTGAGATTGCCGCCGATGGTGCCCCGGTTGCGCACCGGCTTGTGCGCGACATAGCCATATGCCTCGGTCATCAACGGGCAATGCTCGGCGACCAGCGCCGAGTTCTTCAACGTGCTGTGCCGGGTAAGGCCGCCGACCTTGAGCTGGCCGTCTTCGGCGGTGACGTAATCGAGCATCGTCAGGCCGTTGATATCGAGCAGATGTTGCGGGTAGGTGAGGCGCAAATTCATCATCGGGACGAGGCTCTGACCGCCGGCCAGAATTTTGCAATCATCGCCCCGTTCGGCGAGCACGGTGAGGGCTTGCGCCATCGATTCCGCCTTGGTGTAGGAGAATGGTGGTGGCTTCATGGCAGTTTCCTAACCGAATTCCGGGTTGCTGGTGATGGCTGGCGCACTGTCGCCGGGGGATCCTAGGGCGCGCCGTCGATGATGGCGACG
>CAJXFT010000008.1 GCA_913053235.1 uncultured Alphaproteobacteria bacterium
CGAAGGCCGAGCGCCCCATCTCCTCGCAGGCCGGCGCATATTCGAGATTGCTCAGCCCGGCGCCGACATCGCTTTCCGGCAGGAACAGATTCCACAAACCCTCCGCCTTGGCCATTTGCTTCAGCTCTTCGAGGAGCGGGATCGGCTGCCAGCGGTCTCCGGTGGCGATCTCGGCCAGCATCTTCTGCTCGTTGGGATAAACATGCGCTTCCATGAACGCCGCCACCCGCCCGCGAATCTCTTCCGCCTTGTCGCTATAATTAAAATCCAATGTCTTTCTCCGTACAAATCGACGCGCCGCTTCGCGTGGCATTCTACAGGGTCATGCGGGAAATTTGTCGGACAAATCGCGGGCGCCGAAAGCCGCCTTTAGACGAAGCTGAAGGTGCTGGTCCGCCGCGTTGGCGAGAAAGATTGCGATATTCATATGCTTAGGTCCCGGATGTAGTACAAAACCGTCGGACGCATCAAAACGCATCGGACGATAAGGAAATTCGAGCATGGCAGATACCGACCGCGACATGTCACGGCACCGCATATTGGTTACCAATGACGACGGTATCGGCGCGCCGGGGATCAAGTTGCTCGAGAAAATCGCCCTCGAGATCACCTCCGACGTTTGGGTGGTGGCGCCGGATCATGAAAAAAGCGGCGCCGGCCATTCGATTTCCATGCATATACCGATTCGCCTCAATCAAATCGACGAGCGCCATTTCGCCGTCACCGGTACGCCGACGGATTGCGCCCTGATGGCGATCTACGAGATCATGACCGACAAAAAGCCGACCGTCCTGCTGTCGGGCATCAACCGGGGCGCCAATCTGGCCGAGGACGTGACCTATTCGGGCACCATCGCGGCGGCCATGGAGGGCACTCTTCTGGGCATTCCGGCGATCGCGCTGAGCCAGGTTTTCGAGCTTGGAGATGCGCCGCCCTGGGAAACCGCCGAGCGTTTCGCGCCGGCCGTCATCGACCGGCTTATGCGCTGCGACATGCCGGCAAACACGCTGATCAACGTCAATTTTCCCGATGCGCCGCCGGAGCAGGTGAGCGGCGTGCGCGTCACCTCGCAGGGCCAGCGCCCGCCCGGCTCCTTTACCATCGATTCCCGCATAGACGCCCTGCATGTGCCTTATTTCTGGGTGAAGATGAGCTACAGCGAAGGCGAGAAAATCGCCGATACCGATCTCCACGCGATTCATGAAAACGCCATCTCCGTCACACCCCTTCAGCTCGACATGACGAACAATGGCTGGCGCGGCGAACTTGCCGATTCGCTTCAGGGCCTCGGTTAAAGCGGCTCCAGCAAAGCCTCGCGCAAGCAAGCGAGGCCGGCATCGTCAAGGCCGATACCGCCCTCTAAATATCCCAGCGTCGAGCCATATGCGCCGTGCATGGCTTCGAGGGCGGCATCGAAATATTCCGGCCGTGCCGAAGTCAATGTTTGCATTTCGGCGGCGCCGATATCGAGATCGAAGATGTGCGAAACTTCGCGGCGGTATGAATTGGTCAACAGATAATCCTGGCGCGCCAATTCCTCGCTTACTCCCAAGGCCAGCAGAATCAGCATCGCCGCAAAGCCGGTACGATCCTTGCCGCTGGTGCAATGGACGACCAGCGGGCGGTTTTGCGGCTCCGCAAGGAGCGAGAAAATTTGCCTATATTCGCTCAAATGGTCGAGCGGCAGGCGGCGGTAATGGCGAGTGACCTCGTCGACGATTTGCCCGCTGTCGAGTTCGCGGGCGCGCACGGCGCGCAGCATTTCACTGGCGCCGTGCGGCAGGAATCCGATGCTGCGCTCCCGCAGACCATCATATTGGGGCAGCCGGTCCGGCGCGTTGCGGCGCTCCGAAGGCAGGCGCAAATCACAGACCAGGCGAATGCCGAGGCGGCGCCAGGTTTCATGATCGCTGTCGCTCAGCTCGGCCAGGGAATCGGAGCGGTAAACCCGTCCCCAGGCGGTGCGTTGCCCTTCGCTGTCCGGGTACCCTCCAAGGTCACGAAAATTGACGGCGCCCGCGAATGGAATATGGCGTTGCCCGGCGGGCGCCGGCACTGTCTCGGTGGTCATCGACAATTCCCTCGCATCTTTTGCCCCTCTCGGGCAACCAATAGTCGGAACTTTGGTGTGCGTTGAGTGACTTGGCCGGCGTACAGTCGCGCCAATGAATACATCGCAGGCCACACTTTCGGCCGCCAAAAAATTGCCTCGGGTAGCGTCGCGCTGGACAACAAAGAACTGAATTTATCGAGCCCGCGCGCGGCCATTGGCGCCGGACTGGACTCCGCCTTCGCCAACCATATGGACGATATGGTCGATGACATTCCCAAATACACCAATATCGAACCGATCGCCCAGATCGAGAAAATCGTCTGATCGGCGGTTAGAGCAGATCGGCGCCGGCGCGGGCGCATATTTCATCTTCCTCGCCGCTGCCGCCGCCGACGCCGCAAGCGCCTTCGACGGTGCCGCCGCGAACGATCGGCACCGCACCCCGGCCGAAGATCATATGCCCGCCCTCGGCGGCGGCGATGCCGCGGAAGGTCGGATGGTCGGCGCGCTCGGTGAGGTCGCCGCTCGCCATGCCGAATGAAGCCGACGCAATCGCCTTGCCCTGGCAGCCATAGACGCCGGCCCATATGGCGTTGTCCATGCGTTGAAAGACCAGCAAGCGGCCGCCGCCGTCGCACACCGCGACGCTTACCTTGATATTGAGATCCACCGCTTTCGCCAAGGCGCCCTCGGCGACACGGTTGGCTTCTTCGAGCGTCAGCGCCATGGCTTCTCCCTCCACAGGTCGTTCAAGCGCCCAACTGTACGCGACTGAGGTTGGCGCTTCAGCAGTTTTCTCGGCAGGCCGGATTTAAACCAGGCGGGCTGGAGTGCCGATTTCGCCGCTCCAGGCGTAGAGCGCCAGCAGCGGTTGTTCGGCCGTGCGCATCGCATGGACCATATCTGGTTCGTGGGTGATGAAACTTGCCGCCGGCAGAGTTCGCCAATCTTCGCCGTGGCGCCACCAATCGGCCTCGCCGGCGACGGTCAGATAAGTTTCGCGCGCCGGATGGTGGTGCGGCGGATAATATCGGTGCGGGCCGATCAGGAGCAGGCCCAGCGCCGCATCCTCGCTGACAGCGATTCCGCCGGGTCCCAGCAGTTCCGCATAGGCGTAGTCCTGCACGAATGCACGCATCTTTGGATCGCCCAGATAGTTGGGATTCTGGGTCCAATGCAGGCTCTCCGCCATCTCCGCGAGGACGGCGGCCTCGACCGACGCAAGATGGCGGCAGGCCGGCAGGCGCCGGGGCGCCGGAGGGTCGGGGTTTATTGGCGCCGCCAGGGCCTGCCCGGCGATGCCGGCAAAGTGGCCGGCCGCGGCGCCGTCTTCATCGGCGCGGCTCTCGCACAAAGCGACCGCCGCCGCGAGCATCCGCCCAAGTGCCGCCTCCGGTGCCATCCCTTACCCCCTTTGTCCGATCGTCTCGGTCAGAATCGTACCTTGGCGCGGTTTGTGCTACAAATGGCGCCAACAAACATGAGCCAACGGGTGAATCATCTAAGTTGAAAGGGGAGATCGATGACGACGGAAGCGGTAGCGAATATCAATCTCGAACAAATGGACACCGACGCGACGATACACGCCTTCACGTCTTTTTCGGAACATGTCGAAACCGGCCCGCACATCATATCGTCGGGCGACGGCATCTACGTCACCGACAGCAAGGGCGATACCTATATCGACGCGATGGCGGCGCTGTTTTGCGTCAATGCCGGATATGGCCGCGACGAGATCGCCGATGCGATCAGCGAGCAGGCCCATAAATTCGCTTATTTCCACACCTTCGCCGGCAATGCCCATGAGCAGCAAATCAAGCTCGGCGAGCGGCTGGTCAACATCCTGCCCGACCATATGAGCAAGGTCTTGTTCGCCAGCTCAGGCTCGGAGGCAAACGACGCCAACATCAAACTGGCCTGGATGTACCAGCGTGCACGCGGCAAACCCGAAAAGCGCAAGATCATCGCGCGCAACATGGGCTACCACGGCGTCACGTCGATCGCCGCCAGCCTGTCCGGGCTGCCGCTCATGCATGAGCCGTTCGGCCTGCCATTGCCGGGCTTTCTGCACACCGACAAAGGCCATTATTACTGGGAGGGCCAGCCCGGCGAAACGGAACGCGAGTTCTCCAAACGCCTTGCCGCCAACCTCGATGCGCAAATCGAGGCGGAGGGCCCGGAGACCGTCTGCGCCTTCATCTCGGAGCCGGTGATGGGTGCGGCGGCCTGCGTGGCGCCGGCCGAGGGTTACTTCGAAGAGATCCAAAAAGTGCTCAGGAAGCATGATGTGCTGTTCATCGCCGACGAAGTGATCACCGGGTTCGGCCGCCTTGGCACATGGTTCGCGAGCGACAAATATGATCTCAAGCCCGACCTGATGACCCTCTCCAAAGGCATCACCAGCGCCTACATTCCGCTCTCGGCATCGGTGATTTCCGAAGAGATGTGGCGCGTCCTGGTCGAGGATTCGTCGGAAGATTCGGTGTTCACGCACGGCCATACGGCGAGCGGCCATCCGGTCGCCTGCGCGGCGGCGAACGCCAACCTCGACCTCATGGAGGGAGAGGATCTGGTCGGCAACGCGGCCCGCACCGGCGCCTATTTCAAGGAGCAATTGAATGAGCGGCTCGGCGACCATCCGCTGATGGGCGAAATCCGCGGCGATGGATTAATGCTCGCTACCGAGCTGGTGGCGAACAAGGAGACCAAGGAGGAGCTCAACATCGAATGGGACTGCTCGCATCGCCTGTTCGACCTTTGCATTGAGGAAAATCTGATCTCGCGCGGCTTTTTTGGCCACAACTCGTCATCCTTCTCGCCGCCGCTGACTATAAACACGGACGAGGTCGACGAGGTCATCTCGCGTTTCAGTCGCGGGCTCGACAAGCTCACCGATGAGCTGGTGCGCGACGGCCGCTGGAAACCGGCGGGGTGAGACAGGCTTAGAGTTTCCCTTCGATCTCGACGTCGATCAATCGCGGCGCGCCCGAGGCGAGCGCGTCGCCGATTGCCGCGATCAGCTCTTCGGGCTCGCTGACACTCTGCCCGGCGATGCCCATGCCGGCGGCGATTTCGACAAATCCGAGCTTCGGCTCGCGCAGATCGAGATGCGCGTAGGCGCGGTTCGATTCACTGTCGAAGCGCTGCCGATAGATGTCGGCATTATGCTTGAGGATGCGGTATTCGCGGTTGGATAGGATGATGAAGACGATCGGCAGGCGGTGATAGGCGGCGCTCCATAGCGCGGTGATGCTGTACATCGCCGAGCCATCGCCGGAAATGCACACCACCGGCCGGCCGGGGATGGCGAGTTGCACGCCGAGCGCGCCGGCCAGCCCCTGGCCGATGCCGCCGCCGCGTCCGCAGAAATAGTCGCCCGGGCCGTCAAACTTGAAGGCCTGGGTGAGATAGGGGCTCGCCGTTATGGCTTCCTCGACGATCACCGCGTCGCGCGGGATGGCCTCGGCCAGAATTGCCATCACTAGCGCTATCGGCATCGGCCGGCGGCTGCGCGCTTTTTCGAGACGTTCGCGCTGGGCGAGTTTCTCTTCCTCCTTGAGAGCAGCCAGCCGCCGGCAACGCTCCTCGGCGGCCTGGCGAACGGCGGTTGATCGCTGTTTTCGGATCCAATCGGCGAGCATGGTCAGGGCCGGCGTCAGGCCGCCGACCAGGCCGGCGCTGAGCGCATGGTTGCGGGCCAGCCGTTGGTGAGATTCCTCGATCTGCAGCACCTTGGCGTGGGGTGGAAACGGCGCGCCGTCGGCGTACCAAACCTCTTCGAAGAACGGGCCGCCGATCAGCAGCACCAGATCGGCCTCGCCGAAAGCCGCTTTGATGCGCGCCGCGTCGGCGGGCAGGGAGCCACGCAAATTGGGGTGGTCGCTCGGCAGCGCCCGGTGCTGGTGAATCACTTCGACCCAGATCGGCGCGCCGATGGTTTCGGCGAGCGCCGCCACCGCAGCGCCGGCACGGCCGCGCGCCACGTCATCGCCGATCACGATCGCCGGCGCGTGGGCGCCGAGAATATGTTGGGCGAGATCCTGCACGGCATTGCCATCCGGGTTCGCCACTCGATGCAATGTCCCGTCGGTCACCGCCCCGTTCGCCGTCTCCTGCTCCATGACGTCGATCGGCAGCGCCACGAAGACCGGACCGGCCGGCGGGTCGTGGGCGATCTTGAAGGCGCGGCGCATGATGTCGGCGCACTCGTCTGCGCGCTCGATCTGGACGCTCCACTTGACCACCGGCGCCGCCATGGCGACCAGATCATGGCCGAGCAGCGGCGCGCGCAGGCGCATGCGCGTGTCCTGCTGGCCGGCGGTGACGATCATCGGAGAGTTTGCCTTGAGGGCGCCGTAGAGCATGCCGATGGCGTTGCCGAGACCGGGCGCCACGTGAAGATTGACGACACCGGTACGGCCGCTCGCCTGGGCGTAATAATTGGCGGCGCCGATAGACACGCCCTCATGCAGGGAGAGGATATAAGACAGCGCCGGATAGGCGCCGAGATTGTCGGTCAGCGGGCTTTCGGTGGTTCCGGGATTGCCGAACAGATATTTGGCACCGTGCGCCACCAGGCTGTCCAAAACAACATCGCGTCCGAGCATTCGACTTGTCCGTTCCCGTGGGCCACGCATCGAAACATGCGCGCGCGCCGACTGTAGTCACTCAGGCCCAGCGATGAAAGCATGCGCCCTTGGCCGGCATGGACTCAATGTTGAAGTGGCCTACAATCCAAGAGTAGCGGCAATCGCAACGATTGGGAGGATGAGCACGGTGATCAAGCTATACCGTTTTCCGCCTTTGGACAGGCTGCCCTCGGCCAGCCCGTTCTGTGTCAAGGTCGAAGCCTATCTGCGCATGGCGGTCATCGAATACGAGCCCCGCGACATGACCGATCCGCGCAAAGCGCCCAAGGGCAAACTGCCGTTCATCCGCGACGGCGATACGGTGGTCGCCGATTCGGCGGCCATCATCGACTATCTCAAAAGCCGCTATGGCGATCCACTCGACAAGGATATGACTGCGGCCGAGCAGGCCACGGCACTCGCCTACCGGCGCATGATGGAGGAACACACCTATTTCTGTATCGTCCAGATGCGCTGGATGCGCGACGACACCTGGTCGCAAGTGAAAACCCGCTACTTCTCGTCCATGCCGGCGCCGCTGCGCTGGTTCGTGCCGGGCATGGCGCGAAAACAGGTGCGCCGCGACCTTCGCGGCCAAGGCATCGCCCGCCACACGGACGCGGAAATCAACGCCAAGGCGCTTGAAGATGTGCGCGCGATATCGAATTTTCTCGGCGACAAGGCCTATTTAATGGGCGCGGCGCCGACCTCCCTCGACGCCATGGGTTACGGTTTTCTGACCTCGCTGCTGTGGGCGCCCTTCAATCTGCCGATTCAGACCGAGGTCGACGAACTCGACAATCTCGCGGCTTACTGCGAGCGCCTCGACCGGAAATATTTCGCCGACGCGTGAGCGGCCCGCCCTGATTTGAGGGAATTGCCGATCCGTCATAGGGTATAAAGCTGTAGCGTGGATCGTTGTCCGGGAGTTAACGCGGTCCGCGCTTGTTGATTCGGACGGGAGCCTCATGAATGACAAATTTGCCGGTATTTGCCTGCCGTCACCAGGTCAACGGCCTGGCTTCGAAAAAACAGCCATTCGCCGGCCGCGCCGAGGAAATTCTCGGCGCCGCCGCTTTCGCCGAGGCCAAGCGTGAAATTACCGCCTGGCCCGACTATGCGCCGACGCCGCTGGTGCCGCTTGGCGGCCTCGCCGGGGCGCTCGGCCTCGCCGCCGTGCATTACAAGGACGAAGGCCAGCGCTTCGGCTTGAAGAGCTTCAAGGCGCTGGGCGGTGCCTATGCGGTGCTCAAGGTGTTGCGCCGCGAATTAGCCGAGCGAAATATCATCATCGATCAGGTGGCGGAGTTTATATCCGGCGGTTACCAGTCGGCGCTGGCGGATATCACGGTGTGCTGCGCCACCGACGGCAATCATGGCCGCTCGGTCGCATGGGCGGCGCAGATGTTCGGCTGCGGCTGTGTCATTTACCTGCATGAAGGCGTCAGCGCCGGGCGGGAAAAGGAAATCGCCGCCTACGGTGCGCAAATCCGCCGCGTCCCCGGCAGCTACGACGATTCGGTCCGCGTCACCGTCGACGAGGCCGCGGCGGAGGGCTGGTTCGTCGTTTCCGACACCTCCTGGCCCGGCTATGAGGAGGTCCCGGCCATAGTGATGCAGGGCTATATGGTGATGGCCGATGAGATCGCCGCGCAATGGCCCGGGTCAGGGGAAGCGCCGAGCCATCTTTTCATTCAGGGCGGCGTCGGCGGCCTCGCCGCCGGGGTGGCCGGCCATTTCTGGCGCCTTTGGGGCGACCAGCGCCCGCGCAGCATCGTCGTCGAGCCGGAGCGCGCCGACTGTATCGCGCGCAGCATGCGGGCCGGCCAACCGACGCCGGTGCCGGGCGATGTCGAGACCTTCATGGCCTGCCTGGCGGCGGCGGAAATGTCGCCGCTGGCCTGGGAAGTCTTGCGCCACTGCGCCGATGAGGCGCTCATCATTCCAGACCCGGCGGCGGCCGAGACCATGCGCATTCTCGCCGCCGGCGTCGATGGCGACCGCGCCATCGTCGCCGGCGAATCGGGCTGCGCGGCAACGGCGGCGCTGATTGCCGCCTGCGGCGACGACGCCCTGCGCCAGACGCTGGGGCTCGATGCGGAAGCGCGTGTGCTGGTGATCGGCAGCGAGGGCGCGACCGATGCTGAGATCTACCGCCAAACGGTCGGGCGGATGCCGCAGGAGGTCGCCGGCGCGTAATTAAGGCGCGGTGGTGGCGATACGCGGTTGGCAGCCGAGTTCCTGGGCGAGGGTGCGGAAGCGGCTTTGCACCACGTCGCCGACCAGGACGTCGGCATGGCTGGGCAATTCCAGCTTCAGCCTGTTTTCATCGCGCCGGAGCGCCGTTTGTTCGAGCAGCGATATGACACCGCCGGAAAAAGTATAGGCCAGGCGCATGGCGAGGCCGGTGGCCTTGGCGCGGCTCAATTCGGCGCCGTCGAGCAGGCCGCCGAGAAAGCGCGCCAGCAGATTCTCGCTCACCTTGGCGTGGCGCGAGGCGACGGCCAGCGCCATATAGGCGCGGCCCGGATGATCGACGCCGATCAGCGGGTAGCGCAGGATTCGCAGCAACGCGTGCTCGGCGCGGTAATCGGGATGTTCCGACCATTCGAGATCGGCCAACAGGCAGGCGGCGTGGCGCAGGCGCACCTCGGCCGGCGATTCGTCGGCGAAGGCGGGCGACATCCAGCGAAAAAGCGCATCGCCATCGGCGGTAGCGCGCCCTGTCATCGCAGCCAGATTGCGGCAGGCGGCGATCAGCGGGTCTTCCGCCTTCAGGGAATCGGCCAGGCGGTCGAATATCAAGCCTTCGCGCACGCCATAGGCCGAGAACAGCACGGCCGCGACGCCGGACTGCTCGATCAGGCGTTTCAGCAACATATTGGCGAACGGAATGGAATCGGCGCGCGCATCCTCGATGCCGGCGAGGTTGGACAAGGCGCTCGGCGACACCATGGCGATTTCCTTGGCGAATTCGAGCGCCGAGGTGGCCGTGATCTCGTAGTGATGGGCGATGCTGAGGCGGTAGTTGACGTAGCGCATATGCATGCGCGCCCAGCTCCGCCACGACCCGCCCACCGCATAAAAGGTGCCGCCGCGCGCCGATTGCAGCCACGCCGCGCCGGCGAGATGCTCGTCCATGTCGCCGCCATCGCCGTAGCCACCGTGGCCGGGGCCGCATGCCATGCGCAGCGGCCCGATGGGCAGCGTCGCCTGGGCCAGATTCTCACCCTCCTTGAGATGCGCGATTTCCAGACTGGCGCCGCCGAGATCGCCCATGATGCCGTCCGCCCGCGGTATTTCCGCGAGCACACCCAGGGCCGAGAGGCGGGCTTCTTCCTCGCCCGTAATTATGCGCACCGGGAAGCCGCAGTCGCGTTCCACCGCCGCCGTGAAATCCGCGCCGTCGGTGGCCTCGCGCACCGCCGCGGTAGCGATGGCGTTGATGTCGGTTACGCCCATGGCCTCGGTCAAGGCGGCGAAGCGGTGGACGCTGCTTCGCGCCAGCATGGCGCCCTCGGGATTGAGCCGGCCGGTCGCATCGAGGCCGCGGCCGAGGCCGCACAGCACTTTTTCGTTGAACACCGGAACCGGCGCCCGCTTGGCCGCGTCATAGACCACCAGGCGAACCGAATTGGAGCCGATATCGATGACGGCAACCGGCGCTCTGGCGTCCGAATCCTGGGCCAGGGCGACGGGTGCGATGGCGCTAAGCTGGCTCAACTGAGGCCCGTTTCGCGGCGGAAAAAGCGAAAATATTTCATGACATCGAAACCCGCTTGGCGCTTGGTCGGGGCGGAGTGTAGTTGCAGGGCGCCGATTGGCAACAGAATTGCGCCGGGGCCCGTGGTTGTGCTGATATCCGCCCTGCCGAAATCTTTCGATCCTCGGCCAACCTGACCACATAATCGGAACGCCCGCCGCATGACCGCCGAAATCAACAAGAGCGTCGCCAAGCTGGCCGAAAGCCAGATTCGCCAGATCATGGAGATGGGCCAGGGGATGGAGGGCGTGATTCCGCTGTGGTTCGGCGAGGGCGACGAGGCGACGCCGGAATTCATCAAGCAGGCGGCGGTGCGGGCGCTGAGCGAAGACAAGACCTTCTATGTGCCCAATAACGGCGTGCCCGAACTGCGCCAGGCGATCGCCGAATATATGAGCAGGCTTTACGGGCGCCCGGTGGCGGTCGAGCGCATCACGGCGACGACGTCCGGCATGCATGGCATCATGCTGGCCTATCAGACGATTCTCGATCCCGGCGATACGGTGGTGATAATCGGGCCGATCTGGCCCAACGCCGTGCATGCCGCCGAAGTGCTGGGTGCCAGCGCCCGCATCGTGGCGCTGCGCGAAGTCGACGGCGAATGGAGCATCGACCTCGATGAACTGTTCGCCGCGCTCGACGCCGGCGCCAAGGCTCTCTTTATCAACTCGCCCAACAACCCGACCGGCTGGATGGCCGAGCGCGCCGAATTGGAGGCGATTTTCACGCATTGCCGCAAAAATGGCATCTGGATGCTGTGCGACGATGTTTATGCCCGCCTGGTCTATGACGGGCGCAGCCTGGCGCCGTCGATTGCCGAGTTGGCCTATCCGGAAGACCGCGTGATCATCATCAACAGCTTTTCAAAAAACTGGAACATGACGGGATGGCGCCTCGGCTGGATCATGGCGCCGCCCGACCTGTTGCTCACCCTGGCGAAACTGACGGAATACAACATCGCCGGGCCGGCCACCTTCGTCCAGCATGCCGGCATCGTGGCGCTCGGCGATGGTGAGGCGCATGTCGCGCGCTCGCGCGCCGCGTTCGAGGAACGGCGCGATCTCGTCTATCGCCGCCTCGGCTCTCTCAACCGCATCGGCCTGATCAAGCCCAAAGGCGCGTTCTACGCATTTTTCTCGGTCGAGGGAGAGCATAACAGCCTCGCATTGGCGAAGAAGATATTGCACGATGCCGCTGTCGGCCTGGCGCCGGGAACGGCATTCGGAGAGGTCGGCGAGGGCTATCTCCGCCTCTGTTTTGCCGCCAGCCCGGCATTGCTCAACGAGGCGATGGACCGGCTTGAGCGGGTTTTGGCTTAGCGTCGCGGCCGGGGAGGAAAATCATGAGTGAAAGCGAGCGCCAACTGGCCGATCGATTGTTTGCCGAGCATCGCGGTCGCAAGCCATTCAGCCGGCTCCAGGGTGCCTCGCGCCCGGCAACCATGGAGGCCGGATACCGGGTTCAGGATCTATTGAACGAGCGCTTCGCCGAGGCGGGGCGCGGCCCCATCGCCGGATACAAAATCGGCCTGACATCCGAAAAAATTCGCCAAATGTGCAACGCCCATGAGCCGATTTCGGGTGTGATTTACCAGTCCACGGTGCATCGCTCGCCGGCGGCGCTAAACCTTGCCGATTTCATGCATCTCGGCCTTGAGTTCGAGTTGGCGGTGGAAATGGCGCGCGACGTGCCGCCCGATTCAGGCCCGCTCGATGCCGAATCCGTGCGCGATTTCATTGCCGCCTGCATGCCGGCGTTTGAATTGATCGATGACCGCAACGCCGATTTTGGCGATTTGGATGCGCTCTCCATCATGGTCGACAATAGCTGGTGTGGCGGCATCGTGCTCGGCGAAGCGCGCGTGGATTGGCAACAATTGAATCTCAAAACCAACCCGGTGGCGATGTCCCTGAACGGCGAATTCGTCGAGAACGGCGTGACCGGCGACGCCATGGGCCATCCCTTCGAATCAGTGGCCTGGGTGGCCGGGCTGCTGGCCGGGCAGGGCAAACAGCTCCGCGCCGGCATGATCGTCATGACCGGTTCGACCCTGGCCACGCGCTTTCCCCAGGCCGGTGAAGAATACCGCTACGAGGTCGAGAGCCTGGGCAGCGTCAGCGCAACCCTGGCGTAACGCCCCGCCCGACCCCCGCCTGGAACCCAAAAAGACTCATCCAAACGGCACCACCCCCCGGAATGCCCTTTCTTGCATTCCGGCTGCGCGACTGAGCGCCCGAGTTAATACGAGGCAGCCAAGGGGGCGGACGCCCCCGCCCGGCGATTGAGGGCCAAAAAATATGGAGCGGGTGAGGGGAATCGAACCCCCGTCACAAGCTTGGGAAGCTTATGCTCTGCCATTGAGCTACACCCGCATGCGGCCCAACGATACGAACATGCCTCCGAGCAGGCAAGCGGCGTCTGTGGCGCCTGCCCGCCACACACCGAGAATTGAGTTGCCTTTGTTTTGCGTAATGCTGTAGGGCTGGCATTCCGCACCGCGCCGACCCGGCGCCCAAAGCGCCGACCCCCAATCCGACCGGGACCTATATGTTTCAGCCTGAGACGCTCGACAGCCTGACCCTGGATGGGCGAAAATTCAGGCATCCGACGCGTACCGCCGATGGCCAGATGCGCGCCGGCGTGGCGTTCGAACGCTTGCGTACCCTGTGGTTCAACACCGGCACGCTGTGCAACATCACTTGCGCCAATTGCTACATCGATTCGAGCCCGCGCAACGATCTCCTGGCCTATTTGACCGGCGCCGATTTGCGCCAATATCTGGACGAGCTTGCGGGGCCTGAATGGCGCGCCGAGGAAATCGGCTTTACCGGCGGCGAGCCGTTCATGAATCCGGCGATCATCGAGCTTTTGAGCGAAAGCCTGTCTCGCGGCTACCGCGTTCTGGTGCTGACCAACGCCATGCGCCCATTGCTGAGATTCAAGCACGGCCTGCTGGCGCTGAAGGCCGAATTCGGCGCCAATCTGGTGCTCAGAGTCTCCATCGATCATTATTCCGAAGCGCTGCACGATGCCGAGCGCGGCGCCGGTTCATGGCCGCGCATGATGGAAGGCCTGCTGTGGTTGTCGCGCTCGGGATTTTCCATAAATGTCGCGGGCCGTACCTGCTGGCACCAAAGCGAGGCGGAATTGCGGGCCGGCTACGCGGCATTGTTTGGCCAGCATGACATCGCCCTGGATGCGCAAAATCCGGACAGTTTGGTGCTCTTCCCGGAGATGGATGCGGGGCGCGACGTGGCCGAGATCACCAGCGCTTGCTGGGCCATTCTGGACGTCGATCAGGCCAATATGATGTGCGCCACGTCGCGCATGGTGGTGCGGCGCAAGGGCGCGGCACGGCCGGCGGTTACCGCCTGCACGCTGCTGCCCTACGCGCCGGAATTCGAGCTCGGCGATACGCTGGCGGCGGCGACCAGGCTGCCGGTAAGCCTCAATCATCCGCACTGCGCGCGCTTTTGCGTTCTCGGCGGCGGCGCCTGCGGCGCCACCGCCGGTGAAGGTGAAACCGACGCCCCTTGACGGCGCGCGCGATACATGCTTTTCAAGCGCCGACAACCGTGGCGATTTGAGCTGACCGGCTTGCGGCCACGTAAAACATACCGCTAAAAGGTCGCAGCCCTTATGAGCCCTGACCTGACCGGTCGGGGTTTTTTTATTGGGGGATGGCGAGATGACAAAGCATACGGACAGCCGGGAAATTGAAGAGGAGCAGTGGCGCCCGGCGACCCGCATGGTGCGCGGCGGCACGCGGCGCTCGGCGCATGGCGAGACCAGCGAGGCGATGTATCTGACCTCGGGCTATGTCTATGAAGATGCCGCCGAGGCCGAGGCGCGCTTCAAGGGCGAAGCGCCGGGTTTCGTCTATTCGCGTTTCGGCAATCCCACCGTCGCCATGTTCGAGCGCCGCCTCGCCCTTATCGAGGGCGCCGAGGCGTGCAAGGCGACCAGCACCGGCATGGCCGCCGTGTTCGCCGCGCTGATGGCACAGCTGCGCGCCGGCGATCACGTCGTTGCCGCGCGCGCCCTGTTCGGCTCCTGCCTCTATATCGTCAGCGAATTGTTGCCGCGCTACGGCATCGAGGTGACCCTGGTCGATGGCGTCGAACTCGATCAGTGGCGCGCCGCCTTTCGCCCGGACACGCGTTGCGCCTTTCTCGAATCACCGTCGAATCCGGGGCTCGAGATCATCGATCTGGAAGCGGTTTCGGCGCTGGCGCACGGCGTCGGCGCGCGGCTGGTGGTCGATAATGTGTTCGCCACGCCGCTGTTGCAGCCGGCGATGCGGCTCGGCGCCGATATCGTGGTTTATTCGGCGACCAAGCATATCGACGGTCAGGGCCGCTGTCTGGGTGGTGCCATACTCTCGAGCCAGGCCTTCGTCGATGAGGAATTGCTGCCTTTCCTGCGCCATACCGGCCCATCGCTCAGCCCCTTCAACGCCTGGGTTTTGTTGAAGGGCCTGGAAACCCTGGATCTGAGGGTCGAGCGCATGTGCGCCAACGCCTTGGCAGTCGCGACGTTGCTGGAGGGCCTCGGCGGCGTGGAGAGGGTGCTCTATCCCGGCCTCGCCAGCCATCCCCAACACGCTCTGGCGGAGCGCCAGATGAGCGCCGGCGGCACCATCGTCAGCTTCGACATCGCCGGCGGCAAGGCGGCCGCCTTCGATTTTCTCGACCGTCTCGGGATGATCGAGATCTCCAACAATCTCGGCGATGCGAAAAGCCTGATCACCCATCCGGCGACGACCACACATCAGCGCCTGCGGCCGGAGCAACGGGCGGCGCTGGGTATCGGAGACGGCCTGGTACGGCTCTCCGTCGGGCTGGAGGATGTCGAGGACATCAAGAGCGATCTGGGCCAGGCGATGGCCGGCGGCTAGAGCATGTCAGGTTCGCTTGCGCTCACCCGCCACGCTCTATCTCTTTGGGTGTAAGCAAATGCGTCGTCGCAGGTGAAGCCACCTGCTCGGGATTTGCTCTATTGGAATTGAAGCAAATGCGTCGTCGCAAGTGATTCCATCTGCTCGGGATTTGCTCTAGCGGTACTGGACAAACGCGCTGCGCGCTACAATATTATTCCGGCGCGCGGCGGGAAATGCAGGATTTTTGGGAGCCGGCGCTTGGCGGGCGAAATTATGTATCAGCAGATGACCAATTCGGTCGAAATTACCGTTCGGCCTTTTTACCTGGACGAGCAGTCGGAGCCGGACGAAAACCACTATGTCTGGGGCTATCATGTGACGATTCACAATCAGGGCGGCCTGACCATTCAATTGTTGAACCGTTATTGGCGCATTACCGACGCCGTCGGCCAAATTCAGGAAGTGCGTGGCCCCGGGGTGGTCGGTGAACAGCCGGTATTGGCGCCCGGCGAAAGTTTCGAATATACCAGCGGTTGCCCGCTTTCGACGCCGTCGGGCATCATGGCCGGCTTTTACGAAATGGAAGTGGATGGCGGCGAGCGCTTTGAGGCGGCGATACCGACTTTTTCGCTGGATGACCCCAATCAGCAAGTGAAGCTGAATTAGGCCGGGGTAAATTTTGCGGCGGCGTAGCTTGCAAGCGAGCGAAATTGGCGCTAGACATTGGCCGCGCCGCCGCCGCATAAATTCGCACCGGCGGTTTTACCCCACAAAAATCCCGCCCATAGGAGTGGTGTTTTGAGCAAACACGTAGCAACCGATTCCAGCCCGGCGGAATTTTCCGCGCCCGGGACGGAGCGACCGAGCCGGGAAGAAGCGCGCGAAGCCGTCCGCACCCTTATCAGGTGGGCCGGAGACGATGCCGACCGCGAGGGTCTGCTGGACACGCCCGATCGCGTTGTACGCTCCTATGAGGAATATTATTCCGGCTATGGCCAGGATCCCATCGCTATCCTGAAGCGGACCTTTGAGGAAACCGACGGCTATGACGAAATGGTGGTGCTCAAGGGTGTCGAATTCAGCTCGCATTGCGAGCATCACATGGCGCCCATCATCGGGCGCGTGCATATCGGCTATTTGCCCGACAAGAGCGTCGTCGGCATCAGTAAATTGGCGCGCATCGTCGATATTTTTGCCCGCCGCCTGCAGATTCAGGAAAAGATGACGGCGCAAATCGCCGACACGCTGAATGAAGTCATCCAACCGCGCGGCGTCGGCGTCGTGGTCGAGGCGGCGCATCACTGCATGACGACGCGCGGCATCCAGAAACAGGGCGTGATGATGGTGACGAGCCGAATGCTCGGCACCTTCCGCAGCGACCCGAAAACACGGCGCGAGTTTCTCGCGGTCATCGAGCAGGCCCTCGGAAAGGCCTCGTACTAGCGAATTCCATCCACCAGGCAGGCGATTGCCCGAGGATGGCCTAGCTTTCCTTCGGGTCACGCCGGAGCACCGGAAGAATGGGCTCGGTTAAGGATTTTCGCCCCATATTCTTTGTTATTGGGGTTCTTCTGACGACGGTCGCGCTGGCCATGCTGTTGCCGGCATTGGCCGACGGTATTGCCGGCAATCCGGATTGGCGCGTCTTTCTCGCCGCCGCCGTGTTCACGCTTTTCATCGGCGTCGCCATGGCGCTGGTGAACCGCACCGGCGAGGCCAACCTGACCGTCAAGCAGGCCTTCATCCTCACCACGTTCAGCTGGATTATCATCTCCGCCTTCGCGGCGCTGCCCTTCGTATTTTCCGATCTCGGCCTGAGCTACGCGGACGCCTATTTCGAGGCGATGTCGGGGCTGACCACCACCGGCTCCACCGTGATCAGCGGGCTCGATGACGCACCGCCTGGAATCATCCTGTGGCGGGCACTTCTGCAATGGCTCGGCGGCATCGGCATCATCGTTACCGCGATCGCCATTCTGCCCATGCTGCGCATCGGCGGCATGCAATTGTTCCGCGCCGAATCCTCGGACCAGTCGGAGCGCGTGTTGCCGCGCACGGCGCAGCTCGCGGGCGCCATTTTCCTGGTTTATCTGGCGCTGAGTCTGATCAATGCCTTGGCCTATTGGCTCGCCGGCATGACCGGTTTCGAGGCCATCTGCCACGGCATGACGACCATCGCCACGGGCGGCTATTCGACCTCGGACCGCTCGCTCGGATTGTTCGACAGCCCGGCGATCGAAGCCATCGCCACCGTCTTCATGGTGCTCGGTTCGCTGCCCTTCGTGCTCTATCTGCAGGCGGTGCGCGGCGATGTCAGGCGGCTGTGGCGCGATACCCAGGTGCGCTGGTTCATGGGCATCGTGGTGGTCTCGCTGTTGGCGTTTTCAGGTTGGCTATGGCTGGCCGACGGCATGGCGGTCGACAATGCCGTGCGCTACGCCACCTTCAATGCGATTTCGATATTGACCGGAACCGGCTATTCCTCGGCCGATTTCGGCGCCTGGGGCAGTTTCGCGCTGCCCGCGTTTACCGTGCTGATGTTCATCGGCGGCTGTACGGGTGGGACCACCGGCGGCATCAAGGTGTTCCGCTTTCAGGTGCTTTACGCCACGGCGCGGGTGCAGATCAATCAATTGATCCAGCCGCACGGCGTCTTTCCCATGAAGTACAACCGTCGGCCCATACCGGAGACGGTGCCGGGCGCGGTGATGGGTTTCTTTTTTCTCTTCGTCGTCAGCTTCGCCGTGCTGGCGATGGCGCTTTCGCTGATGGGGCTCGACTATATTACCAGCATTTCCGGCGCCGCCACGGCGCTGGCCAATGTCGGGCCGGGCCTCGGCCCCATCATCGGCCCGAGCGGCACCTTTCAATCCTTGCCCGAAGCCGCCAAATGGCTGCTTTCCTTCGCCATGCTGTTGGGCCGCCTGGAACTGTTTACCGTTTTGATCCTGGTGGTGCCAACTTTCTGGCGCGACTAGAATTCTCTAGGAGCTGGGTTTTTCGCGCCGCGCCGTGCCGTACCACCAGTAGCGAAAAACCAGCGCCACAATATCGGCCTGCACGGCGAGCAATACCGGCACCAGAACAAGGACGATCATCGTCGAACCCATCAGGCCGAAAACGATCGTCACCGCCATCGGCTTGAGGAACTGGGCCTGCAGGCTGGTTTCGAACAACAGCGGCAAGAGTCCGAACATGGTGGTTACCGAGGTCAGGATGACGGCGCGCAAGCGATCGCGCGCGCCGCCGATGATGGCGTCGATCAGTGGCTCGCCGGCGCTCGCCCGGGTTTGGATGGCGCGCACCAGAATGATCGAATCATTGACCACGATTCCGGCGAGGCCGAGCAGCGCCACAAGGCTGAGAACGGAAATGTCGTAGCCGAGGACGAGATGGCCCAATATCGCGCCGATGATACCGAAGGGGATCACCGCCATGACGAAAATCGGGCGGATATAGCTTGAGAATATCGCCGCCAGGATCATGTAAATCGCGATCAGCGCGATCACGGCGCCGAGCTTCATGTCGGCCAGGGTGCGTTCCTGCTCCTCGGCCTTGCCGCGGAACTCGGCGCTGGCGCCATATTTGCGCGCCAGCGCGTGCAATCCCTCCTGCTCCATGGCCTGGATGATCCTGTCGCTGGTGTTGATGCGCTCGTCGACCTCGGCCGTGATGCTGGCGGTTCTCACGCCGTTCTCGCGGCGAATGCGGGCAAATCCGGTTTTCTCACGGAATGTGACGACCTCGGTGAGCGCCACTTCCTGGCCGCCCGGGCTCAACAGATAGAGGCCGCGCAAATCCGCTTCGCTCAATGAATCGCGGGCGTAGAGCACGCGCACCGTGATCTCCTCGTCGCCGCGGGCAAAGCGCTTGGCGATGGCCCCTTCGAAAGCGTTGCGCACCTGGCGCCCGACGCTTTCGGTGGTGAAGCCGAGCGCCCGGCCGCGCGGCGTCACTTCGATAATCGCCTCCTGCTTGCCGTAGGGCAGATCGTCATCGACGTCACTGATACCGGGAAAGCGTTCGAGCAGGGCGCGCGTTTCGAGCGCCGCCGCCTTGAGGTCATCGAGCGATTGGCCGCTGATACGGAGGTCGATTTCGCGCCCCGGCGGCCCCGATTGCTCCTCGATCACGGTAAAGCTCTCGACACCCGCCATCAGGCGCGTTTCCTCACGCCAGGCATTGAGCAGATCCAGGGTGCGCACGTCGCGGCTGTCGGAGGGTATGAGCTCGACGCGCACGCCGGCAATATGGTCGCCGCTGCCGAGGAAGAAGCTGTCCGAGCGCCCCACCGGCCGGCCCAACTGTGCAACACTGACGGTGATCAGGCCGCCCTCGCCGGCGCTGAGTTTTTCCTCGCTGGCAAAAAGAGCGCGTTCGAGTTCCTCCAGCATGGCGCGGCTGGTTTCGCGCTTGGTGCCCTCGACAAACGACACATTGGCATAAACCGTATCGGACTCGGGCGAGGGGAAGAAGACAAAGCCGATGCGCCCGCCGGCCATCAGGCCGAGCAAGAGGATCAACAAGGCGAGGCCGACGCTAAGCGTAACGTAGCGCCACGCCACGCAAGCGCGGACGAAGCGCTCGAAAGCGCCGTCCCTGAAGGCCTCGAAGCGCGGGTTGAACCAGCGCGCGAAACGGTTCTCGCTGCGCGGATCATGTCTGAGCGCGACGCGCAGGTGACCCGGCAAAATGTAAAAACATTCGATCAGGCTGGCGATCAGAATGGCGATGATGACCATCGGAATCGCGGTGATGATCTGGCCGATGATATCGGACACCATGAACAGCGGCAGAAATGCCGCCAACGTGGTCAGCGTCGCGGCGATCACCGGCGCCAGCATTTGCTTGGCTCCGGTTTCGGCGGCCTGGGTCGGTGAATCGCCGGCGGCGCGGCGCGTCACCGAATGCTCGCCGACGACGATCGCATCGTCGACGATGATGCCGATGGCCATGATCATGGCGAACAGGGAGACCATGTTGATCGACTGGCCCATCAGCGCCATCGCCGCCAGGGTCGCCAGCATGGAGACCGGAATGCCGACAGCCACCCAGAAGGCGACGCGCCCGCTCAGGAATACGAACAACACCGCGACCACCAGAACCAACCCGCTGGCGCCGTTCTTAAGCAACAGATTGATGCGGTCGTTAATCGCTTCGGCGACATCGTTATATTGCTCGAGCTTCAGGTTGGGCGGCAGCGACGGGCGGATTTCGCGCACATATTCCTCGAGCAGGGCGGTTTGCTCGAGGGCGTCCGAGGAGGGCGCGCGCTGGACCCGGAGTTCAATGGCGACCTCGCCGCCGCGGAAGACGCTCGGATCGTCCTTGTTGAAGCGGTCCGATATATGGGCGATATCGCGCAGGTAGATCTTTTCGCCATTGTCCAGCGCCCGCACCTCGATATGGCCCACGGCCTCGGCGGTTTTCGCCAGGCCGAGGCTGCGTATCTGCTTGTCCGTACCGCCCGGCGCGATGCCGGAAGGCAGATCGAGCGAGCTTTGGCGGATGCTGGCGGCGATATCTCCCGCTTCGAGATCGAGCCGGAGCATGGTGCGCGGATGCAATTCCGCCCAGATCTCCTCGCGCCGCGCGCCGGCCAATTCGACGCGATCAACGCCCTTCGCCAACAGGCCCTCGCGGATGTCCTTGGCGAGCGATTTGAGAGAGGTCTCGGGGTAGGGGCCGGAGAGCACGAGGCGGCCGATGGGTTCATAGCTGAAAACCCTCTGGATGACCGGTTTTTCACTGTCTTCCGGCAGCGTGGTGATTTGCGCCACCTCCGATTCGACGTCGCCGAGCGCCGCCTGGAGATCGCTGTTTTGCTGAAACTGGATGGCGACCAGGCCGACGCCTTCGGAAGATTGCGAGGAGACGCGATAGACATTATCGAGAAAGCGCACCTTGGGCTCGATCACGCCGACGATATTGGCGTCGATATCCTCGGCGCTGGCGCCCGGCCATTCGACGGTCACGGTGATCCAGTCGACGGTGAATGTGGGAAAAAACTGGGTGTTCAGCCGGTCCAGCGAAAACAGGCCGATGACGATGAGAAACACCATCAGGAGGTTGGCGGCGGTGCGGTGGCGCAGGAAGGCGCCGATCAAATCACGCCGCGGCGCTTTCATCTGGCGCTGACTTTCACTCCCGGACCGATACCGGGGAAGCGCGTCGTGGCGACGGTATCGCCATGCGCCAGCTCACCATGCACCAGAACATCGTTGCCGATGCGCGCCACCAGCTCGACCAGGCGGCGCCGCAAGCGGCCGTCGACCACGACATAGACTCTCTCGTCATCATGCAGCGCGCTTTCCGGCAGGCGGGCGACCTGGCGATAGAGGCGGTCGCGCAGATATACCTCGACGAAAGCGCCGGGGCGGAGTGACGTACGCGCTTCCGTAATTTCGATTCGCGCATAGGCCTGGACGCCGCCGCTCGCCGCATCGATCTCGGCACCGACGCGGGCGATCTCGGCGCTATATTCAAAATTCTCAGCACCCACACGCCATACCACCCGCGCCGCTCGATTCATCAGGCCTTCCGGCGCGCTGACGAGGCGGCCAAATTCTTCGTCGCTGAGATGGAACCGGGCTTCGAGATGGCTTAGATCGATCAGGCGCGCGACCTGACCGTTGACCGGCAGGCTCTTGCCGATGGCGGCGCCGGTTTCGGTCAAATAGCCATCGAAGGGCGCCAGCAGGCGCGTGTTGCGCAACTCGCGCCGCGCCCTTTTGAGGCCGACCTCGGCCTGGGCGATGACCGCGCGCTGGGCCTCGGCGCTGGCGCGCAGCATTTGCAGATTGCGCTCGCCCAGTGCGACGGTGCGCGCGCGTCCGTTGCGCGCGAGACGGGCATCGTCGAGCGATTTTTCGGATATGACGCTGTCCTTGGCCAGGGCGTCGCGCCGGCGCAACTCGCGCTCGGCAATTTCGAGCTGCTCCTGGTCGTAGCTGAGGTTGCCCGCCTCGGCTTCGATTTGCGCCTGAATTTCCAACAGCCGGGCGCCGGCTTCCTTGACCTGGGCGGCGCCGGAATCGACGGCGGCTTCGAATTCAAAGGGGTCGATCTGGACCAGAAGCTGGCCCTCTCGAACCCTGCCGCCATCGACGAAATTCTCGCCCACCGCGACGATCTGGCCGGCCACGAGGGCGCGCATTTCGACGTCGCGCTGGGCGACGATTTTACCATATGCGAGAAATTCCGGCTGGCGGTCGGCAACCTCCGCCCGGACCGTCGAGATCAGCCATACGCGCTCGGCCGGCGCTTGCGGTTCGA
Organism: uncultured Alphaproteobacteria bacterium; assembly: GCA_913053235.1. Classification (GTDB taxonomy): domain Bacteria; phylum Pseudomonadota; class Alphaproteobacteria; order UBA828; family UBA828; genus PTKB01. Next base: position 22,599 of record CAJXFT010000008.1, read on the forward strand.
GCTGTGGCTTCGTCGCCTGGAGATATCCGGCGACGGCCAGGGCTCCGACGAGCACAAGGAACGGAAGAGCAATTTTCAGAACTTGCCGGCGGCGGGCCAAAACACAGGCTTTTCAGTTGTTTCGAGGCGGTTCCTGTCAACGCTATATGGGCAGTCAGAGATGTCAATGCAACGTTGTGCCGCGGCGAAGCAGGTTGCGCCAAGGGCGTTCTTGAAAACTATCGAAGGGGAAGCGAAAATCGCGCCCCACCGCGGGACATCGGAATTCAGCGCATGCCTGACAAGCGATACAGTTCAATCGAGATGATCAAGAGGCTGGTGTCCTTCGACACCACCAGCACGGCATCCAATTTGGCGCTGATAAACTTCGTCGCCGACTATCTTGCGGCGCTCGGCATCGACAGCCACCTGATCCACGACGAGAGCGGCGAAAAGGCCAATCTTTACGCCACCATCGGCCCGCGCGACGTGCCCGGGATCGTCTTGTCGGGACATACGGATGTGGTTCCGGTGGACGGACAGGCCTGGGACACCGACCCCTTCGAGGTGGTGGAGAAGGAAAACCGCCTCTATGGCCGCGGCACCTCCGATATGAAGAGTTTTATCGCCATCGCCCTGGCCATGGCGCCCGACTTCGCCACCAGGGATCTGAAGACGCCGGTCCACTTCGCATTGTCGTTCGATGAAGAGGTAGGCTGTTTGGGGGCGCCGCTGATGATCCGCAAGATGGATCAATTAGGCGCCAAGCCGCGCGCCGTGATCGTCGGCGAACCGACGCAGATGTCGGTCGTCAACGCGCATAAGGGCGTGTACAGCTTTATTACCACCGTGAAGGGCCTGGAGCGCCATTCAAGCGAAACCCACCGCGGCGTCAACGCCATCGCCTATGGCGCCGAGCTGGTAAATTTTCTGACCACCGTCGGCGAGGAAATGCGCGACCAACAGAGCGACCCGGAAAGCGGCTTCGATCCGCCCTTCACGACCGTGCATGTGGGAACGATGCAAGGCGGAACGGCACAGAATATAGTGCCGCTGAATTGCATCTTCAGCTGGGAATACCGTCTGATGCCGGGCGAGGATGCGAGCGATATCAGAAACCGGTTTCAGGCTCATGTCGAGCGGGTCGTGCTGCCGAAGATGCATGCGGTCGATGAGACGACCGCCATCGAGACGGAGGTGCGCGCGGTCGTGCCCGGCCTGGTGCCGGAGGACGGCTCGGCGGCGGAAGCGCTGGTGCTGGCGTTGGCGCGCAAGAACAGCACCGAGGTAGTGGCGTACGGCACCGAGGCCGGCCAATTCCAGGAAGCCGGCAATCAGGCCGTGATATGCGGGCCCGGTAGCATCGCCCAGGCGCACAAGCCAAACGAATATATCGACCTCGGCGAGGTGCGCGCCTGCGAGATCTTTATGCGTCGTTTGCTGGACGAGGTGTGTGCCGCCTGAACGGCGGCGATATTCAGGCTTCGATGATGCGCTCCGCCGGCAGGGTGATGATGGCGCGGGTGCCGACGCCGGGTTCGCTCTCCAGTTTCAAATCACCGCCATGCAACTGGGCCAATGAAAGCGACAGCGGCAGGCCGAGTCCGGTTCCCTCGAACTTTCGGCTGAGCGCGCTATCGACCTGTCCGAACAAGGAAAAAGCTTCGTCGATATCGTCCTCGGCGATGCCGATCCCGGTGTCGCGCACGCAGATCACGATACCCTCTTGCGGGTCGATTTCCGCTTCGACCGTGACCGATCCCACTTCGGTGAACTTCACGCCGTTCGACATCAGGTTGAGAATGATCTGCTTCAATCTGATCGGATCGGCGCTGATCTTCGGAAAATCCTCCGGAACCTTGGCTTCCAGCGCGATACCGGTCTCATTGGCGCGCGGCGCCAGCAGGCGCAGGCAGGCTTCGATCAGGGCGGCCAGCCCGATCGGCTGGGAGTTCAATTTGATCTTGCCGGCCTCGGCCTTGGAATAATCGAGAATATCGTTGATGAGGCCGAGCAGATGGATGCCGCTGTCATGAATATCGACGGCGTAGCTGTTATATTGCTCATTGCCGAGCGGCCCGAGAACCTCATCCCTGATAATTTCCGAGAATCCGATAATGGCGTTGAGCGGGGTACGCAGCTCGTGGCTAATATTGGCGAGAAATTCGGATTTCGTACGGCTCGCATATTCGGCCTGTTCACGGCCATGGCGGGCGATGGACTCGGCCTCGAGCAGTTCCGATTCACGCTCTTTCATGCGCGTAATATCGATCCAGGTTTCGATAACGCCGCCATCCTCGGTCATTTCACTGATCAACTGCATCCAGCGGCCGTCCGCCAGTTGGAATTCGGTTTCCTGCGCCGCCAATTTGTCATGCACCAGCCGCTCGGCGATGAAGCCGTCAAGCTGGCCATGCGCGTCATCGAAAATGCCCTGCTCGGCGGCGTCCCTGATGAGCGCGCAGTAATTGGTTCCGGGCGGAATCATGTCGCCGTTCGGAGATATGATTTCCTCAAAATGGCTGTTGCAGAGAAGAATTTTGTCCTGTGAATCGCGCAGGACGAAACCCTGGGGCATGCTCTCGACGGCGTTGACCAAATGGAGCTGGGCCTGGGTGGCGCGGTCTTCCGCCTCGATGCGGGGGGTGATGTCCCTGGCGGTGCCGCGATAGCCCATGAATCTTCCCGAACGGTCGTCGAATATGGGAATGCCGCTCAATTCGAACAGGCGCGACTTGCCATCGACAACTTTCATGCGATAGGCGATATCGCCGAAGGGAATCCTCGAATCCGGCTTGGGGTGGTCGCCCCGGTTGGCTTCCTCGAAGCCGTCGAATTGTCCGGACTCGAACAGGTTCTTGCCCAACAGGGCCTGCGCCGGAGCGCCCAGAACATCGGCCACGCGCGACGACACAAAGGTGAAGGCGAACAGTTCATTGACCTCCCACACCCAATCGGAGGTAAGCCGGGCAATATCGTCGAAACGCGCCCGCGCCTGACGTCCGATACGAAGCGCGTCGACTTCGCGGCTCTCGTCGAAAATGTTGCCGGCGATTTCCTGGCCATGGCCATTTTCACCGGGCAGAAGCCAGTAGCGGCTTCGCGTGGCGACGATGCCATGCGAATTCTTGTGCAATTGTCTGTGTTCGAGGGGCCCTTCTCCGTTCAAAACGCGTAACAGGAGTTTGTGCGGAATGATCGCCGCCTCGCCAACCTCGCCACCGAGATTCGAATCGATCGACTGGGCGAGCGCTTGATAAGCGGCATTGGCGAACAGCAGTTTCCCGGCCACGTCGATAATGATGGAGGCGGGCCCCTGGTCCGCCAGGGCGTCCGGCCAGCGGCGCGGCGCGTCATCGGGCCGGGGCGGAAGCGGCTGCCCTGCCAAATCGCTGCGCGGGGAAATCTGTTGTGCCATGTGACGCGTTTCTTCCGCCTAGGTGCTTCCGGAGATCTGCTTGACGGCGAACAGATAGTCCGAACTGCGCCGCCAGCGCTTGAGAATGCGCTTGGCGTCCTCCTGTTTGGTTTTGCTGTAGAGCGTGTGCAGGCGCTCCATTTGTTGGCCGCCGATTTCCTCTTCGCGGTCCTTGGCGCGGCGCGACAATTCGAACAATTCGCTGAAGGTATCGGCGCCGACATCGACCGCCCGGCACAAAATGACAAGCGCCTCGCCGCCCGGCTCGAAGAGGATGCGCCGCATCAGTTTCAGCTTCAGCCCGGTGAGTTTGCAGAACGCCGATTCGAACAGCGAAATCTCGCCCTGGCGCAACGCCTTGATGAGGAAAGATGCGTCCAGTTCGCCCAAATCCGAGAGCCGCTCGACCAGGTTGTCGGCTTTCGAGACCGGCGGCAAATCATCCTGGTTTACGCCAAACTGCTCCTCCGCCACGGTTTCGATGACATCGTCCAAATCGCCGAGATCGAGGCTGAACTTGTCGGAAATATGCTCGCGCAGCGCCGCCGATACCCACCATGACATGCGCTCCGCCAATTCCGGCGGCAGATCGGGGCGCTGCACCAGGGGATTTTGATAGGAATCGACGCGCTTGGATTCGCTGACCAGATAATCCATCACATGGCGCGAAATCTTGGCGCCGTGATTGTTGAGCAGGCTGGCGATGACGTCTTCCTGGCCGGTCTCGACCAGGGCTTCGGAGACGTCCTCGCTGACATTCTTGCGCATCGAAATGGCGAGCTGATGCTCCATCGTGCGGTGCTTGACGGTTTCGATCAGATCGGCGTCCTGCAGCACATTGCTCTCGAGCAGGATGGGATGGGCGACCTCGAACTCGTCATTGGCGAGCTCGACGATCAGGGCGTGCGGCGTATCGGAACGCTGCGCCAGTTTCTCGGCCAGGCTCTTGCGCAGCTTTTTCTCCACATCGTGCACGAGCTGGCGCAGGATTTCGCCCATCTGCGCTTTCTCGCGGTCGCTGACGCTGCCGCCACCGTCGAGAAACATGTCGCGCATGTTTTCGAACAGGGTTTGGCGGCCGGCGGAGGATTTATCGCGCGCCAGCACGAACAGCTCCTCCAGGGAAATGTCTTCGATGTTGAAGATTTTCGCTGCATTACGAGATGGCATGACGGGCTCCAACATTCTTCACGCGGCCGAATATCGGTCGCGGCGGGAAAGCGGGCGGGCGGATTCCGACCCGTCCGACTCTTGTTCACCCCCATTTACCTACAGTTACGATTAATGATTTGCTAAAGTTGCAAGCCAAAAGGCTGTTTTTTTGGGGTGCGGGAATCTGTCGCTGGCCTGCGGGCTGTGGAAATGCTCCCCGAGTATGGACAGATTTCCGGCGAAGCGACAAAATACGCCGCGGTTTTCAAGGAGATAGCCATGCATAAAGTAGTGTTTTCAGAGCAGGTACTGGCGCGAATTGCGCGCCGCCGGACCAAGCTGCACATGTATGAGGAATTGGACGCCGCCCGTACCGCCCTGGTGGTCGTCGATATGCAAACGGCGTTCGTCGCCAAGGAAGCCGCCGCCGAGATACCGGTGGCACGTGAAATCATCCCCAACGTCAATGCCCTCGCGTCATGTGTGCGCGATACGGGCGGCGCCGTGGTGTGGGTGGTATCGACCTACGGGCCGGACGAGGCGGACCGCTGGCCGACATTTTTCGACCATGTCATGGACCCCGAGCCCGGCAATCGTTTCCGTGACGCGCTCAGCACCGGCGCGCCGGGCCATGTGATCCAATCCGAGATGGATTACCGGAGCCAGGATGCGGTGGTCGAGAAAAACCGTTTTGGCGGCTTTATCGGCAGCCAGGGCCGCCTCGAAGCGGAACTGCGCGGACGTGGCATCGACACGGTGCTGATCGCCGGAACGGTGACCAATATCTGCTGCGAAACCACGGCGCGCGAAGCCGCCGCCTTGGCCTTCAAGACGGTCATGGTGGAGGATGCCAACGCGGCCAGGAACGACGAGGAACATAATGCGACATTGTCGACCTTCCTGCAGGCGATGGGCGACGTATTGCCGTGCGCCAAGGTAATGTCGGCGCTGCGCGCCAGCGCCGCCGCCGCCGCGCCGGGCGATGCCGTGGAACTGGCCAGTTGAGAGCGCTTGCTTCCGCCGCGGGCGCATGGCAAATTTTTACCCGGATCGAGTGGGCTGAAACTGTTGTAACGGGCCGGACCGCATGAATATTCGCCGCATCATATTTTCCCTGGCGCTGATCCTATTGGTGCATTCCGGTTGGAGCCAGGCGGCGCAGGCGGCCAACGAGGCGTCCGGCTTCGTGCAGAATTTGAGCGATCAGGCGATGGGCGTGCTGCAAGATGACAGCGGCTCGCTGGCGCAACGGGAAACGCAGTTCCGCATCATTCTTGTCGAGGGCTTCGACCTGAAATTAATCGGCCGCTTCGTTTTGGGCGGCTACTGGAGAAAGGCCAACGAAGATCAGCGCGAGAATTATTTGCGCGCTTTCGGTGAATTCATCGTGCGCAAATATTCGGCCATGTTGGGCGGCTATGCCGGGGAAAAGATGACCGTGGTGTCGGAGCAGGCCGCCGGCGAGAAAGACATCATCGTGCGCACGCGCATCGACCGGCCGAGCGGGCCGCCGATCGAGGCCGATTGGCGGGTGCGCGGCCAGGGCGGCACGCTACGCATCATCGACGTGATGGTCGAGGGAATCAGCATGGCGGTAACCCAGCGCGCCGAGTTCAGATCGGTGGTGCGGCGCCATGGTATCGACGGGCTCATTCAAATTCTCGACGCGCAATCGAGCAAATTGAGCGCCACCGCGGCCGCCAACTAGGGGGCAGGGGATCGCATGGCCACCATATGTGAATTACATCCAGCCCAACCGGAGGCAACGCCATGAGAGCAGGAAAATTGCTGTTAGCCGGAATCCGCGCCACCCTGCTATGTCTCGCACTGGCCCTTGCGGCGCCCGCCGCGCGCGCCGATTTCGAGAGCGGCTGGCAGGCTTATCAGCGCGGCGATTTTTCAACCGCGCTGGATGAATGGGCGCCCCTGGCCGAGGCCGGGGATTCGCGCGCCATGTTTAATCTCGGCACCATGTATGACGAAGGCAAGGGTGTCGCGCGCGACCTGAAGCGCGCCACGGAATTGTGGAGCGCGGCGGCCGAGAACGGTTATATGCGCGCCCAGCATAATCTTGCCCATGTCTTCATTTCCGGCGACGGCATCGAGCGCAACCTGGAGCGCGCCGTGCATTGGCTGCATGAGGCCGCGCATCAGGGCTTCGGCAAGTCGCAATATACGCTTGGCAAAATGTTCTCCTATGGGCTTGGCGTGCCGCGCGATCAGGTGCGTGCCTTCGACTGGATTCAAAAGGCGGCACAAAGCGGCAACGTCCGTGCCGAATATAACCTCGGCAAGATGTATCGCGACGGCATGGGAGCGGAGGCGAGTTTTGAGAACGCCGTGCTCTGGTACCGGCGCGCCGCCGACCAGGGATACGCCAAGGCGCAGGCCAGCCTGGCGCGGCGCTACGCCGCCGGCGAAGGCGTCAAGCAGGACATGGTGGAAGCTCTGTTCTGGATGATCATGGCCGCCGATCAAAATCTGCCGCGCGCCGTGGCCGGCCGCGAGGAGATCAGCGCCGGCATGAGCGCGGCGGAAATCGACGCGGCGGAGGAACGCGTCCGCGCCTGGAAGGCCGGATCAAACTAGCCCGCCGGCTGGTGACGGACGATCGTCATGCGCGCCGCAATCGCCGCAGCGTTGTTCGCTTTCATTGCCTTTGCCTTGCCACTCGCGGCACAGGCGGCGGCGCCGGCCGATGTGGCGGCTGAGTTCGAACGCCTCGCCGCGGCCTACCCCGCCGATTCAGCCACCCCGCCTGCCAGCCAATCCGCCGGCGGCGAAAACCAATTGGCGGCGGTCGTGATCGGCGCCATCGCGGCGCGGCCGGCGCTGGCCGGCGAAATCACCGAGGCGGCGATCCGCGCCATGCCGCACCTCGCGGGGGGATTGGTAGACAAGACGCTGGGCGCGTTTCCTGGATTCAGAGAGATTATCCTGGCCGCCGCCGGGCGCGCGCAAATGGCGGCGCCGATAGAACGCGATAGCGTCGTGGCGGCGGTGGTGGAGACCGCCTCCGCCGACGCGCCCCTGGCCACCCCGGCGCCGCCTCGGCGGGAGGAAATTACCGCCCCGCCCCCGGCACCTGTGGCGCGCCACGCCGGTGGTCTGGGAGCGGAGGAAATCAGCGATCCCCTGGAGGGTTTTAACCGCGCCGTCTTTTTCCTCAACGACGGCTTGGATACGATTCTGATCCGGCCCATCGCCTATCTTTACGGCAATATCCTGCCGCCCTTCGTCAAGCGGCGGGTGCGCAATTTTTTCACCAACGTCAACGAGCCCGTGACGTTCGCCAATGATCTCTTGCAGCTCGAATTCGAGGATGCCGGCGTTATCGGCGCGCGCTTCCTGGTGAATTCCACGGTCGGGCTGGCCGGGCTATTCGATGTCGCTTCCGAAATCGGACTGGAACCGCACAAGGCCGATTTCGGCCAGACATTGTATAGCTACGGCACCGGCCCGGGCCCCTATCTGGTGCTGCCGCTGCTCGGCCCGAGCAATCTTCGCGACAGCACCGGGTTGGTGGTGGACGCCGTGCTGAACCCCTTCACATGGCTGCTCGAGCCCGAGGAAAATATCGCCATCGCGGTCGGCAAGGGGCTGGTGCGGCGCGAGGAATTGTTGGTGCCGCTCGACTCCTTACGCGAATCCTCGGTGGATTATTACGCGGCGCTGCGCAGCCTTTATTATCAGGACCGCGCGGTGGCACTGGGACGCGGCAGCGCCGCCGATAATTCGGCACTCGACGCCGAATTCGAAGCGTTCGAATAGGATTGCGCAGAGGCGGCTCAGGACAGGGCGGCGGCGATGGCGATATCCGAAAGCCGCATGAAGCGGTCGCAGCTACGGGTCTCCTCCATCAGGCCGCAGGTGAGGCAAACGAAAGTAATGCCGCGTTCGGGATCGACCCAGAACAGCGTCGAGCCGGCTCCCATGGCGCCGAACGTCGCCGGCGAGGCAGACATGCCGAAATAGGTCGGATGATGGCCGCCGCCGCGAACGAAAAAGCCGAAGCCGAGATTGGCCGGAAATTCCGGCCAGTCGCGCATGCCGCGGGCAAAATCATAGAGGTTGTTGGTTTTGTCGCCGCTGTGGATGTGCGTGGCGAGGGCGATGGTGGCGGGTGAGAGAATGCGCCCGCCGTCCAGGCTTCCGCCGAGGCGGAGCGCTTCGGCGAAGCGGAAAATATCGCCGGCCGTGCTTACCACGCCGCCCGACGGAATCTCGGCATCGACTGAAACGTCAAAAACAAGCTGGCCAAGCGCCTCGGCGCTGTCGGCATCGAACATGCCGGGGCGGCGGTCGCGTACGATGACGGGCACGGCGCGGGCGGCAAGGTCCCCGCGCATGCCGAGCGCGCTGTCGCGCATGCCGAGCGGCGCGAAGATATCGCGCGCCAGGATATCGCCGAGGCGCGCCCTGCCGCCGTCGAGCCGGCGCACCAATTCGCCGATAACGGCGTGGGCCATGATCGGGCTATAGCTCACCCGCTCGCCCGGCACGCTGACCAGCGCCTCGCCGCACACCGATGCGACGACCTGCTCGAGATCGCCCTGATCTTCGAGAGCCAGGTTGGGGTTGGTCGCCGGCATTCCCGCCATATGGCAGAGCAGGTGCGCCAGCGTGATGCCGGCCTTTCCCCTGGCCGCGAATTCCGGAATGATTTCGGCGACCGGCGTGTCGAGGCGAACAAGGCCGCGTTCCACCCGTTGCAGGGCGAGGCAGGCGGTGATCGGTTTGCTGATCGAAAAGACGGCAAAAATATCCGCTTTGCGCAATTCGCGGCCCGATTGGCGGTGCGCGCAGCCGAGGGCGCTGTGCAAAAGCTGCTTTCCGTCACGCGCCACGATCACTTCGGCGCCATCATAAAGCTGGCGCGCGATATCGGCGCCGATCGCGTCCGCCAAGCGTTGCATGAGCCGCTCCTCTCCTGCCGGGCGAGGGTCCGATGTTAGGTCGGCTGGCCGGCATGTACAAATTTCGCCCGGCGCCAGGATTGTGTATGCTGCCGCGGTGTTGCATTTGAACCGGATAGTCGGAAATTCGACTGGCGGCGAGATGGCGGAGAAACTTCACCGCCTGTCGCATGGCGGCCGACTTGAGGAAATTCGCCTCAGCGCCGCGGATACCGCGCGCAAGCGCCTCAGGGTGAAGACCGACAAGGGCACCGACTGCGCCATCGCGCTCAACCGCGATGCCAGCCTGGAGAATGGCTCGGTGCTGCTGCTCGAGGACGAACGCGCCATCGTCGTGCGCATGGTGGAGACGAAATGGCTGCGCATTGCGCCGGCCGACGCGGCGGCGGCGCTGGAGCTGGGCTATTTCGCCGGCAATCTGCATTGGCGCGTGCGCTTCGACGGCGGCGTGCTGGAAATCGCCCTGGAGGGCCCGGAGCAGAACTATCTCGACCGCCTGGCCGGCCATTTTGACAGCGGCCGGGCGCGGCGCGTGAACGATGCCTGAGCGGCGCGCCCTTCTCGCCATGTTGCAGCATGGCGACAGTTTCTTCCCCTCCGGCGCGGTGTCGTTTTCGTGGGGCATCGAAGCGCTTGGCGCCGACGGGAAAATCTCCAAGGCCGACGATGTGGCGCGCTTTGTGAGGCAGCAGTTGAAAGGGCGCTGGGCGACCTCGGACCGCCCCGTCCTATGCGCGGCGCACGCCGCCGGCGGCGATCTTGATTCTGTTTTGACCGCCGACAGGCTGATGGAGGCGAACAGCCTCGCCGCGGAGCAGCGCGAGGGCTCCAAACGCATGGGCGCGGCGCTTCTCAACATTCATGCCCGGCTCGAAACCCGGGGCGCGAAGGACTACCAGGCGCGTCTGCGCGCCGGTGCGGCGCCGGGCCATGTCGCGGCGGTGCAGGGCTTTCTATGGCACGCCCTCGGCCTCGATGCCGACAGCGCCTGCCATGTGGCGGCGCACGGCCTCGCGGTAAATCTTCTGGGCGCGGCGCTCAGGCTCGGTATCATCGGCCATGTCGACAGCCAGGTCATCCTTGGCAACCTGCACGCCACCATCGCGGACATCCTGAGCGTCCCGCCGGCGCCGCTGCACGAGCTGCACGCCTATGCGCCGGCGGCGGATATCGCCATGATGCGCCACGAAACGCAGGACAGCCGGCTGTTCTACAATTGAACAATTGATAGCGGGAGACGAAACATGAATTTGACCCCAACGGAACAGGAACGCCTGACCATATTCACCGCCGCCCAACTGGCGCGCGAGCACAGGAAGCGCGGCATCGCGCTCAGCCATCCCGAGGCCATCGCCTATATCTGCGACGAGCTGCTCTATGGCGCGCGCCAGGGCAAATCGCTGAAGGAGATGATGGGTCTCGGCTCTCAATTGCTGACCACCGACGACGTGCTGCCCGGCGTGGCGGAGCTGATCCCGGTGGTTCATGTCGAGGCGATGTTCCCCGACGGCACCAAACTGGTGACCGTGCACGAGCCCATCCGCGCCGGCGCCAAACCGCAACCGGTGCGGGTCCAGGCCGGCGAGGTGGTGACGCCGGACGGCGATATCGAGATAAATGCCGGACGCCGCACGCTGACGCTCAAGGCGACCAACAGCGGCGACCGGCCGGTCCAGGTCGGTAGCCATTTCCATTTTTTCGAGGCCAACAAGGCGCTCGATTTCGACCGCGCGGCGAGCTTCGGCATGCGCCTCGATATTCCCTCGGGCACGGCGGTGCGTTTCGAGCCCGGCCAGGCACTGGAAGTGAACCTGGTCGAGGTCGGCGGCCGGCGGAGCGTGAGCGGGTTCAACAGCCTCACCGAGGGTTCGATCGATTCCGACGATATCAAACAGGCGGCGCTGACGCGCGCCCGCGAACAGGGCTTCAGGGGGGCCTAGGATCATGGCGACAATCAGCCGAAAACAATATGCCAGCCTTTACGGCCCCACCAAGGGCGACAAGATTCGCCTCGGCGATACCTCGCTGTTCGCCGAGATCGAGCGTGACCACACGGTATATGGCGAGGAATGCTGGACCGGCGCCGGGCGGGTGATGCGCGACGGCATGGCCTATGACGCGCACACCTCACGCGCCGACGGCGCCATCGACATGCTGGTCGAAAACGCCACCATCATCGATCCGGTGCTCGGCATCATCAAGGCCGATATCGGCATCCGCGACGGCAAGATCGCCGGCGTCGGCAAGGCCGGAAATCCCAATATCCAGGACGGCGTGGATGACAATCTGGTATGCGGGCCGAACACCACCTATTACCCGGCCGGCGGCCTGATCGTGACGCCGGGCGGCATCGACGTGCATATCCATTTCCTCTCCACCGAGCAGTGCGAAAACGCCATTTCGACCGGCCTGACGACGATGATCGGCGGCAGCATGGGGCCGCTTTTCGCCATCGATTGCGGCGGCCCGTGGAATACCCACCGCATGATCGAGGCGTCCGAGAAATGGCCGATCAATTTCGGCTTCTTCGGGCGCGGCTCATCGCATGATCCCGACACCGTGGCCGAGCATCTCGACGGCGGCATCATCGGCGTCAAGATCCATGAGGATTACGGCGCCATGCCGGCGACCATCGACGGCGCGCTCACCGCCTCGCAGGAATATGACTTTCCGGTCATGATCCATACCGACACGCTGAACGAATCGGGGTTTTACGAGGATACGCTGGCCGCCATCGCCGGGCGCGCCATGCATATGTATCACACCGAAGGCGGCGGTGGCGGCCATGCGCCGGACATCATCCGCTGCAACGGCGAGCCGCACCTGCTGCCGTCTACCACCAACCCGACCAACCCCTATTCCCTGAACGCCTTCGACGAGGGCCTCGACATGACCATGTCGTGCCATCTGCTGCGCTACGACCTGCCGGAAGACGTCGCCTTCGCCGAAAGCCGGGTGCGCCCGCAAACCATGATGGCCGAGGATGTGCTGCACGATCTCGGCGCGATTTCGATGTTCGGCTCAGACAGCCAGGGCATGGGGCGGGTCAACGAGGTGATATCGCGCTGTTGGCAATTGGCCAGCAAGATGCGCGACCAGCGCGGCCGTCTCGGCCATGAAAAGACCAGGGACGCCGACAATGAGCGCATCAAGCGCTATATCGCCAAATACACCATCAACGCCGCGCGCGCCTTCGGCATCGACAAATATATCGGCTCCATCGAGCCCGGCAAGATGGCCGATCTGGTGACCTGGAAGCCGGCCTTCTTCGGCATCAAGCCGCTCGGTATCATCAAGGGCGGTTTCGTCGCGCACGGCGCCACCGGCGACAGCGCCGGCAGCTATTGGCAGACCGAGCCGGTGCTTCAACGCGCCCAGTTCGGCGGCTGCGGCAAGGCGCCGCAATCCTTAAGCGCCACCTTCGTGCATCAGCGCGCGCTCGATCTCGATGTCGCCGGGCAGTTGGGCCTGGCCAAGGCGCTGCTGCCGATCACCAGCTTCACCAGCCTCTCCAAGAAGGACATGCTGCACAATGATGCCTGCCCGGATATCCGCGTCGATCCGTCGACGTTCGACGTCACGGTCGATGGCGAGCTGGCCGCTTGCGAGCCGATCGCGGATGTGAGCCTCGGCCAGAATTACATGTTGCGCTGAGGAAGCCGCCGTTGCACGGATCGCAAGCAGTGGCCGAGGGCGGTGGCGATTTGGCCGCCGCCGGGCGCCAGGCCGAGCTCGTCTTCACCCGCGCGCCGGGGGGGCGCACCTATATCTCGCATCAGCGCGTCGGCTATCCGTTTCACATCACCCGGCCGTTTTATCTCGACCCCGACCCGGCCGGCTTGCTGACGCTTTATCTGCAATCGGTTTCGGGCGGCATTTACCGCGGCGAGCATTTGGCGCTCGGCCTCGAAGCCGAGGCCGGCGCAGAAGCGCAGGTGACGACCCAATCGGCGACTATCGTGCACCGCATGCAGGGTGGCGGTGAGGCGCGCCAGGACATGACGATACGCGCCGGTGCCGGGGCGGTGCTGGAATATCTGCCCGATCCACTGATTCTCTTTCCCGGCGCGCGCTTCCAGACCACGCTTCGCGCGGTCGCCGAACCCACCGCCACGGTGATTCTCTCGGACGCTTTCACGCAGCATGATTCGGAAGCGGCGGGCGGGTGCTTCCAGCGCCTGGCCAGCGACACCAGGATCGAGCGGCCCGACGGTTCGCTGCTCGCCTTCGACCGTTTCGATATCGGCGGTGAATTGGGTGAGGCGCATCTCGATGGCGCGGCCGGCGCCTATCCGGCGCATGGCACGTTGATGACGGTTCATGACGGATGCCCGGCCGAGGAATTGGCGGACGCCCTGCGTCAGGCGCTTGACGCGTGCAGCGGCATTTACGCCGGCGCCTCGACCATGCCCGAAGGCTGCGGCGCCTGGGCGCGCATCCTGGCCGAGGACGGCCACAGCTTGCGCGCCGCGCTGAAAGCCGCCTGGGCGGCGGCGCGCCTCAAGGTCAGCGGCGCCGAGCCGGCGCGGCGGCCGAAATAGTGCCAGAAAGCACATCGCCTTTCGGCCAACGCGCCCAAGCCAAGACCACGGGCGCGCCCGCCTGGGACTTGAAGGATCACACAAAGATTCTTCCACTCGGCACCACCAACCGGAATGCATAATGCATTCCGGCAAGCGACTGAGCGCCCGAGTTAATACGAGGTAGCCAAGGGGGCGGACGCCCCCGCCCGGCGATTGAGGGGCAAACAAAAAGAAGGAAGACGAGAAAAATGACCAAACCAGCGCACGCAAGGGCACCCTCTTCGGCCCGCGTCGGCATCGGCGGGCCGGTGGGCGCCGGCAAGACGGCGCTGATCGAGCGCTTGCTGCCGCTGCTGGCGGCGCGCGGCTTTTCGCTCGCGGTGGTGACCAACGATCTGGTCACCAAGGAGGACGCCGAGCGCCTGCAAAGGGGCGGCCTGATCGCGCCCGAGCGCGTCGTCGGCGTCGAAGCCGGCGCCTGTCCGCATACCGTCATACGCGAAGACCCGACGCTCAATATCGAGGCGGCGGATTTGCTGGAGGCGAAATTCGCGCCGCTCGACCTCATCGTCATCGAGAGCGGCGGCGACAATCTCGCCTCCACCTTTTCGCTCGATCTGGTCGATTATTGGCTGTTCGTCATCGACGTGGCGGGCGGCGACGATATTCCGCGCAAGAAAGGCCCCGGCATCGTGCAGGCCGATCTGTTGATCATCAACAAGGTCGATCTGGCGCCGCATGTCGGCGTCGATGTGGCGGCGATGCAGCGCGACGCCGAGGCGGTGCGCGGTGGCAAGCCGGTGATCCTCACCGATTGCCGGGCCGGCATAGGGCTCGACCAAGTGGTGGCGCGCCTCGCCCATGATGTGCTGATGGCGGAATAGTCGGACCGCTGCCGCGTTCAGAGTGGCACAAGCTAAACAGCAACCTCGTTGAGACGTTCAAGACTCTCCGCCGGCCACACATCCTCCACCTCATAGAACCCCGGGAAGGCACGAGCGCTTTCCGGAGGCTTGAACCACGCCTGTTTGGAGCGTGTAAAGATGTGCACCGGCCGTGGCATTTTACTCGAATCGTCAAGCGTGCCGCCGCGCACATACAGAATTTCGTACGGCACGGCGTGATATTTGCTCCACAGATTGGTGCTGCAAGCTTTGCACAAGAACACTTCATGCGGATGGCCGCTCGGACTGTCGAGCTTTACCGACTCTGGCGCGCCGCTCGTGGTGGTCACGGCCTTTGCTTCGAAGACCAGGTTAATGGCGAATGCGCTTCCCGTCAGGCGCTGGCAGTCACTGCAGTGGCAGGCGTGGACGATCAGCGGAGTTCGGTCGATTTCATAGCTGACCGCGCCGCAAGCGCATCTGCCTTTATACTCAGACATATATTTCTTAGCTCCGTGGCGTTTCGTTTCGCACTAGGTGCTGATCATTTTCTTCTCGACGCCGACGCCGGCCTCGACCGCGCGCTGATATTCGAGCGGCACGGTGGCCGAATCCTGAATCGCGATGCCGGTCGAATCGAACAGCGTGATTTCCGTGTCCGACGTGCGGCCCTCTTTCCTGCCGCTGATGATCTCGCCGATCTCGCCGGCCACGTCGGCCTCGCTGATATCGCCATTGGCGAGCGGCATGTTGATCTCGCCGTCGCTGCGGCATTGGCGGATGTCGTCGACGAAGATTCGCGCGCGGCTAACGATGGCGCCTTCGAGTTCCTGATTGCCGGCGAGGTCGGAGCCGAGCGCCGCGATATGCATTCCTGGCGAGACATGTTCGTCGCGCACCACCACGTCACCGCCGGTGGTCATCGTCACCACCACGTCGGCGCCCGGCACGACGTCCTCGATATTGGTCGAGGGTTTGATGGTGAGGTCGG
This sequence comes from uncultured Alphaproteobacteria bacterium, assembly GCA_913053235.1. Lineage (GTDB taxonomy): Bacteria > Pseudomonadota > Alphaproteobacteria > UBA828 > UBA828 > PTKB01. The sequence goes on from CAJXFT010000008.1 coordinate 38,462, forward strand.
GGTGGCGGCTTTGCTCGCTGGCCATGAAATTGTCGAGGGTCTCGCGGCCCCGGCTCCACACCCGCACTTCGTCCCAGTCGAACACGGTGGCGCAGGTTCTGAGCGCGCCGATGCCGACGTCGCCGGCGCCGACCAATGCCAGCACTTTCGAATCCTTGCGCGCCATCCAGCGCAGCGAAGCGGCGGCGGAGGCGCCGGTGCGCATCATGGTGTGATAGCTGCCGTCGACGATGGCGAGCGGGAAGCCGGTTTCGGGATCGGTATAGACGAGGATCGAGAACACCGTCGGCAGGTCGAACTTGGCGCGGTTGTTCTCGCGGATCGAAACCCATTTGCAGGCGGCGGCTTCCGCCACGCCTTCCAGCGGGGCCTCGATATAGGACGGCATGACCTCCCATTCACCGGGATATTTATCGAGCACGATATGGCCCTTGGGCTCGAGATAGCAGCGCCCTTCGCCGTGGCGGCGAAACGCCATTTCGACGCAATCGACATATTCCGCCGGCGTGAGGAGGCCCATCATGTCGGTGCGGCTGAGAATCAGTGTCTTGCGGTTGCGCCAGCTCGTCGTCGTCATTTTTCTCTCCCTTGATGTTGGTGTTAGCGGAAGCTCGGCCCGTGCACCCAGCCCACCACCACGTCGCGCGTGCCCTTGGTCACCGGGCTGACCTTATGCAGCCAATAGGTCGGGAAGATCGCCAATGTGCCCTTCTTGCGCAGCGATTTCAGATCGATCTCGACATTGTGAAATTCAAGATCGCCGCCCACGTAATCGTCCGAATGCGAGAGTTGGATGGAAAAACCCAGCTTGCGCGAGGCGGCGTAGCCGCGGCCCATATCGACGTGCCAGTCATAGTGACTTTGCATGGATTCGGGATAGCGCATGAGATAAGGCATGTCGTCGGCGACGAATCCGCTCAGCTCGAAGTGCCAGCCGTTCGCGTTCACGGCGCTGATTTCGAGTGAAATCTTGTTGAGCGGCGCGCCCGTGCGCTGGTCGATCGGCAGGCGCTGTTCGAGGCAACTGCGCACCTTGCCGACAACGCTGGGCGCCGCCTTGTTCTCGGCACGGCCGCCGACACCGCCTTCGCGCCACTCGCTGTCGATAGCCGAGGCGGTAATGCGGTCGCAATCTTCGTCAGTAAAATGCTGGCCGTGATAGACCAGGCTCACATTGGGATTTCGAATCGGCATGCTCGGCAATACGATCATTCGGCGCCCTCCCTTGTTCTTGCTCGCTCACAATTCGACGAATTCGTCGATGTAAATCCTGTAAGTCTGCCGCTTCGGCTTGTCGCGGTCGGCGTCATCGACATAGCGGATGGAGCGCTCGCCTTTCAAGGCGCGCGGCAGAATCATGACCCGGATGAAGCGCATCGGCGCCGCCGCGGCGGCTTGCGCGAAGACCGGCGTCACGCCGTCCTCGAACCAGGCTTCGCCGGGGCCGTAATCAGCGGCTTTGCCGCCCGTCTCGACGCGGATGCCGCCTTCGAGCAGGCAGCGAATGCCGGGCCCCTGATGGGTATGGCGATAGGCGCATCCCTCGGGCGGCAGCGCCACGCTGTCGCAGCGCATCAGCCAGCCCTCGCCTGGCTCCAAGGTGGTGATCGGCGCCGAAATCAAAGCGCCGGTCGCGCCGTCGCCGGCGCCCGCGCAAAGCTCCCAGCGCCACAGCTCGGCACCGTCCGGGCCGGCCTGGCAACAGAGCGCGCCAGCGGTGAACCATGCCGTGTCCAGGCCCTGTTCACGGCCGTCAACGCGGGCGCTGCCGCGCGCGACATAGAGAATGCGGTTTCGCGCTTGGCCTATTTCGAATTGCGCGCCCGGCTCAAGGCGGTCGCACAGCAATCTCAGTTGGTAATTTCCCGCCAATTTCGTTCTCTTGGTGCTTTTCGGGCGCGTTAATGAAAATAGGCGCCGCCATCGACGACGAGGGTCTGTCCGGTGACGAAGGCCGAATCGGCGCTGGCGAAATAGACGGCTGCGCCGATCAGGTCGGCGGGAATCTGGTCGCGCCGCAGGGTGCGTGCCTGGAGCGAGATATCCTTCAGCTTTTCGAGCTGCACCGGATTCGCCATCACCCCGTCCGACAGCGTAAAGCCCGGCGCGATGCCGTTCACGAGAATGCCGTCGCCGCCCAATTCCTTGGCCAGCGCCTTGGTGATGGCGTTGATGGCGCCCTTGCTGGCGACATAATGTAAGAGATAGGGCACCCCTTTGAACGGTGTGCCGGACGACAGGTTGATAATCCGCCCGCCGCCCTGGGCGCGCATCTGGGCGACCACCGCCTTGCAGCTGAGAAAGCTGCCGACGACGTTGACGTCGAGGATGTCGCGCCATTCCTGCGCGGTTTGCTCTTCGAAGGGCTGCGGCGTGAGGCTGGAATAGATACCGGCATTGTTGACCAGTATATCGATAGTGCCGAAGGCCTCGATCGCGCGCGCCGCCATGCATTCGGTGTCATCCTCGGACGAGACGTCGCAGGCGACGGCGAGCGTCGCGCATCCGGATGCGGCCATTTCCGCCGCCGCCTGTTCGGCGCCGGCGCGGTCGGCGATGACGATATTGGCGCCTTCCGCCGCCAGGCCCTCGGCCAGGGCGCGGCCGATTCCCATCGCGCCGCCGGTGATGATTGCGGTTTTTCCGGCAAGTTTCATTTGCGTCCCCGAAATTGTCTTCATATCAGCATATTTAACCTTCCTTAGCACACCTTGTGCATAGTCGCTCATGCAGGAATCTTCTCCGCCGCCGGTAGGGCGGGAATTTGCGAGTTTGGCGGTCTGGTCATGATGGAAGCGCGCCTCAAACCCGCGGCTTGGGACGGGTATCTTTGCCGCCTGGGACGGGCCTTTGGCCTGGTCGCAATGGCGGCCATTGCGCTTGTCCTCGCGAGTGGCGCCGGGCTCGCCGGCGAGACCTTGAAGGGTGAGTTCTACATGGTGGGCTCGCAGGATTCAGAGCGCATCGAACGGGTCGAGTTTCAATATGACGGCCAGAAATTAAACGTCGCCAGCCCGCGGCGCACGCATAACCTCAGGGGTTCGGGCGATGTGCAATCGCTTTTGGACGACCTCAGGAGGCGCAGGAACGCCACCTCCAAGCGGCGAATCCGGCGTGTGACGACCGATACATCCGGTACCTACAGAGTGCCCGAGGCGGATAGCGGCGCCGTGCTTCGTATCCAGTTGGAGGATTGGGAGGACGTGCCCGAGCGCCGCGGCGCGGCGGAATTGCCTGAAATCGGCGGCACGCTTTCGGGCGACGACAAATCGATCAGCCATGTCGCGGTCGAAACCGACGGCAGCGCCTATTATCTCGGCGCCGACGCCGAGGATGGCGGCACGTTCGGCGAGATCGACCTGGAAACCAACACCACCACCCGGCTGCTCGAGGGTTTGCCGGCGGCGGCGGATGTCGCGGACGACCCCCAAACGGGCGAGCTGATCGTCATCGGCGAGGGCGAAATCGCACAAATCCAACCGCAACCCGAAGCGCATATCGTCTCGCGCCGCGAGGTGCCGCCCGGCGAAGCGCTCGAATCCGGCGCGGTGGATGGCGACGGGCATTTGTTCGTGCGGCGCACGGATGGCGAGATCGTTTTTGTCGATTACGGCGCCAGCGGCCGCATCGGCGCCGCCGAGAACTTCACCGCCGCCGCGCGGCCGGAAGAAACCGCCGCCGAGAATGGGCCGCGCACGGCGCCCAGCGGCGCCGCTTGGCCGAATCTATCCTGGCTCGATATTCTGATCGTGCTGGCGGCTATTCTCGTTCTCGCCACCGCATTTTTCGTCAACCGCATCGGCCGTATCGGCCGAATTAACGGCCCGGCTGTCCTGATCATAAGTCTGGCGCCGGCGGGATGGAGCGGATACCTGCTTTACGAGCGTTTTGCCGGCGGCGGGGATGTGACGCAGTTGCAAGGGTTCGTCGCGATCCTGGCCGCCGCCGCGCTTTGCGCCGCCGCCCTGCTGTTCGGCCGGGCGCGCGGCGAAAGCGATGCGGATCGCCAGACGCCTGACGGCGCGGGAGACGAGTTGGTCTATTCGCGCTGGCCCGAGGACTGGTCGCAGCTCAAACGGCTGATCGACAGCATGGACGAAGCGGAACGGGCGGAACTCGGCGGCCAGGTCGACCGCAATCCCGGCTGGCTGGACGATGCCCAGGCGCTGATCCGCCGGCCCGTCCAGGGCGGATTGTCGGAGCTGCGCGGAAGCGCGGCGTTTGGCGCGGCGCTGGCCGGATTCGCCGGCGGTAAGGCGCGCAACGAATGGAGCGACGGCATCGCCGACGGCATGCAGGTGCGGATCCGGCACCAATTGATGCCCGGCGCAAAAAAGGATTGGTCGCGCGTCATCGTCGAGGCGTCGGTCAATGAATCAGTTGGCGCGGTGGCGCTGGCGCCGGTGGTGGATGGCAAGAAAGTCGAAGCGGCAGCCGCGCCGGGCGTGCCGAATAAAAAGAAGAAAAAGGCCAAAAAGCCGCGCCGAACGCTGGGTGACATCGCGGCGGATGTGGGATTTTTCGATATACGCTGGCTGTTCGACGGCGTCGCAAGGCGCATCGTCGCGGACGGCGCCGCGACGCGGCTCGATCTCGACGCCGCCGAGGGTTTGCGCATGCCGGGAGACGCCGAAGCCATAGGCGCCCTGCTTGAGGATGTGCTGCGCGCCGCCCTGGCCGCCGAACGCCGCGACGGTGCGGCACCGCCATCGCTCGCCGTGATGGCCTATGAAGAGAAGGGCGAAATTCATTTTATCGCGCTCAGGAGCGGCGCCGTGACGCCACAGGATCGCCCGGCGGCGCTGACCGGCGCGGCGTTACAGCAGGTGCATGACGCGGCCAGCAAGAGCGGCGGCCGGGCATGGGTGGAGCCCGGCGAAGCCGAGCAGATTTGCAGATTCACCCTCGCCGGCGAGGCGGCGAAAACCAAACGCCGTCAAAAGGAGAAGCGCTCCGGCTGGCGCCCGGCTCAGCCCAAGGCGGTGTGGAGCATGCGCTCGCGGCGCGCACGGCACGGCTTTGACGCACCGGGAACGTGAGATCCCGGCTCAATCCAGGCGGTAATATTTCACCGCATTGTCATGAAAAAGAGCGCGCTGCTCGTCGGCGCTGAAGGCGCCGACAATCTCCTTGAAGGCGGCGTAGATTTGCGCCGCGCCGCCGTGCAGCGCCACCACCGGCAAGTCGGACGCGAACATGCAGCGCGGAACGCCAAACCACTCGATGGTATCGAGGATGATGGGGCGGAAGCTGTCGACCGTCCAATCATGGTCATAGGCGCAGAGGTCGGAAATCTTGACCGCCACATTGGGCGCCGCCGCCAGCGCCCGCATGCCGTCGCGCCAGCGCGCCATGCCGGCTACGTCGCGATCGACCGGGCTGCCGGTATGGTTGAGGATGATCTGCGTGGCGGGAAAGGCGGTGGCCAGGTCGAGGGCATCGCCGAGCTGGCTCGGAAACAGCATCAGGTCGAAGGATAGCGAATATTTGCCGAGCAGGGCGAAGCCGGTGCGCCACGCGGCATCGCGCATGAGATCGTCGCGCTCGTTGAAATTGAAGCGCGCATCGCTGTGCCAGGCGACGATATAGCGGATGCCGCGCATCAGGGGATGTTCGCATTGGGCGGCGAGCACCGCCTCCGCCTCGGGTTGGTCTAAGGGCGCGAAGCCGACGATGCCGTTGGGCATGCCGTGATCTTTGTTGAGCCCTTGCAGCCAGCGCGTCTCGGCGACCGGGTCGTCGCGGTTGCCGCTGCCCTGGATGTGCACCGTTTTGACCGGATTCACGCCGACCATATCGGCGCGGTAATCCGGTGGAAGATAGTCGCGCGCCAATGGCGCCGGGTCGCCGAACACCATTTCCTTCGGCCGATCCGTCGTCAGCCAGGGGTACCAGCCGGTGCTCAGATCCCACAGATGGTGGTGCGGGTCGATGATGTCGCCGTCATACATTCGAAATTCCTTCCCGACGATTGTCCGGTGCGCCATCGCCCGCTCGGCGCGGCGCCACGGCGTACAGGCTAGCGATGCCGCGCCCCGGTCTCAAGCCACAGAAATTTACATGAAATTTACTTGAAATTTTATGTAATATTTAAATAAACATCATAGTAATTAACAATAATATGTCCATAATTATTAATGTAATTTCAAATCATTTGGTTTTAAATAAGTATTACAACGTAATCGAAAAAATGGCTGTAAAAAGAATGATTCGCGACCGACGTGGCAGCATAACCGTCTATACGGCGCTCTTTCTCGCCGCCGGCATATCCGCGGGCACATTGGCGATCGATGTCGGGCGCATGACGGTGCTGCGCAGCGAAATGCAAAATCGCGCCGATTCCGCCGCCATGGCGGGTGCCGTGCAACTGGACGGCCGCGCCGGCGCGCGCGCGCGGGCGCTTGCCGTGGCTTCCAACGCGGCCACTGAATGGAGCGCTCTACCGTCGGGCGGCGGCGATCTAGCCCGGATTATTCACGGCGCGGCGTGAAAATGCTGGTGAGCGTAGATTAACCT
>CAJXFT010000009.1 GCA_913053235.1 uncultured Alphaproteobacteria bacterium
CGGCAACGCGCGGGCGTAATAATCCGCCAGCGCCGCCGAGGCCGCTTCGTCGATATGCTTTACCAGGCGCGCCTCACGGTAAAACATTTCGTCGTCGCCGCCGTCTTCGCGGGCAAAATGCTCGGGTTTGAATTCGTTCCGCATCATCGGCTCAGCATATACCCTATCCGTTAATGCACTGCCTCGGCGAAATCGATGCTATACCGGGCCGGGAACGGAAAATCGGAGACATTCAGCATGATTACCAAGGGCGTCAAGCAACTCTGCGCCGAGGCGGAAGCGGAGATCGAGACCGTGACGGCGGAGGAAGCCATCAAGCTTGCCGAAGAGGATGCGGTGCAACTCGTCGATATCCGCGATATCCGGGAACTGTGGCGCGAGGGCGCGGTGCCCGGCGCGCTGCACGCGCCGCGCGGCTTGCTGGAATTCTGGGTCGACCCGGAGAGCAGCTACCACCGCGAAATTTTCGCCAGCGACAAACGCTTCATCTTCTTTTGCGCCGGCGGCCTGCGCTCGGCGCTCGCCACCCAATCGGTCCAGCGCATGGGCCTCAATCCGGTGGCCCATATCGAAGGCGGATTCGAGGCCTGGAAGGAAGCCGGCGGAAGCACCGTCGTCAAGGAAAAGAAATAACGCGCGACGCTGTCGGCGCTTTGCCACGCCGGGCGGATAAACGCCGTTGAAACTTCTCACCAGTTTTATTGATCCGCTGTCCGCCGCCTATCTGCGCCTGCCGGGCCAGATGCGCGGCATGCTTCTGCTGCTCTGCGCCACCATTCTGTTCTCCTGCATGCACGCGCTCATTCGCCATGTCGGCGAGGCGCAGCACCCGTTCGAGATGGCGTTTTTCCGCAACCTGTTCGGCTTCATCGTGCTGGCGCCGTTTTTCATGCGCTATGGTTTCGGCATCCTGCGCACCCAGCGCTTCGGACTGCATGCGCTGCGCGGCACGGTTCATGTCGGCTCGATGCTGCTGTTTTTTTCCGCCGTCACCGTGGCGCCGCTCGCCACCGTGGCGGCGATGACGTTCACCGCGCCGCTCTTCGTGACCGTCGGCGCGGTGTTGCTGTTGGGCGAGAAAATTCGTTACCGCCGCGTCGGCGCGCTGCTGATCGGTTTCGCCGGCGTGATGATCGTGCTTCGCCCCGGCCTCGGCGGATTGGAAGTCGGCGCCCTGATGGCGCTCGGCTCGTCGGGCATCTGGGCCTGTGCCCTCTTAATGATCAAGGTTTTGTCGCGCACCGAATCAAGCATAACGCTGACCGCCTATATGGCGATTTTCCTGACCCCGCTTTCCGCCATCCCCGCCGCTTTGGTGTGGCAGTGGCCGAGCGCCGAGGAGCTCGGCTGGCTCGCCCTGATGGGCAGCATCGGCACGGCCGGGCATCTCTTCCTGGCCCAGGCCTTCCGCGAGGCGGACGCGACGACGGTGCTGCCGCTCGATTTCCTGCGCCTGATCTGGGCCAGCCTGCTCGGCTATTTTCTCTTCGGCCAGGTGCCCGAGGTGCTGGTGTGGATCGGCGGCGCGGTGATTTTTTCGAGCACCATCTATCTCGCCTACCGCGAAGCGGTGGTGTCGCGCCGCACACGGAAAACCACCGACCCACCGCTGCCGCCGGGCTGAGTTTGGTTCAGCCGGTGCGCAGAACGCCTTTGTCTTTCAGGCGCGCCACTTCGTCCGGGCCGAGGCCGAGGCCGAGCGCGATTTCCTCCGAATCGGCGCCGAGCGCCGGCGCCTGCATGTTCACTTCGCCGGGCTCGCGGCGGAACTTGATCGGAATGCCGAGATGGGCATTGCCGTCCGCATCGCGCAGCAGCATGTCGCGCGCCAGCAAATGCTCGTTCTCGAAGGCTTCGACAAGGTCGAGCACCGGCGCGAAACAGATATCGCGGCCCTTGAACCATGCGCTCCATTCGTCGCGCGTCTTGGTCAAAAAAGTCTCGCTCAAATAATCGCGTAAATCCGCCTGCGGCTCGCCGGGTGGCAGTTTGGCCACTTCGATCAAATCCTCGCGCCCCATGGCGGTGAGAAAATTGCTGACGAATTTCATCTCGCTGCCGCCGAGGGTGATATGGCCGCCGCCCTTCACCGCATAGGGCCGGTAGAAGGCGGCGCCGCCCTGGGTGCGCTCTGAGAGCGGCTCGGGCGCGCGCCCCTCGGCGAGCACCTTGCCGGCGATATGCGGCGTCCAGGAGATCACGCTGTCATACATCGACATGTCGAGATAATCGCCCTTGCCGGTTTGCGCCCGGCCGACCAGCGCCATCAGGATGCCGGCGAACGCCATCAGCGAGCCGCCCATGTCGCTCGGCGGCATGCACGGCATGTTGGGCTGGCCGTCCCGGTCGACACTCAGGCTGGCCACGCCGGCGAGCGCGCAGACGCTCAAATCATGCGCCGGGCGGTCGCGGTAGGGCCCGTCCTGGCCGAAGGCCGAGATCGAGCAATAGACCACTTGCGGCGCCCGCGCGGCGACCACGTCATAGCCGATCCCAAGACGGTCGACGACGCCCGGGCGGAAGGTCTCGAGCACCACATCGGCGCCTTCCGCCAGGCGCAGGAACAACTCCCGCCCGTCGGCGCTCTTGAGATCGAGCGACAGGCTCTTCTTGCCGCGGTTGGCGTTGCGGTAATAGACGGTCTGATCGCCGCTCTTGGGGCCGATATGGCGTGCCGGATCGCCGCTCTTGGTGTCCTCGATCTTGATCACCTCGGCACCATGGTCGGCCATCATCATGGCGAGGTGCGGTCCGGGTAAAAACCGCGAAAGATCCAGCACCTTTATTCCCGTCAATTTCATTGCGCGCTCCAGCTTTTCACCATATCGGCGCGCCGCCATGTCGGAATTATCTGCGCGGCGCCGGCTTAGACCCTTATAATGGCCCTCCCGGCCGGATGCCAATGTTGGCGTGGCGCAATTATCTGACGAACTTCGCATGGCTAAGACAAAGGCACGGAAATCGCGCTTGCGCTATCAAGAGGTGGCGGACGCTCTGCTCGGACAAATCGCCAATGACCGTCATCCGGTGGGCGCCATGCTGCCCTCCGAGCTCGAATTGTGCCAACAGTTCGGCGTCAGCCGCTACACCGTGCGCGAGGCGCTCAGGAGGCTCGGCGATATGGGCGTGGTGTCGCGCCGCCAGGGCTCCGGCACCCTGGTGCGGGCGCGCGAGCCGGCGGCGAAATATGTCCAGACATTGGGATCGCTCGGCGAATTCCTGCAATATCCGGAAGACACGCGGCTGCATATCCTCTCGGCGCGCGAACGCGTCGCCGACAAGGCCCTGGCCGACATGCTCGACGGCCGCCAGCGCCGGCGCTGGTTTCACATCGAAGCCCTGAGAAGGCGCTCCGACGGCCTGCCGCTGTGCTGGAGCAATATATTCGTGCTGCCCAAATACGCCTCCCTGGTGCAGTGGATCGGCAAGGACAACAGCCCGGTGCATTTGCTGATCGACCGCCATTTCGATCAGCGCCCGGCAAAGGTCGAGATCGACATGTTCGCCGGCGAGATATCGGCCGATCACGCGGCCGAGCTGGAAGTGGCGGAAGGCACGCCGGCGCTGATCATCGTGCGGCGCTACGCCGAGACGTCGGGCAGAAATTATGAAATCTCCGTCATCGAGCATCCGGCCGGGCGCTTCACCTATTCGATGGAATTGAAGCGCGCCTGGGGCGCGAGCGACTGAAGAATGAATAGCGAAACCGGCCGAATGGAGCCCTTGCGAACCTGGCTGTTCGCGCCCGGCAACCATGCGAGGAAGGTCGAGAAAGTGTTCACCGTCGGCGCCGACGCGGTGGTGCTCGACCTCGAGGATGCGGTGGCGCTCGAACAAAAGGCGGCGACGCGCGCCACGGTGGTCGCGGCGCTGAAGGCGGAGGGCAATCGCGCCAGCCGGGGCTATGTCCGCGTCAACGCCATCGATACGGAATTTTGCCACGGCGATCTGGAGGCGGTGATCGGCCCGTGGCTCGACGGCATCCTGCTGCCCAAGGTCGAAAGCGCCAGCCAGTTGCAGACCATCGACTGGCTCATGGCGCAGCTCGAACGCAAGCGCGGCATGGCGGTGGGCGGCCTCGATATCCTGCCGATCATCGAAACCGGGCGCGGCGTCGCGGCCATCAATGATATCGCGCGCTCGCGGACGCGAGTCAGGCGCCTGTCGTTCGGGGCCGGCGATTTTACCAACGATATGGGCATGCTGTGGACGCCAGACGAGGGCGAGCTCATGCACGCGCGCTCGGCGATCGCGCTGGCTTCGCGCGCCGCCGGGCTGGAGCCGCCCATCGATACCGTGTTCATCGATTTGCAGGATAGCGAACATCTGCAAAAATCCGCGCGCACCGCGCTGGCGCTTGGATATCGCGGGAAATTATGCATCCATCCGGCGCAAATCGATGCGGTGAACGCGATCTTCACGCCGAGCGCGGAGGAGGTCGCCAAGGCGCGGAAATATGTCGACGCCTTCGCGGCGGCGGAAGCCGAGGGCTCGGCTTCGATTCAGGTCGATGGCTATTTCGTCGACTACCCTATATTCGAGAAAGCCCAACGCACGCTTGCCCTGATGGCGGCGATAGAGGCAAAGCAAGACTGAACCAAGCAACCTTGAACGAGGAGGGAATCATGTCCGCGGAAATCGAAAAACGCCTGAAGCGCCTGGAAGATATCGAGGACATCAAGCAGTTGATCGCGCGCTACGCCAAGGCGGCGGACCTTAACGGCAATGAGGCGATGATGGCGACCTGCTTCACCGCCGACGCGGTGTGGAACTGCGAGGGCATTGGCGGCTGGCAGGGGCGCGATGCGGTCGTCGCGGGTTTGCGCGAAACCAGCACCGTAAAACTGCCATGGGCGCTCCACTATATGACCCAGCCGATCATCACCATCGCCGCTGACGGCCAAACCGCGGAAGGTGAATATTATCTCTGGGAATTGGCCAAGGTCAGTCAGGAAGATGGCGGCGGCGCAACCGAGGATACCTGGATCGGCGGCTGGTACGAATCCAAATTTCGCAATGAAAACGGCGTCTGGTTGTTCAGCCATATCGAGTTGATCCTGAAATTGATGAGCGGCGCCTCACAACCGCAATGGCAAACCCCGATCGCGCCCTGGCAGGGATAGCACCGGAAGGCGATGCGTTTCACGCGTCGCCTTCCGGCAAGCGCGACCGCGCGCCCGAGCTTATGCGAGGCAAGCCAAGGACGCGGACGCGTCCGCCCGGCGCTTGAGGGAATATACGACGGGTCATCTTGATGACCCGTTGGTATTGGAGGAACGAGTCCCATGCAGGATTGGCGGCGCTATCTCAGCGACGGCGACTTGGCGACAATCGAGCGCGGCAAGTGGGCGCGCCCGGTGGGCTACGGCGTGCGTCCGGCGGTGATCGTGATCGATGTGCAGAACTATATGGCCGGCGAGGAGGCGGGTAACGACCCCGACAAATACCCTTACGCCGCGCCGGCCGTCGCCTGGCCCGCTGTGCGGCAAATCGAAGCCATATTGGCCGCCGCCCGCGGCGCCGGCGCGCCCATCATCTACACCCGCTTCGCCATCGACCGCGAGGCCGGCGACGCTGGCCTGTTCGACGCCAAGATCGGCGCGCCGGAAAGCGAATATGTCTATCTCGAAGGCACCCATGGCAGCGAGATCGTCAAGGACATCGCGCCCCAGCCCGGCGACCTGGTGATCACCAAGAAGAAACCGAGCAGCTTTTTCGGCACCCCCCTGCTGCCCTATCTGATCGAACGCCGGGTCGATACGCTGATCGTCACCGGCGGCTCGACCTGCAACTGCGTGCGCGCCACCGTGTTCGACGCCTTTTCCTATAATTTCCGCGCCATCGTGCCGAGCGACGCGGTGTTCGACCGCATGCCGATTTCGCAGGCGATTAATCTGTTCGATATGAACCGCTGCTCGGCGGATGTCGTCGAAACGAGCGCGGTGCTCGAATATCTGGCGGGTCTCAAGGCCTAGGTTATGGACTCGCAAATGACGCTCACGGCAACGACTTCCGCTAATTGACGTAAACCGGTCATTGTTGATCTACACAGTGAAGGCCCGGTTTTGACATTTGACGCCACGCGTCAACATCCAAATCCGACGCTGCGAGGACGCCGACCTAGACTCTCGTCTCATTCGTGCATACGTTCTATTCATACCACCATCTGGGTTTGGGGAGGCCCATGACGAAGAAGGTTGAGCGCAGGCTGGCGGCGATCCTGAGCGCCGACGTGGTGGGCTACTCGAACCTCATGGAGGCCGACGAGGCCGGCACGCTCGCGCGCCTAAAGGCCCACCGCGCGGAGCTGTTCGACCCGATCACGGAAGAGAATGGCGGGCGCATCGTCAAGCTCATGGGCGACGGCGCGCTGGTCGAATTTCCAAGCGTGGTCGGGGCCGTGCGCTGCGCAATCGAGGTGCAGCGCGGCATGTCGATGCGCAACGAAAGCCTAACCGAAGGCGAGCGCATCACACTCCGCATCGGGGTCAATCTGGGCGACGTGATCATCGAGGGCGAGGACATCTATGGCGAGGGCGTCAATATCGCGGCCCGGCTTCAGGGGCTGGCCGCGCCGGGCGGCGTGTCGGTTTCCGGCAAAGTGCATGACGAGGTGCGGGGAAAAGTTGAGGCGGCATTTGAGGACCAGGGTGAGAAGAGCGTCAAGAACATCGCCCAGCCGATACGGGTCTATGCGCTCACCTCGGCGGACGAGGCGCCGACGAGGCAGGGCGACGAAGGCGCGGACCTTGCGCTGCCGTCCAAGCCCTCAATCGCCGTTCTGCCTTTCAACAATATGAGCGAAGATGCGGGGCAGGAGTATTTCGCCGATGGCATCGCCGACGATATCCTGACCGGGCTGTCGCGCTTCCACGATCTCTTCGTCATCGCGCGTAATTCCTCCTTTATCTATAAGGGGTCTGCCGTCGATATTAAGCAAGTCGGCCGCGAACTCGGCGTCCGCTATGTGCTGGAAGGCGGCGTCCGCAAAGCCGGCGACCGCGTGCGCATTACCGCCCAGCTCATTGAAGCCGAGACCGGCAATCATCTGTGGGCCGAGAAATATGACGGCGAACTCGCCGATATCTTCGATCTGCAGGACGAGATCACCGCGAGCGTGGTGGGCGCGATCCAGACCTCCGTTTCCTTCGCCGAAATCGAGCGCGCCCGCGGCAAGCATCCCAGCAATCTCGATGCCCACGATCACATCATGCGCGGCTGGGCGGAATGGATCCACCCCACTCAGGAAGGCATGGCGAACGCCAAAGAACATGCTCGTGCGGCCCTGGCGTTGGATGCGCGCTACGCGACCGCCTATACCCTATTGGGCTGGGCGGATATGTTGCTGCTCCTCTATGGCTGGTCGGCGGACCACCAGGCAACCATTCGCACTGCGAAAGAATCGGCGCGGCGGGCGGTGGAACTCGATGACGGCGATGGCGCGGCCTATGCCGTGCTTGGCTGCTCGCTGGTGTTGAGCCGCGAGCACGATACCGCCTTGGCCGCTTGTGAGCGCGCGGTACGCGTCAATCCCAACCTGGCTGGCGCCGCCCATATTCGAGGATTGGCTTATGTCTGCACAGGCCGGCCGGCCGAGGGCGTTGAGGAATGCCGGCGCGCGCTACGGCTCAGCCCTCGCGATCCCGAAACATTCGGATTTCTGAATACCTTGGCGATGTGCCAGTATGCGCTGCGCGACTATGAAGCGGCGGCGGGAACCGCCGAAGAGCTTGTCGCGCTAAAGCCGGATTATATTTTCGGCCATTGGCATGTCGCCATCGCCTGCGCCCAACTCGGCCGGACCGAGCGCGCCGAGCGCGCCTTTCAGGAAATCCTCCGCATCAAACCCAATTTCGACCAGGCCTTCATCGACGCCGTCACCCCCTTCCAGGACCGCGCCGAATACGAACACGAAGTCGACGGCCTTCGGAAAGCGGGTTGGCAAGGTTGAGTGTCATGTCTGCTTGTGGCTGAGGCTGTTGAAAAACTATTTTGGGGTCTGAAATCGCGATTTCTCGGAGATCAACGAAAACCCGACTCCCATAAAATCAATAGCTTAGACGTTCACCAATTTGGCGGTGCTCACCGATAACGGCTGAAAACGCCTTTTTCAGGAGTTGTTCAACAGCCTCGGCTAAGAACTGAAGTTCAAGCCACCGTTAAAAAACTTCCGCTGTCGGAGGTATTCTGTTGCAAAACTCGCATTCGGCGGCTCTGGATGCCGATTCTTCATCCGCCGGAACTGGCGCTTTCTGTCAAGTCATTGATTTCGTTGTGCCCGAGTATTGGTGTCCGAGCAAACGCCAAGTGAAAAATTGTCCCACAGGAGTTTTGCAACAGAATCGGAGGCATAGCGGACATTGCGCTGGGGGTTCTTGAATGCGAAGCCAAATCCGAATTGATACCGGATTGACCATCGCACCGTTATCGAAACCTCTTGCCGAACAAGGGCCGTCCAAAAGCGAATCACATAGGGGACGGTTCGAGTATCCTTCGTATTGGGTCGTGGTTTGGTCAGCAGCCGAGTTGCGCCGCGAGATCGAGAAAATCTTCGGCGGTGAAATCCCATGCCCCGTCCGGCTCCAGGTCGGTGGTTTGCCCCGGCCCGTACTCATGCGGGCGGCGGACGAAGGCGGTCTTGAAACCGAGGGCGGCGGCGGCGGCGAGGTCGCCATTATGGGCGGCCACCATCATGCAGCGCTCGGGCGCAAGGCCCAGCATCTCGGCGCTGCGCAGATAGGCGCGCGGCTGGGGTTTGTAGGCGCCGGCGGTCTCGGCGCCGAGCACGGCGTCCCAGGGCAAGCGTGCGCGCTTTGCCATATTGACCAGCAAAGAAACATTGCCGTTGGAGAGCGTCGCCAAAATGAATTTTTCGCTCAGACGATCGAGGCCCGCGACGGCGTCCGGCCACGCATCGAGGCGGTGCCAGGCGCGATTGAAATGATCGGTCTCGTCTTCCGTCAAGCCGTCGACGCCGTGGCGCGCCAGTAAAATATCGAGATTCATGCGGTGCAAATCGTCGAGCATGCACCAGGCGATCTCGCCCGAGCGCACGCGCTCCATGGCCGGCTGATAGAGCGCGCGCCATTCGTCGGCAAAAGCGAACCAGTCGAGATCGATGCCCTTGGCGCGGCCCAGTTCGGCGCCGTCGCGGGCAATGCCGGAGCGCCAATCGACGACGGTGCCGAAGACGTCGAAAGTCAACGCGCCGTCGATGGAATGCCGGGCGGCGGCGCTCACGTCACGCCCCGAACGGATTTCTCCAACTTTCGAACGCCTGCCTGATTTCCTTATCATCGGCGCCGGCGCGTAAGAGGAGCGCCAATAACAGGCGCGACTTGATACCGCCGAGCCAACCGGCGGGGATCAGGCCGCGCGCCAGCAGGTCGGTTTCGGCGCCGGGAAAATCATATGTCGCCCGCATGGTGTCGCCGTGGCGCGTGCGCGAGGCATAGACGACCGGTATTTTCTTCGCGGCGCGCCCCAATGCCTCGACCATCGCCTTGGGCACATGGCCGCCGCCGGTGACGTCGATGACCATGCCGTGGTAACCGGTTTGCAGGGCGAGATCGACGAGCGTGCCGTCTTCGCCGAGGCCGACCGTCAAACGGGCGACGCGCGCGGCGCGCGGAGCGCCGCGCAGTTTGACCGGATAGCGCCCCGCCGGGCGGGTGACGATGCGCGCCTGTTTCTCGATGATCCAGCCGAGGGCGCCGGCGGGGCTGGACTGAAACGCCGCCGGGCTGGTGGTATGCAGTTTTTGCACATAGCGGGCGGCGTGAATCTCGTCGTTCATCACCACCAATGTGCCGATCCCGCGCGCCTGGCCGTCCAACGCCACCAGGGCGGCATGGTAGAGGTTGGCCGGGCCGTCCGGTCCGGGCATGGTGGGATTGCGCATGGCGCCGGTAAACACAATAGGCGCGTCGTGCTGCACCAGGCGGTCGATGACGAAAGCGGATTCCTCGATGGTATCGGTGCCCTGGGTTACGACGATGCCGCGCACGCCGTCCTCGAGCCGCCGGTTGATCTCGCGCACCAACGCTTCGAGATCGTCAAGGGTAATATCGGGGCTTGGCAGTTGGCGGAAGGAATGCGCCTCGATCTCGGCGATTTCGGCCAACGCCGGAACCGCCGCGATAAGCATCTCGGCCGAATGCGACAGGGAAACGCCCTTGCCGGGCGCCGTGGCGCCCATCGCAATGGTGCCGCCGAGGGAAAATACGCTGACCCGAGGCAACATGAGTTTCACCGCAAGATGGTGGATCCAAGAGTGCCGCTAGGCCGCCGCCGACAAGGCCGCGGAAAGAAAATCAGGAGAGCCGGCGACCCGTCGCGGGGTCGAAAAACAATATCGATTCCATGTCGAGATGCATCTCGACAGAATCGCCATCGCTGAATTCCTGCACGCCTGGAACGGTGAAAAAGAGGTTCACGCCGCCCAGATTCACACCCACCGTGGTATGCATGCCGAGCGGTTCGAGATCGTTTACGGTGCCGGTCAGATGCGATTCAGCCGAATCGGCGCCGACCATACGCACATGCTCCGGGCGCACGCCGATCTCGACATCGCTGACCGAGGATGGCAGGCCATGCTCCATTTCCGCCGGCAATACCAAATTCATCGAGCCGATGGCGAGATTCGCCGTGCCGTTGTCGCGCGTCAGGCGCGCCGGCACGATATTGATCGGCGGGTTGCCGACGAAGCGCGCGACGTCGCGGTCGATCGGCTCGTCATAGAGTTCCTGCGCCTTGGCGATCTGGCGCACCTGGCCTTCGATCAAAACGCAAACCGTATCGGCAAGCGCCAGGGCTTCGGTGTAATCGGGCGTCGCGAACAGAAAAGTCCGGCCCGATTCCTGTTGCAGCCGTTTGAGCTCCGTCCTGAGATCGATGCGCAGCATGAAATCCAGGCTGCTCAATGGCTCGTCCAGGAGGTAAAAGCGCGGCTCGCGAATCATGGCGCGGCCCAAGGCGACGCGCTGGCGCTCGCCGCCGCTGAAAGTCGCCGGCGTGCGCTCGAGGATATGGCTGATCTTCATCAACTCCGCCATTTCCATGACGCGCCGATTGATCTCGTCCTTCGGAGTCCTGGAAATCCGCAACGGCGAGGCGATGTTTTCGTAGCCGGACTTGTTGGGATAAAGCGCGAGATTATCAAAAATCATCGCGATATCGCGCTGGTTCGGCTGATGTTTGGTGAAGTCCATGCGTTCGATAAAGACTTCGCCCGAGCTTGGCGCTTCGAGCCCGGCGATGATGCGCAAGGTGGTTGTCTTGCCGGCGCCGGCCGGGCCGAGCAGAACGATCAGCGAGCCATGCGGCACCACAAGATCGACATCCCGCAACGCCTGATTGGAGCCGAAATTTTTCGATATCGAGCGTAGCTCGAGAACCGGCTCGCTCATCTTCTCTCTCCACTGTCCAATAACCTGACGCCCGATTCGGCATCGAACAAGGCGACAAGGTCGCTTTCCGGCGCCAGGGAAATGGAGCTGCCCTCGACTGCGTCAGTGCCGGTGGGCACGATAACCTTGAACGTCGAATCGCCAAAAGAAGCGGTGACGACCGTCTCCGGGCCTTGCGGCTCGACCGCCAATATCGGGACGGAGAAGCGGCCGGGATCGTCCGCGGCAGCCAAATTCAAACTCTCGGGGCGCACGCCGACGACAACATCCGAGCCAACGGATACGTCCGAGCCGAGCTTTCCGGCCGGCAGCGGTATCGTTGAATCACCGGATGTCACGATTCGCTTGCCGCCATCCTCCGTCAATTTTCCTTTCAGAAAATTCATCGGCGGATTGCCGAGAAAACTGCCGACAAAGCGATTGGCGGGATATTGGTAGACATTATGCGCGGTGTCATATTGGTGAAGGCTGCCAAAATCCATCACCGCGATCCGATGCGCCAGGGAAAGCGCCTCGATCTGGTCATGGGTGACGTAAATGATGGTCTGTCCGGTATCCGCCTGGATGCGCCGCAACTCGCGCCGCATCTGGTTGCGCATCGCCGCCTCGAGGTTGCTCAGCGGCTCGTCGAGCAACAGGATTTCAGGGTTGGTGACCAGCGTCCGGCCGATGGCGACGCGCTGCAGTTCGGAAGCGCCCAACTCCGACGGTTTGTGGTCGAGCTGATGGGAAATCGAGAGAAACTCCGCCACCTTGGAGACTTCGCGATCGATCTCTGGCTGCTTCATTTTGCGGATTTTCAAACCATAGGCCAAATTGCGGCGCACCGTCATATGGGTGAATACGGCATAATCCTGAAACACCAAACCGACATTGCGGTCGCCGGGCGGCACTTTCAGCACCGATTGGCCATCGATGAGAATGTCGCCGCCGGTCGGCGTCTCGAGCCCGACGACCATGTTGAGAATGGTCGTTTTGCCGCAGCCGGACGGTCCCAACAGGGCCATCGTTTCGCCTTCTTCGATGGCGATCGAAACATCGTTGACGGCGACGAGCTCGCCGAACTCCTTGCGGAGATTAACCAGCTCCAGCTTAATCTTAGCCATTTCCGGTCACCGCTTGATGGCGCCGAGCGTCAGCCCGCGCACCAGATGTTTCTGAATGAAGAAGCCGACAATGATCAACGGAATGATGGAGACCATGGCGAGCGCCGCCTGCACGCCGTAAAGCGTGCCTTCGGTGGCCGAGAAATATTTATTGAGCGTCACCGGTATGGTTTGCACATTGGTATAGGTCAGGACCAGGGCGAACAGGAACTCGCTCCAATTGAGGATGAAAATGAACAGAGTCGTGGCGATGATGCCGCCTTTGATAAGCGGAACCGTCACCGTAGCATGAGCTCTCCAGCGCGAATAGCCGTCCATCATCGCCGCCTCTTCGATCTCCTGCGGCAATTCGTCGACAAAGCTTTTCAACATCCAGGTCGAGAACGGCACCGTCACCGCCGCATAGGCCACGATCAAGCCGAAATAGGTGTCCGTTATGTCGAAAATCCCCGGCCCGAACATGATGACGAACGGGATGGCGATGGCAATGGGCGGAAACATTCGCCCCGCCAATATGAAGAACGGTGTGAAATTACCGCCAAATCGATATCGCGAGATGCTGATGGCGGCCATAAGGCCGACGACAATGGACAATATTGTCGCCGATATCGAGATGATGACCGAGCCCTTGATGCCGGGCCATGCCGAGCGGTTGAGGAAATCGGCGATGGCGCCGCCTGCCGCATCGTCCTTGCCGCCGCCGAAGCCCTCATCGCCGTGTTGCTGGGTTCCGCCGCGCCGGTCGAGCAATATTTGCGGCGCCAGGATGGTGAGATAATTATCCACCGTGGGAGCGGAAGAGACCCAGGTCGGCGGGCTGGTGACCCATTCGCTGCGCAATTTGAAGGATGTCGAGACCATCCAGAAAATCGGAAATATGGCGAAGATCAGTCCGGCCAGAAGGGCCAGCATGTTGAACGGAGTGAATTTGGCGTCCGGCATCGTCAGCGCCCCTCGACCAACTGATAGCGGATCGGTTTCAGCATCATGTTAATCAGAACCACGGTGATAATCAGGACGATGAAGGCGGCGGAACCGGCATAGGCGAGGCGGAAATCCTCGAACGCCAGTTTGTATAGATAGAGGCTGATGGTCTCGGTCGCCGTGCCCGGGCCACCTCGCGTGAGCAGGTATATTTCATCGAACAGTTTGACCACCTCCATGCCGCGGATCACGAAAGCGATGATGATCACCGCCTTCATATTGGGCAGGATGATGGTCCAGAAAATCTTGAAATTGCTGGCGCCCAGCACGGTCGCGGCGCGAATCGGATTCTCCGGCACGGCATTCAGGCCCGACAGCATGATCAGGAAGAACAGCGGCGTCCAATGCCACACCTCGGTGACGATCACCGCGATGAAGGCCAGCGTGGCGTCGTTCAGCCATTTGAAATTGACCGGGCTGAAGGCGATCCAGCCGAACACCTGATTGATCGGGCCGTTATATTGAAACAGCATGAACCAGGTGTAGCCGACGACGACCGGCATGATCATCATCGGCGTCAACAGCGCCGTGAACCAAACGCGTTTGCCCCAGAATTTTTTCAGGAACAAACTGGCCAGCCCGAGGCCGATGACGAATTCGAGGCACAGGCTGATCACCGACATGATCACGGTGCGGCCGAGCGCCTGCAAATAACGCGGCTCGTCGGTCACCAGATAATTGTAGCTGATGCCCTGATTTATTTTTTGCGTGAAAACGCTATTAAAAGCATCCCAGAAATCACCATAAATCGGCTGCCATTCGGTCAAGCTGATGACGAATTCCAGAACGAACGGAAAAATCAGCATCACGATCAACAGAATCTGCACCGGCGTGATCAACAGGCCAGGGATAATTCTCTTGTCGTTGGGATCAAAGCGGCGGGGTTTCCTCAGACCGAGAGAGGAAGCCCCGCCATTCGAAGTGTTTGTAACCACAGACTTTTTCTTATCTTATGTGTTTTTGTTGACGATATGTGGCGTGGTCAAATTATCAGCTCCACTTGTCCGCGCCGGCTGCCTGCTGAAGCGCCGAGGGATACATCGCCGCCAGGGCGCGCCACGCCTCGATCTGGGTGTCTTTGCCCAGACGGCGGGTGATGCGATCCTGTTCCTTGGCGGTGTCCTTCATCGCCTGTTCCGGCGTCTTGTCACCGTTATAGGCAGCCTGCAGGTTGCGATCCAGGGTGTCGTGATATTCCGCGCCGCCCCTGAGGATGATCTCCGGCACGCAATCGACCACGGCCTCGTAGGAGGTCGCCAGGAAATCGCCCGGATAGGCTTCGAAGAACTCCGGTGACGGATCGAGGAAGTGGTTGTTGCGCCACGGATCGAAATAGCCGCCCTCGTTCGGGATCGAGCGCATCGACATGGTCGGGCCGGTCAGCCATTGCGCATAGAGATAGGCCGCTTCCGGAATTTGCGAATGCGCGTTGACCACGAAATCCCAGGCAAACGGCATCACGTCGGCGCGGATCAGCTCGCCATTGACGATGTCGCCCGGCACTTTGGAGATACCGGTCTGGGTCGGGCCATTGGCATCCTTGCCGGCGATGATCGACTGGGCGCCCGCCACGTCATGGCTGTAGCGCCACAGCGACGGCCAACCGAACTCGAAGAAGCCGCGGCCAGCGGCGTAATATTGCGCATAATTCTCGGTGAAGCCGTAGTTGAACTGCTCCGGCGGCATATACTCCTGGATATTAACAAGATCCGTGACGGTCTTGATGCTCTCCGGGCTGGCCGCCATCGACTTCATGTCCTTGTCGAAATAAAGCACGCCCTTCGACTGGAAACGGGTCATCCAGTGGAATTTGTTCCAGAATGGCGAGCGATACTCCAAGGCGCCCCAGAAATCATTGGCCTTGTCGGTCATATCGGCGGCGAGCTGGTCATATTCGGCCCAGGTATCGACCACCGAGCGCTTTTGCTTCGGCGATTTGCCGGCCTCGGCCAACTTGTCCTTGCGGTAATTCAGCAGCCACCAGTCGCCATCGCAATAGAGGCCGTAAATCTTGCCCTTATATTTCTGGCCGAAATCCGAAACCGGGTATTCGAGCTTGTTGGGGCCGTCGAAAAGCTCCGGATCGTATTTGTCGACCCACGCCGTGAGATCTTGCGCGAGGCCGGATTCGGCGTAATCGGGAAGGCTCAACGGCGCCGGCAGCAACAGATCGTAACGGCCGGTCTTGGCGACGGCTTCCTGCATACCCTTTTGATGGGTCTGCGTCACCGGCACCTCGATCAGCTCGACGTCGAAACCGGTCAGCGCTTTCCACTCGGCCGAGAACGGCGACATGTTGCCGCCCGAGCCCGACGGATGCATGATCGAGACGGTTTTCTTCGGCGAGTTGGCGTAGAGCGCCTTCGCCGCGTTGATGGCGCGCTCTTCCGGCGTGCCGCCCTCGGCCGCCCAAGCGCTCTTCACGCTGAACGGGGCTTTGCGCATGATCATCGAGATGGCGGTGCCACTCAGGCCGAGGCTCACCATGCCCTTCATCAGATCACGGCGCGAAACCTTGTAGTCGCGCGACATATGCATACCCCAAAGACGGTATAGCTCCTTTAGGAATTTTTCTTTTTTCTCCACTTGTGACATGTTTTCGCTCCCTTTGGCTTACGCGGCCCTCGCCGCTTCCCGGCGTCCAGGCCTCAAGCAATAAACAATGATACCATCGCCGCACGGCCGACAAACAATCCAGACCATGCCACGACGATCAGAATCTTCCAGACGCTGGTGGACCATAACGGCGCACCTTTGCGCCTGTAAAGTCAGAAATGCAGATAAAACAATATGTTTTCCGATTTGCGGTGAAAATATTTCAGCGCTTCACCGCGCCGAGCGTGAAACCGCGCGCCAGATGTTTGTGGATCAACAACCCCATGACGACGATGGGCAGGGCGGCGACGGTGGCCAAAGCCGCCTGAATCCCGGCCATTCCGCCGTAAAGCTGCATATTGACCGGGACCGTGAAGACCGTCTTTTCGGTCAGCACCACGGCGAGCAGAAATTCGCTCCAGTTCAAAATGAAGATGAACAGCGCGGTGGCGATCAGGCCGCCCTTGATCAGCGGCACGGTGACACGGAAATGCGCCTGCCAGCGCGACATGCCGTCCATCATGGCGGCTTCCTCGATCTCGGCCGGAATCTCGTCGATGAAGCTCTTCAGCATCCAGAAGGCGAAGGGAGTCGTGAAAGTGACATAAGCCAGAATAAGGCCGACATGGGTATCGCGCAGGCCGAGCCAGCCGAACAGGATCAGGAACGGGATGGCGATAACCACCGTCGGAATGCCGCGCACCGAGAGGATGGCGATCGCCAGCGTGTGGCCGCCGGCCTGGTATCGCGAAAATCCGATCGCCGCCATGCCGCCGATCACCAGCGCGATGAAGGTGGCGGCGCCCGAGACGATAAACGAATGCATCATCGCCTGCCACGAGGCGCCGTGGCCAAATACGTAAATATCCTTGAAATCGACGATCAGCGGCGCGTAATTCGCCCAGGTCGCCTGACTCGGAATCCACGCCGGCGGCGTTGCCGCCCACTCATGGGTGGGCTTGAACGAGGTCGAAACCATCCAGAAGATGGGGAAAAGTGCGAACACCAGGCCGGCCAGGAGGCCGATGGCGTCGTACCAGCGAAACGGTCGTCGTGGCATTCTGTGCCCTCTATCACGCTTTCGCGGTTGCCATTGTCCCTCGGTGGGGCGGCAGCATAGAGTGACGGAGCAGGAGAATAAAACGAATTCGGGAGGGCTGGCCATGACCGGCGAGTACGAGACGTTGATCTACGAAAAGGACGGCCGGCGGGCCAGTATCACCTTCAACCGGCCGCATATTCTGAACGCCGTTTCTGAACGCCGTCGCCATGACCGGCGCCCATGAGATGGCGGCGCTGGCAAACCGAATTGCCGATGATGACGAGATTCGCATGGTTACCATCGCCGGCGCCGGGCGCGCCTTTTCGACCGGCATCGACCTCAAGGATCTCGCCGCCGGCCTGATCGACGACAGCTATTTCGATCTCTGGGACCGCGCCCTGAGAGTCTTCGAGACCATGGACAAGCTGGTGCTCTGCCTGATCCACGGATATGCCCTGGGCGGCGGTTTGCAGCTCGCTTTGGCCGCCGACATCCGCGTCGCCACGCCGTCGGCCAAGCTCGGCCTGCCGGCCATCAAGGAGGGCCTCATCCCCGGCCTCGGCACGCTTCGTCTGGCGCGCTATATCGGCTTGGGGCGGGCCAAGCGGCTGATCGTCACCGGCGACATGATCGACTCGGTGGAAGGCGAGCGCATCGGCCTGATCGATTATCTCGTCTCGGAAGACGGCGCGGCGGCCGAATTCGAGGACATCGTCAGCCGCGTCGGCGCGGTCAACTCGGAGGGCTGCCGGCTGTCCAAGAAAATGCTGGACAGTTGTTTCGATCTCGATTTCGAGAGTTTTTCTCTTTATATAAGGAGCGTCAGGCGCAGGCCACCGACTCGGCGGATTTCCGCGAGGCGATGACGGCGTACCGGGAAAAGCGCCCACCGAACTGGTCGTGACAGAGGCAGGGGGGAGCCGTGACAGCAATCGATTTTCGCACCGCGCCCGAGCGCTACCGCCATTGGCGGCTGACGCTGGAGGGTCCTGTCGCCACCCTGGCGCTCGATGTCGACGCTGAGGGCGGCCTCAGTCCCGGATATGAGCTGAAGCTCAATTCCTACGATCTCGGCGTCGATATCGAGCTTAACGACGCCATCCAGCGCCTT
The DNA here is from genome assembly GCA_913053235.1 of uncultured Alphaproteobacteria bacterium. Taxonomy (GTDB): domain Bacteria; phylum Pseudomonadota; class Alphaproteobacteria; order UBA828; family UBA828; genus PTKB01. Next base: position 18,247 of record CAJXFT010000009.1, read on the forward strand.
CGTTTCGAGCAGCCGCAAGTGCGCGCGGTGATCATCACCTCGGCCAACGACAAGGTATTCTGCGCCGGCGCCAATATCGGCATGCTGCGCGGCGCCAGCCACGCGCACAAAGTCAATTTCTGCAAATTCACCAACGAAACCCGCCTCGCCCTGGAAGACGCCAGCGCCCGGTCCGGGCAGAAATATATCTGTGCGATCAACGGCGCCTGCGCCGGCGGCGGTTATGAATTGGCGCTGGCCGCCGATCATCTCATGCTCCTCGACGATGGCGCCTCCGCCGTTGCGCTGCCGGAAATACCGCTCCTTGCGGTGCTTCCCGGCACCGGCGGCCTGACCCGCCTGGTCGACAAGCGCGGCGTCAGGCGCGACCGCGCCGATTTCTTCTGCACCGTGGAAGAGGGCGTGCGCGGCAAGCGCGCCCTCGAATGGCACCTGGTGGATGAGATCGTGCCGCGCTCCAAATGGCGGGACGCCGTCGCCGCGCGCGCCGCCGAGCTGGCCGAGGCGTCCGACCGCCCGGCCAAGGCCGAAGGCATGGCGCTGCCGCCACTTGAGCGGGTTATCGAGGGCGAGCGCATCGAATATAATCACGTCACTTGCGTGATCGACCGCGCCCTGATGGCGGCGCATATCACCGTGCGGGCGCCCGCCGCAGCGCCGCCTTCCGATCTTGCCGCGATACATGGCGAGGGTGCCGATTTTTGGCCGCTTGCCATGGCTCGCCAGTTGGAGGATTTGATTTTTCATCTGCGTTTCAACGAGAGCGAAATCGGCACCTGGCTGATGCGCAGCGAGGGCGCGGGCGAATATGTCGCGGCCGCCGACGCCGCCCTGGCGGCGCATGCCGGGGACTGGCTGGTGCGTGAGATCACGCTCTATATCAAGCGCACGCTGAAACGCCTCGACCTTTCGGCGCGCTCCATCTTCGCCTTCATCGAGCCCGGCTCCTGCTTCACCGGCACGCTGCTCGAATTGGCCCTCGCCGCCGACCGCTGCTACATGCTGGACGGCGCCTTCGAGGGCGACAACCGCCCGCCCGCCAGCATCCGCCTGACGGCGGCGAATTACGGCGGCTATCCCATGGCCAACGGGTTGAGCCGGCTGGAGAGCCGTTTTATCGGCGACGCGGCGGCGCTTGATCGCGTCGAAAAAGAGAGCGGCCGGGCGCTCGACGCGATCGAAGCCGAGCAGCTCGGCCTCGTCACCTTCGCCCCCGACGATATAGACTGGCGGGACGAGACGCGCATCGCCGTCGAGGAGCGCGCCGCCTTCTCACCCGACGCCTTGACCGGCATGGAGGCGTCGCTCCGTTTCGCCGGACCGGAGACCATGGAAAGCAAAATATTCGCCCGCCTCAGCGCCTGGCAGAACTGGATATTCCAGCGCCCCAACGCGGTCGGGGCGGAAGGCACGCTCAAGCTCTATGGCAGCGGGCAGCGGCCGCGCTTCGACAAGGAACGGGTTTGAACCATGGCCATCGATTACAACGAACGCATTCCCAACAATGTCGATTTGGCCGACAATCGGCGGCTCCAGCGCGCGCTCGAAGCCTGGCAGCCCGGCTATCTCGATTGGTGGGGGGAGATGGGACCGTCGGATTTCAGCCAGGCCGATGTCTATCTCAGGACCGCGATCTCCGTCGAGACCGACGGCTGGGCGCATTTCGGCCATGTCAAAATGCCGGAATATCGCTGGGGTATTTTCCTGGCTGCGCCCGAGGCCGACCGGCACATCGCGTTCGGCGCGCACAAGGGCGAGGCGGTCTGGCAGGAGGTGCCGGGCGAGCACCGCGCGACGCTGCGCCGCCTGATCGTGACCCAGGGCGACACCGAACCGGCGAGCGTCGAGCAGCAGCGCCTCTTGGGCCTCACCTGCCCGTCGCTGTACGATTTGCGCAACCTGTTTCAGGTCAACATCGAAGAAGGCCGGCATCTCTGGGCGATGGCCTATTTGCTGCATGCCCACTTTGGCCGCGACGGACGCGAAGAGGCCGAGGCGCTTCTCGAACGGCGCTCCGGCGACGTCGACAAGCCGCGCATCCTCGGCGCCTTCAACGAAGCGACGCCGGATTGGCTGTCCTTTTTCATGTTCACCTTCTTCACCGACCGCGACGGCAAATATCAACTGGCCTCGCTCGCCGAATCGGCGTTCGACCCGTTGGCGCGCACCTGCCGCTTCATGCTCACCGAAGAAGCGCACCATATGTTCGTCGGCGACACCGGCATTCAGCGCGTCGTCGGGCGAACCTGCGAATTGATGAAGGCGCATGACACGGAAGATGTCGCACCGCATGGCGGCATCAACCTCGACACCGTGCAGCGCTATCTCAACTTCCACTTCGCCGTCTCCATCGACCTGTTCGGCGGCGAATTCTCGACCAACGCCGCCAATTATTTCAGCGCCGGCCTGAAGGGCCGCTACCGCGAAGAAAAAATCGAGGACGACCATGTCCTCGCCACCGCGCATTACAGCGTGCCCAAGCTCGAAGGCGGCGTCATCAGCGAAAGCGAAGAGGCGGCGCTCACCGTCATCAACGAGCGTCTGCGCGACGACTATATCGAGGATTGCGAAAAAGGCATCGAGCGTTGGAACCGCGTCATCCGCGAGAGCGGCTTCGACCATGTGCTGCGCCTGCCGCACCGCGCCTTCCAGCGCGCCATCGGACAGTATCGCGAGGCGCATTTTACGCCCGAGGGCAAAGCCATCGGCGACGCGGAATGGTCGGCGCGCAAGGACGAGTGGCTGCCCAGCGAGGCCGAACGCGCGCATGTCATTTCGCTCATGCAGCGCGTCGTCGAGCCGGGCAAATTCGCCGGCTGGATCGCGCCGCCCCGGCGCGGCATCAACGGCCAGCCGATCGATTTCGATTATGTTCATTTAGGTTGAACGGCCGCACCGGCCCCAGGAGAAAAAAATGGCGCGCTATCCCAATTTGTTTTCCGAATGGTCGATCCGCAATTGCCGCATCAAGAACCGGGTGGTGTTTCCGCCGACCTGTCCGACCTGGGTATCGGACCCGTGGAACGGCCTCTTTATCGACATGGCCACCGAATATTACGAAGAGCGCGCCAAGGGTGGTGTCGGCCTGATCATTATCGGCGGCACCCATGTCCATCCGAGCTCGATCATGGCGCCGCTCTTAATGCCGCAACTGTTCGACGACCGCCAGATCGAGCCGCTCGCCAAGATCGCCGAGGCGGTGCACAGGCATGGCTGCAAGCTGGCGATCCAGCTCTGGCATTCGGGCGTGCGCGGCTTTCCCGGCTATAAGCAGGCGCCGGGCTACGACCCGGACGCAACCTGGTACACGGTGTCGCCGAGCCAGGTGCCGCTCGGCGAATTCCCCGGCGCCTCGACGCCCAAGGAGCTCGACGAGGAAGAAATCCAGGAACTGATCGCCGCCTATGGCAGCGCCGCCGCGCGCGCCATGGCCGCCGGCCTCGACGGCGTCGAGCTGCATCTCAGCCACGGTTACCTGCCCTGGCAGTTTCTCTCGCCGCTCTACAACAAGCGCAGCGACCGTTGGGGCGGCAGCTACGAAAACCGCCTGCGCTTTCCGCTCGAGGTGCTGCGCGCCATGCGCAACGCGGTCGGCGGTGAGCCATTCGTCGGCTACCGCATCAACTCGACCTCGTTCTGGCCCGGCGATCTCGAAATCGAGGATGTGCGCAAGATCGTGCCGGATATCGAGCACAGCGCCGATATCGATTATGTCGACGTCTCGGCCGGCGTGCATCATTCCTTCATTCACACGCCGATGGAGTTCGAAGGCGGCTGGGAGCGCGGCTATGCGCGGCGGATTCGCGAGGTTTCCAACAAGCCGGTGCTCGCCGTCGGGCGCATCACGACGCCGGATCTGGCCGAATCGCTCTTGGAGGCCGGCGACGCCGACGCCATCTGCCTGGCCCGCCAATTGTTCACCGATCCCTACTGGGCGAAGAAGGCCGAGGAGGGCCGCGCCGAGGATATCCGCACCTGCGTCGCCGCCAATTTCTGCTGGAAGAGCGTCAGCATGGGGGCGCGCATCCAGTGCGTCTACAATCCCGCCATCGGGCGCGAAGGCGCCTGGGGCGAAGGCTCGCTGATTAAAACCGAAACACCGAGGAAAGCGCTGGTCATCGGCGGCGGCCCGGCCGGGCTCGAATATGCGCGGGTCGCCGCGACGCGTGGCCACAGCGTGACCCTCGTCGAGAGCGAGAGCGAAATGGGCGGCCATGTGCGCCTGCAATCGCTGCTGCCGAGCCGCGCCGAATATGGCGAGATCGCCCGCTGGCTGGCCGACCAGGCGGCCAAGAACGGTGCCGAATTGCGCACCGATTCTCCGGTCTCGGAGGCCGGCCTCGACGCCCTCCTAAAAGCCGAGCAGCCCGATCATGTGGTCGTGGCGACCGGCTCCAGCGTCTGCACCGACGGCTTCCAGGGCTGGACCGGCGAAGCCATGCCGGGCTGGGAGAGCGGCAATTGCATCGGCTGGGATGAAGTGCTGACGGCGGGAGCCCGCGCCACCGGCGCTTCCTTCCCCGGCGACGTGGTGGTGATCGACGATATGTGCGACGTGGTGGCGCCGCTGACCGCCGTCGCGCTGACGAGCGCCGGCGCCAATTCCGTCACTCTCTTGACGCGCTGGCCGATGGTCGGCATGGAGACCATCCTCGATGTCTATCTCGATTGGATCCTGCCCAAGCTCTATGAGAGCGGCGTGACCATGCTGTGCGACCATTTCGTCCGGCGCATCGACGAAGCAAAGCTGCATATCTTCAACGTCCATAACGAAAAGGCCGAGAGCGTGCTCAACGCCGATTGGATCGTCATGGCGACCGGGCGGCGCTCGCAAACCGCCCTCCTGGCGCCGCTCCGGGAACGCGGCATCAGCGTCGAGGCGATCGGCGACGCCATCGCGCCGCGCTCGACATACGAAGCCGTCTATGAGGGCCATCGCCAGGCGCGCAAATTGTAATTCGTTTGCGATAGCAAATTGTCATGAGTCGTCCTGCGCCGTGACAGTTGGTCGATTATTTCCGTAAAGAACTGGGAGGCAGCAATGACGACAAATGAGACGCCCACGGCAAACGGCGGCGTTCGCCCGGATGAGCTTTACCATCTTTATCAAAATGCCGCAGCCAACCTTGCTGCTTTGAAGAATCGCCAATGGCAAGTACTGGTGCTTTTTACTGCCCCAGTGGCTTTTTTGATTTATCGAGCAGATCAGATGTCGATAATCACCAAAGGAATCATGACAGCCGCCATCGTCGTAGGAGCCGTGGCAACGGTGGGGGCAATTTTTCTATCCCAACGAAATATGGAGAAAGAACGCGAAATTCTGAGTAATATTTATCAGAGATTTGGAGATGACTTTCGTGAATGCAGGAAGGTAAAAGGCGATGTTCAGAAATCGGATTGCTTCGAAATTTTATTTGTTATTGGAATTCGAGCCTATCTGATCGTTGTCGTGTTTTACTCGACAGCGGTATTTTGGAATTGGCCGTGGCCTGCATGACCAGTTCTGAACAGCTTGATTTTCATTGGGCGTTCGCGCACCGATCTCCTCACGCCGCTCAAGGACAGCGGCATCAGTTTCGAAGCGATCAGCGACGCCATAGCGCCGCGCTCGACCTATGAAGCCGTCTATGAGGGCCACCGCCAGGCGCGCAAACTGTGATAATTGCGCCGCTTGCTTGACAAGGCGGCGGGCGGCTGCACCCTGAGCAAAAGCAAAAAAGCCAAAAAACAGGGAGACCCTCATGAGCTACCGCATCACGGTCGATACCGGCGGCACCTTTACCGACATGGTGGTGGCGAGCGATGCTGGCCGGCAGGTGATCGGCAAGGCGCCGACGACGCCCGAGCGTATCTTCCACGGCATGAAGGACGCGCTCGACACGGCGGCGGACGAACTCGGCGTCGCGCCCGAACAATTGCTGGCCGAGGCGAGCGTTCTCATCTACGGCACGACGCGCGCCACCAACGCCATCGTCCAGGGCAAGGTGGCCAAGACCGCCTTTCTCACCACCCAGGGCTTTCCCGACACGCTGGTGCTGAAGGAAGGCGGCAAGCACGGGCCGCATGATTTCACCCAGGATTTTCCCGACCCCTACATTCCGCAGAAATACACTTTCGAAATCCCCGAACGCATCGACGCCGAGGGCGGCGTGCGCACGCCGCTCGACGAAGCCGCGGCGCGTGAGATTGTCACCCGCCTCAAGGCGCATAATTTTGAGGCCATCGCCGTCTGCCTGATGTGGTCGATCATGAATCCCGGGCATGAGCAGGCGGTGGGGCGGATGATCGAGGAGATTCTGCCCGGCGTGCCCTATACGCTGTCGCATGAGCTGGTGCCGATCATCCGCGAATATCGCCGCGCCTCGGCGACCGCCATCGACGCTTCGCTGAAACCGCTCATGCAGGAGCATTTGCGCCAGATGGAAAGCGATCTGCGCGGCGCCGGATACAAGGGCGAGATCCTCGTCTCGACCGCCGTCGGCGGCTGCATGCATGTCGAGGAACTGGCCGCGCGGCCAATTCATACCGTCAAGTCAGGCCCCGCCATGGCGCCGGTGGCCGGGCTCAACTATGCCCGTATCGAGGAATTCGGCTCTGATGTCATCATCTGCGACGCCGGTGGTACGACGTTCGATGTCGGCCTGGTGCGCGACGGCGAAGTCAAGTTCACCCGCGACACCTGGATCGGCCCGCAATGGACCGGCCACATTTTGGCGATTTCCTCGGTCGATGTGCGCTCGATCGGCGCCGGCGGCGGCTCGATCGCCTGGATCGATCCGGGCGGCTTGTTGCGCGTCGGCCCGCACAGCGCCGGCGCGGTACCGGGCCCGGCCTGCTACGGCGCCGGCGGCGACCAGCCCACCGTGACAGACGCCGCCCTGGTGCTCGGCTATCTCGACGCCCAGTATTTTCTCGGCGGGCGCATGGCGCTCGACATGGCGGCGGCGCGCAAAGTGATCGAGACCATCGCCGAGGGCATCGGCGGGTCCATAGAGGAGGCCGCCTACGCCATCATGAGCCTGGCCAGCGAATACATGATCAAGGCGATCCATGACATCACCGTGACGGAGGGCTTCAACCCGGCCGAGAGCGCGCTCGTCGCCGGCGGCGGCGCGGCCGGCCTCAACATCATGACGATTGCCGACGAGCTCGGCTGCAAGCGCGTCATCCTGCCCAAGACCGCCAGCGCGCTGTCGGCCTGCGGCATGCAGTTCTCCGACATCATCGCCGAACACAGCGCCAGCAAGGTGACGCTGAGCGGCAATTTCAACTATGACGGCGTGAACCAGGCGCTTGAGGCGATCGACGACGAGTTGGGACGATTCGTCAAGACCCTCGAAAGCCGCGGGTTGGAAGATTCGAGCATCGAATATTTCCTCGAGGCGCGCTACCTGTTCCAGGTCTGGGAGCTCGACGTGCCGATAAGCATTCACCGCTTCCGCGACCAGAAAGACGTCGATGCCCTGGTGGCGGCGTTTCACGATGTGCATGAGCGCGTCTTCGCCGTGCGCGACGTCGAAAGCCAGGTCGAATGCCTCAACTGGAAAGGCCGGGCGCGGGTGCGCCTCGCCCATCCGCCGGAGCAGGCCGTCGGCGCCGATGTTTCGGGCGACAACAAGCCGGTGGCTGAGCGCGCCGCCTATTTCGGCCCCATTGGGCGCATCGACACGCCGATCTATCACGGCAACGAGCTCAGCCATGGTGCGCTGATTACCGGCCCGGCGATCATCGAGGAGCCGACCACCACATTGGTGGTTAACCCCGGCATGTCGGCACGCCTCAGCGGCGCCGACAATTACCTGCTCGAAACAGAAGCGAATTGAGGGAAGGAAAAGACCATGAGCACAGATAAGAATGGCGGCGCTTCCCAGCTCGATTCGGTGTTGATTTCGATATTGGCCAACCGGCTCGACGGCATCGTGCGGGAAATGTCCAACACCCTGTTGCGCGCGGCGCGCTCCGCCGTGATCGCCTCGGCGCGCGATTTCTCCTGTGCGCTCTGTACCGGCGACAACCGCCTGCTCTCCGCCGCCGAGGGCCTGCCGGTGCATATCTTCGGCTCGCATCTGCAAACCCAGGCGATGTGCGACCTGCATGACGACCTCGCCGAGGGCGACGCCTTCCTGCACAATGACAACTATCTCGGCAACACCCATTCGGCCGATTTGACGGTGCTCGTCCCCGTCTTCATCGATGGCGAGCACATGTTTACCGCCTGCGCCAAGGCGCATCAGGCCGATATCGGCAATTCCATTCCCTCCACCTATCACGCCCTCGCGCACGACGTGTATGAGGAGGGCGCGATGATCTTCCCCTGCGTCCGCGTGCAGGCGAATTACGAGATGAACGGCGATATCATCCGCATGTGCCGCCGCCGCATCCGCGTACCGGAGCAATGGTATGGCGATTTCCTCGCAGCACTTGGCTCGGCGCGCATCGCCGAACGCCGCCTCAAGGAATTGTGCGCCAAATACGGCAAGGACCAGATCAAGCAATTCATCGAGGAATGGTTCGACTATTCCGAACGCATGATGGTGCAGACGATCCGCGAATTGCCCAAGGCCAAGATCGTCAACGAGGGAGCGCATGACCCGTTCGAGCCGATCCTGCCGGACGGCATTCCGATCAAGGTCGAGCTCACCCTCGATCCGGACGAGGCGATGATAGAGATTGACTTGCGCGACAATATCGATTGCGTCGATTGCGGCCTCAACCAGTCCGAGGCTTGCGCCATCAACAATGTGGTGGCCGGCGTGTTTCACAGCCTGGCGGGCGACCTGCCGCATAATGCCGGGTCGTTCCGCCGCATCACCGTGCATCTCCGCGACGGCTGCGTGGTCGGCCGGCCGAGCTTCCCGCACAGCGCCTCGATGGCGACCACCAATGTCGCCGACCGCCTCGTCAATCTCACCCAATCGGCGTTCGCGCAATTGGGCGACGGCCAGGGGCTGGCCGAGGGCGGCAGCGCCATGGCGGCGGGCTTCGCGGTGGTCTCCGGCAATGATTTCCGGCGCGGCGGCGAGCCTTTTATCAACCAGCTCATGACGGCGGTGAACGGCGGCCCGGCCAGCCCCCAGGCCGACGGCTGGGTGACCTACGGCCTGCCCGTGGTCGCCGGCCTGATGTACCGCGACAGCATGGAGCTGGCCGAGATCAAGCAACCGATTCATTTCGAAAGTTTGCGCCTCACCGCCGCCAGCGGCGGCGCCGGGCGTTTTCGCGGCGGACCGGCGACCGAAGTCATCTACGGCCCGCGCCAGGATCCGATGACGGTGGTCATTCCCTCCGACTGCCAGATCAACCCGGCGCGCGGCGTGCGCGGCGGGCAGGACGGCGGAGCGGCGGCGCAGTGGAAGGTGAGCGCCAATGGCGACGAAACCAAATTGCCCAATGTGGTGCAGATCGAATTGCAGGCGGGCGAGTTCGTGCGCGGCCTGGAGGCCGGCGGCGGCGGCTATGGCAGCCCCCATGAGCGCGCCCCCGAACGCGTCTTGAAAGACGTCGAACGGGGTTGGGAAACCGTCGAGCGCGCGCGCGACATCTATGGCGTGGCGCTCACCGGCAGCGTCGAAGATGACGATCTGGCGGTCGACAGGAAAGCGACCGAGGCGGCGCGCGCCGGCTAACCCTTCGCCAACAGGGCGTTGAGGACGCGCTCCGGAGTCAGGGGGATTCGCTTGAGGCGGAGACCGGTGGCGGCCGAGACGGCGTTGTTGATAGCCGGCGCCGCGGCCACCAGGGGCTGCTCGGCGACGCCCTTGACGCCGAGCGGGTGGCTTACCTCCGGCGTCTCGAGGACGATGGCGTTGATGCGCTCGGGCGCCTCCATGGCGCCGGGAAATTTGTAATCCATGAAGCTCGGATTGACCAGGCGGCAATCCTCCCACAGCAATTCCTCCGTCAGCGCATAGCCCATGCCCTGCGTGAAGGCGCCGTGAATCTGGCTTTCGATGGCGCCCGGATTGACCGCCCGCCCGGCATCGTGGGCGCACCAAGCCTCGACGACGCGCACGGCACCAGTCGCCTCGTCGACCTCGACCTCGACCGCCTGGGCGCCGAAAGAGCGCACCGAAAGCACGCCGAGATCGAGCAAGCCGCTGGTTTTGGTGTGCTCGGGATCCAACGGATCGCTGGTCATGAAGCTGCCCGAGCCGGTGATCGGCCCGCCGACGGCATATAGCGAGCGCCCGGCGATATCGGCGAAACTGACCTCGGCATTGCGCGCCGGCTCGCCGCTCACACCGACGCGCCCGCCGGGGCGGAGCTCCAGCCGCTCGGGCGCGCATTCGAGCATCGCCGCCGCGTGATCGAACAGTTGGGCGCGCACCGCCATCGCCGCCTCATGCACGGCGTGACCGACCGTATAGGTCACACGGCTGGCGACGGTGCCGTAATTATAGGGCGCGGAATCGGTATCGGGGGTGGCGAAGCTGACCTGTTCGATATCGAGGCCGAGCGCCGCCGCGCACATCTGGCTGAGCGCCGTGTCCGAGCCCTGGCCGATATCCACGGCGCCGGTATTGACGATCACCGTGCCGTCGCCCTGCAGACGCACGATGGCGCCGGCCGAGAGGAAGGCGCAAGTATGCGCCACGGCGGACACGCCGAGCCCGCGCTTGCATCCCGCCGGCGCGGCTCGCGGGCGCGTCCAGTCCGAAGCCGCGCGCACCGCCCGCAAGGCGTCGCCGAGGGCCGAGGAGGTGATGGTTTGCCCGCCGAGCCAGCGGTCGCCGGCCTTGATCGCATTCTTGATGCGCAGCTCGATCGGGTCGATGCCGAGCTTTTCGGCGAGCTCGTCGATTTGCGATTCGCCGGCGAAAGAGGCTTGCGGGTTGCCGAAGCCGCGAAAGGCGCCGAAGCGCAGTTTGTTGGTATAGACCGCATGGCCGAGCACGTGCACATGCGGGATGTTGTAGGGACCGCGCGCATATTGCAGCGACACGCTCAACACCGCCGGGCTGTCGTCGGCATAGGCGCCGGCGTCGAACCAAAGCTCGACCTCGCGCGCCACCAGGGTGCCGTCCGCTTTGGCGCCGGTCTTGACGCGGAGCGTGCCGGGATGGCGCGCGCGCATCGAGGTCATGTCCTCGTCGCGGCTCAGCACCAGGCGAACAGGTGCGGCGGCCTTCCTCGCCAGCATCACCGCGACGAGCTCGCCCGAGACTTCCGCCTTGCCGCCGAAACCGCCGCCGACGCGCGCCGCGACGCAACGGATCTTGGTCATCGGGATGCCGAGGCCCTCATGCAGATTGGCCTGGACGCGGAAGATGCTCTGGGTCGAAGACCACACCGTCACCCGGCCGTCGGGCGCGAAGGCGGCGAGCACCGAGACCGGCTCCATATAGGCGTGATATTGCGCCCCCACTTCATAGACGCCCTCGACCACGATATCGGCTTCGTCGAAGCCATCGGTGCCGCGCCCCATCACCGCCTCGCCGCGGGTCATCAGATTTCCGCCATTCTCGGGCGCCGGATATATTTTGAAATAGTCGGCAAAATCCTCGTGCAACAGCGGCGCGCCTTCGGCCATCGCCTCGGCGATGGTGGCGACGGCGGGCAGCTCTTCATATTCGACTTCGACCAGGCGCGCGGCCAGGCGCGCGATCGCCTCGCTTTCCGCCGCCACCGCCGCCACCGGCTCGCCGATATAGCGCGTCTTGCCGCGTGCCAGCGCGTACTCGTCGCGTACCAACGGGCCGATGGCGCCGCCGGTGATATCCTCGGCCGTGACCACCGCCTTGACGCCGGGATGCGCCAGCGCCGCCGAGGCGTCATAGGAGAGAATCCGCGCATGCGCATAGGGGCTGGTGAGGAGCGCGCCATGCAACATGCCGGGCAGCACCATATCGCCGGAAAAAAGCGCCTGGCCGGCGGCCTTCTCCGCCGCCTCCAGACGCGGCGGGCTCTTGCCGATGGCGCTTTCGATATCGCTCATGGGCTGAGCCTTTGCGCCGCCAGGGCGACAGCGTCGAAGACCCGGACATAGCCGGAGCAGCGGCACAGATTGCCCGAAAGAGCAGTGCGGATTTCATCGCGCGAGGGCATCGGATTATGCGCCAGAAAGGCCGTCGCGCTGACGATCATGCCGCTCATGCAAAAGCCGCACTGGATCGCCCCGGCATCGACGAAGGCCTGCTGCACGACGGATAGTTCGCCGCCTTCGCCGAGACCCTCGATGGTGGTGATATCGCGCCCCGTTACATTGACCGCCAGAACCAGGCAAGCGTTCACCGGCATACCGTCGACCAACACCGTGCAAGAGCCGCAGACGCCCTGATTGCAGGCGTTCTTCGCGCCCGTAAGCGCCATATCATCGCGCAGCGCCTCCAGCAGAGTGCGCGAGGCCGGCACACTGAGTGCGCATTCTTCGCCATTAATTCTGAGAGAGATATCCATCACGCCCCGCCCTCAGCGGCGGCGAGGGCGCGCCCCAGCAGGCGCGGCACCAGCATCAGGCGGTATTCGGCGCTGCCGCGCACATCGTCGATGGGATCGCTCGCCTCGGCCAATATGGCGGCGGCATCGCGCACGGCATCCGCATCCAGCACCGAGCCCAGCAAGCGCGCCTCCGCTGCATCGACGCGCACCGGCGTCGCTCCAGCGGCGCCGAGCGCGACGCGCACATGGCTGCATTCGCCGCCCGCCATGGCGAGCACCACGGCGACCGAAAGGGTGGCGTAACCGCCGTGCACGCGGGCGAATTTTTCGTAATGCCCGACGGCGCCCTCGGGCTGCACCGGCAGGGTAATCGCGGAGACCATCTCGCCCGGCTTAAGCGCCGTGGTGAGATAATCCTCGAAGAAATTTTCGGCGGCGACAACGCGCCTTGCCGCCGGGCCAGCAATTTCGATCGCGGCGTCCGCCGCCACCAGCGCCGCCGGCAGGTCGGAGCTCGGATCGCCATGCGCCACGGCGCCGCCGAGCGTGCCGATATTGCGCACTTGGGGGTGGGCGATCCGCGCCGCCGCCTGGCGCACCACTTCGTTGCCGCCGCCAAGCCGCGCCTCATCGGCGAGGGCGGCGTGGCTGATCATGGCGCCGATGCGAAACCCGCCATCCGCCGCCGCCTCGATGGTTTGTAACTCGGCGACATCGCGCAGACTCACAAGAGCGGAAGGTTCGACCAGATCGGCGTTCATCATCGCCACCAGGGTGGCGCCGCCGGCCAGCGGCAACGCCTCCGGATCGGCGGCGAGGAGCGCCAGTGCGGCGTCGAGGCTGGTCGGCTGATAAAAATCCATGGCCTTTGCCTCAGCCGCCACTTATCGCGGCAGGACTGCCCGCCTCGGCGGCGGCGCGGAAGTTTTCGGCGAATTCGGCGCCCAGCGCCTTGGCCTTCTTTTTCATGATGCCGAGGCCGAACTTGGCCAAACGCCCGACGACTTGAACGTCCGATCTATAATGCACCTTGGTCGCACCCGCGCCGGCGGCGCTCAGCGTCAAATCGCTCTTTGCCGTGAGGCGGCTGGCGTTGGTGCCCTCCTGGCCGCGCGTCTCGATGCGGGCAAAGCCGGGCGGCGCTTCTTCGCTGACCTGGATATCGAGTTTGAACACCGTCTTGATCGGCCCGATGCCGACCTTGACCGCCGCCCGGTAGGCGCCGTCGCCGATATCCTCGACATCCTGGCAGCCGGGGACGCAAGGAGCCACAAAGGCGGCGTCGCGGATGCAATTCCAGACATGCCCGAGCGCCGCCTCGACGGTGAATTCTTCCTCGATGATCACGCGTCCCCCACTTGCTCCTGTTTCGTTGTTATGGCGCCGGCGCCCGGCTGTCAATCCGCGAGCGCCGCCGCTGGAACCATGACGCGGCCTTCCATCAGCCGGCGCGCGGTGCGGATTACCGTGACGCGCTCGGCCAGCCAGCTGCCCTCACCCGCACGCCGCACGCGTGCGCCGAGGGAAAGCACGCCGGAAGGATGGGCGATGGCGATCGATTCCTGGCGCCGCCAATTCGGCGGCACCATCTCATGCACCACGGTACCGTGAATCGCGGCGGCGGTGGCGAGGCACATGGCGCCAGTGAGCGGCAGGGCGCGGTGCGGCCGCTCCATCGATATCATGCGCGCCGTCAGCGCCATGCTGTCGGCCGCCACTTGTCGGCCCGCAAGCGTCGGCGCCGCCATCGGCGGCGCGATGAATCCGAGCTTGGGCACGCTCAAGCCGTCGGCCGGCAGCGCCATCGCCTCGGCGGCGGCGCGCCGGATCGCCTCGAGGCGCGCCAACAACCCGTCCTCGGCCTCCAATTGCGCCGGCGTTTCGTCGCCGCGCAAGCCGATATCCGCGGCGCGCAGGAACACGCATGCCGTGGTGGCGTCGACCAAGCTCGCCTCGATGCGGCTCAACCCGGGAACGTCGAGCCGATCCAGCGGCTTTCCCGTCGGCAGAAGCTTGCCGGTAATGGCGCCGCCGGGGTCGGCGAAATCGAGGGCGATCGGCGCGCCGCGCCCGGCCACACCGTCAAGCTCGAAATCGCCAGCGACGCGGGCGCGGCCCGCAGCGACCTCGAAACGCGCATGGATGAGCGCGCCGCTATTGGTGTTGTGCAGGCAAAGCACGACCTCGCCATCGCCAACCTGTACAAGTCCCTCATCGACCGCGAACGGGCCGACCGCCGAACTCAGATTTCCGCAATTGCTGCGCCAATCGATGACGCCCTGGTCCACCGCGACCTGGCCGAAGCTGTAATCCAGTACCGCCTCGGCGCGGCTTGGCGGGGCGACGATGACGACCTTGCTGAGCGAGGAAATACCGCCGCCCATACCATCGAGCTGGCGCTCATAGGGATCGGGGCTGCCCATGGCAGCGAGTAATATCCGGTCACGGACGTGACTTTCTGGCGGCAGATCGCGGGCGTGGAAAAACAGGCCCTTGCTGGTGCCGCCGCGCATGAATACGGCGGCGATGGCGCGTTGGCTCACCGTTTGAGCCCGGCGGCATCCTGGCCGGCGATGCGCCCGAACACGGCGCCGCGCATGACCGAGGTCGAGCCCGTATAGGTGCGGTAATAGAGCCCCGCCGTCTCGCCCGCCGCATAGAGGCCGGGGATGGCTTCGCCGTCCAAATTCACCACCCGGGCGCGGCCATCGATCTTGACGCCGCCAAAGGTAAAGCAGTTGGCGGCAATGACCGGCCAGGCGCGGAACGGCGGCCTCGTCAGAGGCCGCGCCCAGTTCGACTTCGCCGGGTCGAGGCCGTGCGTCGCCAACCCATCGAGCTCCAGCGCCTTGAATTCACCGTTCGCCGGGCAGGCGGCGTTATAAGCGTGCACTGTGTCCATCAAACCATCAACGCCGAGGACCGCCGCCAAGCTGTCGAGATCGCCGGCTTCCATGGGCGCCTCGTCGGTGCGCACGGATTTTTGCCAGTTGGGCACGTCGTCGAGCCCGGCGTCGCACAGCACATAGGCGATGCCCTTCGGTTGCGCCATGATGTCGCGCGTGATCGCCTCGTAACTCGCATCCACCGTCGCCGGTGCCTCGTCGGTGAAACGGCGGCCGGCATTGTTGACCAGTATTCCATAGGGAAAATTCAGCACCACCGGCTCATGCCTTCCCGAGCGCGGATCCACCGGCTGGGCATGGAAGCTGCCGAAATCGCCGCAAGGTGCTGCGCCGGCTTCGAGCGCCATGCGGATGCCTTCGCCGCGATTGTAGTAACCGCCGCGCGCCACCGGCCGGATATACTGGCTCGCCGGGCCGAGATATTTGCTCAGCATTTCGGGATTGCCTTGGAAACCGCCCGACGCCAGCACCACCGAAGGGGCGCGGAATTCGGTGCCGCGATTGTCGGCGCCGACGGCGCGCAATCCGGCGACCGCGCCCTCCGCATCCAGGATCAACGCCTGCGCGGTGGTGCGGTAAAACATCTGAATGTCATCGGGCACGCTTTCCGCATGGGCGGCAAGCGCCTCGATCAGCGCCAGGCCGCCGCCCGCCGGCGCCATGCGCGACGTCGATTCGGTGATAAAATAATTGGCCAGGAAATCGAAGGTGACGCCAAATCCGGAAAGCCAATTCAGCGTCGGGCCGGCATTCTCGGCGAGCGTCGCGATGACTTCCGGATCGGTGAAGCCCAGGCCCTTGAGCAATTGCGGCCATTCGCTGTATGGCAGATCGGCGTCGCGGATTATCTCGGGATCGAGATAGCCGCCGGCATTGGCGGCAAGCTGTTGCTCGAGATCGTCCGCGACCTCGTCGCGGCTTTTCATGCGCCAGAAGGATTCGGTGTAGCGGGTATTGCCGCCGCGCTCCTCTTTGGGGGCGCGTTCCAAAAGGCCGACGCGCGCGCCGGCCTGCTGGGCGCTGACCGCCGCCGACAGCCCGGCGATGCCGCAGCCGACGGTGACGACGTCGAATTCGAGCGCGCCGCTGCTCATGAATTGCCTCTCCGCGCTGTGCCGATTAGTTTCGGCTCTCTATTCTAACCGTCCCTGAGGCATCGGTAAAAGGAATGACATAGCGTGCGTGAAGATGTGGCCGGCGCGGCCATAACCCGCCTGGAGGATGATCGCCTGCTGCGCGGCCAGGGCAGGTTCGTCGACGATTTGGCGCTCGCCGGGCAGGCGCATGGCTCCGTCCTGCGCAGCCCTCACGCCCATGCCCGCATCCGCGCCATCGACAGCGCCGCCGCCGCCGCCGTGCCGGGGGTTCTGGCTATCCTCACCGGCGCCGACGCGGACGGCGACGGCATCGGCGGCATTCCCTGCATCGTCGATATTCCGAGCCGCGACGGCACGCCGTGCCGGACGCCGGAGCGGCCGGTGCTGGCCGGCGATCGGGTGCGTTTCGCCGGCGACCCGGTGGCCTTTGTCGTCGCCGAGACCGAGCAGGCGGCACGCGACGGTGCCGAAGCGATCGATGTCGCCTATGAGGAACTGCCGGCGCTGATAAATCCGGCCGCGGCGCTGTCGCAAGGCGCGCCGCAACTGCATGACGGCGCGCCGGACAATCTCTGCATCGATTGGGAAGGCGGCGATGGCGAGGGCGTGGCGCGAATCTTCGCCGGCGCAGCCAAGATCGTGGCGCTGGAAACGCGCAACAACCGCATCGCTCCGAGCGCCATCGAGCCGCGCGTCGCCATCGGCAGCTATGAGCCGGGCAGCGGCCAATACACCCTCCACACGCCGTCGCAAGGCGTTCACCGCCTGCGCGGCCTGCTGGCGACGCGCGTCCTGGGCGTGCCGGAAAGCCTGGTGCGGGTGATCACGCCCGATGTCGGCGGCGGCTTCGGCGTGAAATTATGGCTCTATCCCGAGCATGTCCTGGTGCTGTGGGCGGCGCGGCGCCTGTGCCGGCCGGTCAAATGGCTGGCCAGCCGGGGCGAATCCTTTCTCTCGGACAGGCACGGGCGCGACGTCATCGCGCGCGGCGAAATGGCGTTGGACGGCGACGGCCGCATATTGGCGCTCCGCGTCGACAACATCGCCAATTTCGGCGCCTACCCTTCCTATTTCGCGCCCTACATACCGACCGCCGGCGGCACCCGGGTGCTGCCCGGCCCCTATCGCATCGAGGCCATTCACATGCGCGTGCGCGGCGTCTTTACCAACGCCGCCCCGGTCGACGCCTATCGCGGCGCCGGGCGGCCGGAAAATCTTTTTCTCGTGCAACGCCTGATCGACATCGCGGCGCGCGAATTCGGTATCGACGGCGCCGACATGCAGCGCCGCAACCTGGTGCCGGCCGCGGCCATGCCGTACAAAAACACGCTCGGGCAGGTCTATGATTCAGGCGATTTCCCGGCCAATCTGGAGGACGCCCTGGAAGCCGCCGATTGGTCCGGATTCGCGGCGCGGAAGGAGCGCGCGCGCGGGCGCGGGCGCCTCAGAGGTATCGGCATCACCTGTTATGTCGATCCGTGCGCCGGCAACCGCGACCAATATGCGAGCCTACGCTTTTCCGCCAGCGGCGCCGTGCAACTGGCTATCGGCACCCAGTCGAGCGGCCAGGGCCATGAGACGGCCTTCGCGCAAATCGTCGCCCGGCGCCTCGGTCTCGATGTGGCGCAGGTGCGCGTCCTGCAGGGCGATAGCGACGTCGTGCCGAGCGGCCAGGGCTCGAGCGGCTCGCGCTCGCTCACCATCGGCGGCAACGCGGCGGCGCTGGCCGCGGCACGCAGTATCGATCGCGGACGCTTCGTCGCCGCTGCCCTGTTGGAAGCGGACGCCGCCGATATCACCTTCGCGGCCGGCGCCTATGAGGTCGCCGGGACCGACCGGCGCATCGCTTTTGCCGAGGTGCTGAAAGCCTCGTTCGATCCCGCGCGCGTCCCCGCCGGCCATGATCTGGGCCTCGATGCGCGGGCGCAACCGATGTTACGCGACGTCACCTATCCCAATGGCTGCCATATCTCCGAGGTCGAAATCGAGCCGGATACCGGGCGCGTCCGCCTCGTCGCCTATATTGCGGTGGACGAATTCGGGCGGGTAATCAACCCGATGCTGGTGGACGGCCAGGTGCATGGCGCCGTCGCCCAGGGCATCGGCCAGGCTTTGCTCGAAAACAGCCGGTTCGACGAAGACAGCGGCCAGCTGCTGAGCGGCAGTTTCATGGATTACGCCGTGCCGCGCGCCGCTGATTTGCCGGCATTCCGCCTGCTGCGAAACGAAATACCGTGCCTCACCAACGCGCTCGGCGTGAAGGGCTGCGGCGAATCCGGCGCCACCGTCTCGCCCGCCGCCGTCATCAACGCGGTGGTCGACGCGCTGGCCGAATTCGGCGTGCGCCACATCGACATGCCGGCGACGGCGGAAAAGGTCTGGCGTTCCATTGAAGCTGGCAAACGCGCGTAAATCGGCTATTTTCGCAGGCCATGAAACATCCCACCATACGCCCCAGAGATGCCGCCACCCTCGCGCTCGTACGCCATGACGGCGGGCGCGCCCGGGTGCTCATGGGACAGCGCGGCAAGGAGCAGGCGTTCATGCCGGAGCGCTACGTCTTTCCCGGCGGCGGCGTCGAGGTTTGCGATCGCTATGTGCACCCGGCCGGCGAAATGCGCGACAATGTCGCTCTTCGCCTGTCGCGCTCCTGCACGCCGGCGCGGGCGCGCTCCCTGGCGGCGGCGGCGATCCGTGAAACCTTCGAGGAAACCGGCCTCATGCTGGCCGCGCCGAGCGCGGCGCCGCGCGGCAAGGTGCGGGCGGAATGGCGCGGCTTTCATGAGCAGGGTCTGGCGCCGGCGCTCGACAAGCTCGATTATATTTTCCGCGCCGTGACGCCGCCGGGGTCGCCGCGCCGTTTCAACGCGCGCTTCTTCATGGCGTTCGCCGACGATCTGCACGGCGAGATCGCCGGCAATGGCGAGCTGCACAATATCGCCTGGGTGCCGATTTCGGAGGCGCTGGAGATGCACATCCCGCGCATCACCAGCGTCGTCCTCGGCGAGATAGACCGCCTGCTGCAAGACCCGGCGCCGCGCGAGGCCGCCAAGACCACCCCTTTCGTCCGCCGCGTCGGCAGGAAATATATTTTGGATGCGGAGTGACCAGCACCCTGAATAAGTCCCTCTTCCCCGAGGGGAAGAGGGTGGGGAGAAGGGGCGAGCTAAGCGCGCAGAGCGCGCTCGCAACACCCGGGGGCATCCGCGCTCTTTTGTTTGGCCCCTCAGACGCCGGGCGGTCGCATCCGCTCCCTTGGCTACCTCGTATTAACTCGGGCGCGTAGTCACGCTTGCCGGAATGCTGGTCGCATTCCGGTTGGTGGTGCCGTTTGGAACGCTTGATTTTGGTACTTAGCCAGACGGGGTGCTCGTGGCGGCACCACGCACCGCTTCTATCTTGTCGGCCGGCATCCCGACATCCTGCGCCGCCTCCAGCAGGCTGTGCCAGGTCGAGCCCGGCAGCGGCACGCCCTCGGCCATGCGCCGCGCCCGGCTGCGCTCTTCCGCGTCGCCCGGACAGAGCACCTCACCGCCCTCTTCGGCGGGTCGCGCCGAGCGGAAAAACCTCACATATTGTTCGAGCTCGGCGGCAAACGCGTTCGCCGTGGCGAGAAATTCCGGCACGATGTAGATCGACAACATGGCATTCGCCAATTGCTCGACGCCGGGTTTGGAGCAGCCCGAGCCGGTCAGGGCGCCGGCCAGGATCTCGCACATGAAGGCGAGGCCCGAGCCCTTGTGCTCGCCCATGGCGCGGATGGCGCCCGAGCCGGTGCGCACATCCAAGGGCTGGGTGCTGTCGCTGGTGCCGTAGATCAGCGCCGGGTCGGTGGAAAGCGT
This sequence comes from uncultured Alphaproteobacteria bacterium, assembly GCA_913053235.1. Lineage (GTDB taxonomy): Bacteria > Pseudomonadota > Alphaproteobacteria > UBA828 > UBA828 > PTKB01. Next base: position 38,470 of record CAJXFT010000009.1, read on the forward strand.
GCCGTCGCCATCGATCAGGGAGCCCTCGGGCAGCGGCTTGCCGCCGCCGAGCGCGTTCAGGACCTTGCCTTCGGCGACGATGGAAGTGGCGAAATCAAGCACCATCGCCGGCCCGTCTTGGCGTGGGATGCCGATGCAGACCGGGTTGGTCGACATGCGCCGCTCGGCGCCGCCGAACGGCGCGACGAGCAGGCCGAGGCCGGAGGTGTTGACGAAATGAATCGATATCAGCCCTTGCGCCGCCGCCATCTCGGCCCAATCGCCGATGCGCCCGAGATGGCCGGAGTTGCGCAAGCCGATCAGCGACAACCCGCCCGCTGCCGCCTTCGCCATGCCGAGGCGGACGGCCTGCGGCCCGACCGTCTGGCCGAAGCCGTAATTGCCGTCGACCACCGCCAGCACATCGCTTTCGCTGACCATGGTGATTTCCTGATCGCGCGTGATCTTGCCTTCGTTCAGCCAGTGGAGATAACGCGGCACGCGAATGACGCCGTGGCTTTCATGGCCGGAAAGGTTCGATTCCGTCAGATATTCGCCGATGCGCCCGGCCTCGCCGGTGGAACAGCCGGCGGCGGCAAAAATATCGCTGACCAGCCGGCTGAGAATTTCGGCCGGGACGGAGACGGCGCTGTCCTGGATATTCGCCATGCCGGGTCAGCTCTTGCCGCGTTCGCGGGCGAGCATTTCCAACAGCGATATCAGCAACTGATCGCGCTCTCCCGTCAAATCCTCGAGCGAACGGCCGGCCGCTTCGTCTTCGACGCCGGCAATTAATTTCTCCGCCGTCCGGCTCGAGATCGTCGGTGCGCTGCCGAGATCGGCCCACCAGGATTCGAGCGCCGGCCCGAAATGCTCGACCGAATGGCGGATGCCGCCGTCGCCGCCGGCGAGGTGAAAAATAAGGTTCGGCCCCATCAGCGCCCAGCGCAGGCCGGGGCCGTAGGAGACGGCGATATCGATGTCCTCGACGCTGGCCACATCCGTATCGACCAGATGCATCGCCTCGCGCCACATCGCCGCCTGCAAGCGGTTGGCGAGGTGGCCGGGCACTTCGCGGTTGATGCGGATCGCCTTCTTGCCGCAGCCGTTATAGAAGGCGAGCGCCCAGTCGATCGCTGCGGCGTCGGTTTGCTCGCCGCCGACGACTTCGACCAGGGGTATGAGATGCGGCGGGTTGAAGGGATGGCCGATGACGTAGCGCGCCGCCGCCTTGCGCCCGGCCTGAAGCTCGCTGATCAACAGACCCGAAGAGCTCGACGCCATCACCACACCGTCGGCCATGGCATCGTCGAGGCGGCTATATAGCTCGATCTTGAGCTGCTTGTCCTCGGGGCCGTTCTCCTGCACGAACTGGCTGGAGCGCACCGCCTCCGCCATATCGTCGAAAAACGCCATGCGGCTTTCGTCCGGGGCTTCCGGCGCGCCGAGCCGGCTGAGGGCGGGCCAGGCGGCGGCGATGAAGGCGCGGCAGCGCGCTTCATATCCGGGCGCCGGGTCCCAGATATTGACGGCCAGGCCGTGGGCCAGGAAATAGGCCGCCCAGGAGGCGCCGATGGTGCCGGCGCCGAGGATGGCGACGCGCTCGACCGCGTCGGGTTTTACCAAATTCATTTTCGTCTCCCCAATGAATGTTCAGATTTCAGGATACCAGAGCCGCCGCGCTTTCGCCCGCGACGCGGCCCAGCATCACCGCCGTCAGCAACCCGTTGCCGGAGGAATAGCCCCATACCTCGGGACCCGAGACACCGCAAGCCGCGCCGCCGCCGGCAAACAGATTGGGCAACGCACCGCCGCCCTGGCGCAGCACCCGCGCCGATATGTCGATGGCGAGCCCGCCCTGGGTGTGGAACAGGGCGGCGCCGACCTTGACCGCGTAATAGGGCGGCGCCAGCGCCGGTTTGTCGTCGAAGCGCCGCCCGAAAGGGTCTTCCGCCGAACTTCGCGTGAGCGCCAAAGTCTCGCGCAGCGCCGCTTCGGGCAGGCCGAGGGTGCCGGCGAGCGCCGTTTCGTCCGCCGCCCTTTTCACCGCGCCCGCGGCCTGCGCCTGCCGGTAATCCTCGAACTCCATCGCCAGCGCATGGATACGCGAATCATAAATATCCCACACGGTGCCGCCGGGCTGGGCCAGCACGTCGACCGAATGCTCCGAATAGCCGCGGCTCTCATCGGCAAAACGTTTTCCTTCCCCATTGACCTGAATCCCGCCTTCGCGCATTACCGCCCAGGTAATCAGAATGCCGTGCGGCACCGCCACCGAGGCGTGGCCCTGATAGGCGCCCATATGCCTCGCTTCGGCGCCGAGCGCCTCGCCCCACAGCACCGCATGGCCGCGATTGCCGGCATGGCCGAAATATTCGGCCTCGGCCATTTCGGGGATGTGCTGGCGCACCATATCCGGATTTCCGCCGAAGCCGTTGCAGGCCAATATCAGCGCCTCGCAAGCAACCCGCTCGGCGCCGCCGTCGGGGCGGCGAAAGCCGACGCCGCGCACCCGGCCGTCGCCATCGGCGAACAATTCGCTTACCTCGGCGCCGCACAGGATATCGGCTTGCACGGCTTCGGCGGCGGCCAACAGACGCGCCATCAGCGCGGCACCCGTGCGCTCCGGCACCGCATGCATACGCGCACGGCTTTGGCCGGTGTAGAGGAAGCCCTCGATCAGGACAAATGGTATGCCGTGCCTGTCGGCCAGCCATTCGAGGGTCGGGCCTGAGCGCCGGCAGCATAGATCGACGATTGCCGCATCGGCCAAATGCCTGGCCTTCGCCTGGATGTCGCCGGCCATGAGTTCGACGCTGTCTTCAACAGCGCGCTCCCGCTGCCAGCGCGTCGCGGCGGCCGGAATAAAGCCCGAGGAAAGCCCGGTCGAGCCCGCCGGCAGCGGGTCCTGCTCGAGCACCAGCGCGGCGCTGCCGGCGTCGCCAAGTGTCAACGCCGCGGTCAGGCCGCAGGCGCCGCCGCCGATGATAACGACGGGAAATTTCGTCTCGAACGCCACGCCATCGCTGGGCCGCACACGCATTGTTATCACCTTTCACCAACCCTATGCTTGAGCGCCGATCCGAACATGGGAGAGATGCCTTGCGCTTCGAAGGAACCAAGACTTACGTCACCACCGAGGAATTGAACGCCGGCGTCAATGCGGCGATCACATTACAGCGCCCGCTGCTGGTCAAGGGCGAGCCGGGCACCGGCAAGACCATCCTCGCCGCCGAGATCGCCGGCGCGTTGGATGCGCCGCTCATCGAATGGCATGTGAAATCCACCACCAAGGCGCAGCATGGCCTCTATGAATATGACGCGGTGGCGCGCCTCAGAGACGGCCAGCTCGGCGACGAGCGGGTGAACGAAATCTCCAACTACATTTTGCCCGGCAAGTTGTGGCAGGCGTTTGTGCACGAGCAGCGGCCGGTTCTTTTGATCGACGAGATCGACAAGGCCGATATCGAATTTCCCAACGATCTTCTGCTCGAACTCGACCGCATGGAATTCCATGTCTACGAGACCAAGGAAACCATCCGCGCCGTGCACCGGCCGGTCATCATCATCACCTCGAACAATGAAAAAGAGCTGCCGGACGCCTTCCTGCGGCGCTGTTTCTTCCATTAGATCCGCTTCC
>CAJXFT010000010.1 GCA_913053235.1 uncultured Alphaproteobacteria bacterium
TGGAAGGGCTGGCATCCCATCTCGAATATCAGCCGGCGCCGCCCGCCGATGTCGATATCGCCAAGGCCGAGTTCATCATTTCGGTGGGGCGCGCCATCGAGGACGACAAGAACGTGCCCAAATTCGCCGCCCTGGCCGAGCGCCTCGGCGCCACCTTCGGCTGCTCGCGCCCGGTCGCCGATTCGGGCTGGCTGCCGAAGGCCCATCAGGTCGGCCAGTCCGGCACCATCGCTTCCAGTTGCAAGCTCTATATCGCGCTCGGCATTTCCGGCGCGGTGCAGCATCTCGCCGGCATGAAACATGTCGAGACCATCATCGCCGTCAACACCGACCCCAATGCGCCGATGTTCAACGTCGCCCATTACGGCGCCACGATTGACATCTTCGAATTGGCCGAGGAATTGGAGAAGGAATTCAATTGAGCGCTAATTTTCCCGATCAGGCGCGCGTCGTCATCATCGGCGGCGGCGCCATAGGCTGCGCCACCGCCTATCATCTGGCCAAGCATGGCTGCACCGATGTCGTCATCCTCGAGCGCCACAAGCTGACCTCGGGCTCGACCTGGCACGCCGCCGGCGCCTATGCGCAATTTCGCACCGACCCCAATGCCGGGCGCATGATGGCCTATGGCGGCGAGCTTTACGCCGCGCTCGAAGCCGAAACCGGGCAGGCCACCGGCTGGCACCGCACCGGCGGCATGCGCGTCGCCTGCAACCCGGAGCGCCGCCGCGAATATGAGCGCGCCATCACCATCGCGCGCTCGTTCGGGGTCGAGATGGAACTGCTGACGCCGAAGGAAGCGGGTGCGCTGATCCCGATCATGACCACCGACAAGATGGACTGCGCCCTCTACATCCCGTCCGACGGCGCCTTCAGCCCTACCGATCTTTGCATGGCCCTGGCCAAGGGCGCGCGCATGCACGGCGCGCGGATTTTCGAGGACACGCTGGTGACCGGCTTCGACATCCATCAGGGCGCGGTGCGCGCGGTCGAGACCTCGCACGGCAAGATAAATTGCGAGACGGCGGTGATCTGCTGCGGCATCTGGTCGCGTGAAATCGGCCTCCTGGCCGGCGTCAATATACCCGTCCAGCCGTCGCATCATTGCTATTTCATCACCGAGCCGATCGAAGGTGTGACGCGCGACATGCCGACTTTCCGCGATCCGGACAAGTGGCATTACATACGCGAGGAAGTCGGCGGCCTGATCGTCGGCCAATATGATCCCGACCCGATCCCCTATATCGGCAACATCCCGGAGGGCCATGAATTCAAGCTCATGCCCGAAAATCTCGACCATTTCATGCCCCGCCTCGAAGGCGTGATGGAGTGGATCCCGGCGCTGCAGACGGCCGGCATCAAGACCTGGATGCACGGTCTCGAAGCCTTTACCGAAGATCAGAACCCGGTCATGGGCGAGGCGCCCGAGGTGCGCAACCTGTTCGTCAGCGCCGGCTTCAATGCGTATGGCGTCACCGGCGCCGGCGGCGCCGGCATGGTGATAGGCGAATGGATTCTGAACGGCGAGCCGCCCTATGATGTCTGGAGCTTCGATATCCGCCGCTTCGGCGCCTATCACCGCTCCGACAATCAGGTTCTGGCGCGCTCGCTGGAAGGCCAGGGCCACCATTACACCATCATCTGGCCCTATGAGGAGATGACGGCCGGGCGGCCGCTTCGGCGCAGTGCGATTTACGGAGCACTGCAAGCAAAGCGCGCCTGTTTCGGCGCCAAGTCCGGCTGGGAGCGGCCCAACTGGTTCGCCCCCGCCGGCGTCGAACCGGTCGAGATCAACAGCTTCGCGCGGCCCAACTGGCATGAGCATGTCGGCGCCGAACATGCCGCCTGCCGCAACAGCGCCGCCCTGTTCGATCAATCCTCGTTCGCCAAATTCTCGCTGGTCGGGCGCGACGCCGAGGTGGTTCTCGGGCGCCTCTGCGCCGGCGACGTCGCGGTGCCGCCGGGCCGCACCGTTTATACCCAGATGTTGAACCGCCAAGGCGGCATCGAATGCGATCTCACCGTGACGCGCATCACAGAGGATCAATATTACATCGTCACCGGCACCGGCTTCGCGACCCATGATTTCGACCATATCAAGCGCCACATTCCAGGCGACGCGCATGCCTCGCTGGTCGATGTCACCTCCGCCTACGGCGTGCTGTCGCTGATGGGGCCGAACGCACGGAAAATCCTCGAAGCGGTGGCGGAAGGCGATGTCGGCGCCGAGGCCTTCCCGTTCATGGCGGCCAGGGAAATCCATATCGGCGGCGCCCCGGTGCGCGCTCTGCGCCTGACCTATGTCGGCGAGCTCGGCTGGGAGCTGCATGTGCCGACGGAATATATGCTCACGGTTTACGAGGCGCTTGCCGCGGCGGACGCGGCGTTCGGCCTCGTCGATGCCGGCTACCGGGCGATCGATAGCTTGCGCCTGGAAAAAGGCTACCGTGCCTGGGCCGGAGATATCGGCGCCGATTTCACACCGCTCGAAGCGGGACTCGGCTTCGCCGTGGCGTTCGACAAGGAGAGCGATTTCATCGGCCGCGACGCGCTCTTGCGCCAGCGCGACGAGCCGCTCGTCAAGCGGCTGGTGACCATCACCACGGCGGACGATCCCGAATTGCTGCTGACCGGCCGCGAGACCATCATCCGCGACGGCGAGCGCGTCGGCTGGCTTTCTTCCGGTGGCTACGGCCATACCATCGGCAGGCATATCGGCCTCGGCTATATACGGCGCGGCGAAGGCGTGACGAATGATTATCTGCGCGCCGGCAGCTACCGCCTCGAAGCCGCCAACCGCCAGGTCGAGGCGGAACTGCATCTGCGGCCGCTCTACGATCCCGATTCCAGCCGCGTCAAAAGCTAGGCCATGGCCGAGGAAATCGATTCGGCCGGCGTGTTCGACGCCATCGGCGATGCCCAGGGCGCGGCGGAGATGAGCGCGCCGGCGATCGCGCGCGCCAAGGCGCTGCCGATCTGGCGCGGCGAGGTGGTGCCGCAACTGTTGAGCGGCGGCCTCAGCAACATCAATTTGACCGTCGAGGACGCCGGCAAGCGCTATGTCGTCCGCATCGGCGGCGACGAACCCAGCCTCGGCGTGTTCCGCGCCAACGAGGTGATGTCGCTGCGCGCCGCCCATGCCGCCGGGGTTGCCGCCGAGGTGTTCTATGACGAGCCCGGCCTGACCGTGCTCGGCTACATTCCCGGCCGCGCGCTGACGCCCGATGACATGCATGTGCCCGACATGATCGCCAAGGCGGCGCGGCTGATCCGCCGCATGCACAGCGAGGCGCACAAGCATCTCGACGGCACCGGCGCGGTATTCTGGCCGTTTCACCATAACCGCTGGTATGTCCGCCAACTGGCCGAGCACGGCGCCGCGCTGGAGGAAAAATGGCGGGCGCTGCTGCCCAACCTGGTCGCCGAGAATAACGAGCTCGAGGCGGCGATCGGCAGAGCCCATACCGTCTATGGCCATAACGACATCAATCCGCAAAACATCATCATCGACGATGACGGGCGGCTGTGGTTCGTCGATCTCGAATATGCCGGCTTCGGCATGGATCTGTTCGACATGGGCGTGCTGGCGATGAACAGCGACCACGACGAGACGGAAGACCGCCTCATGCTCGAAAGCTATTACGAAGCACCACCAGACGAGGAACTGGCGCGCCGCTACACCGCCGCCAAGGCTACCGGCGCCTTGCGCGAATTCCTGTGGGGCATCCTCTCACAGGTCAGCGAGCGGCCGATCGAATTCGATTACAGCATCTATGCCGATATGTTCGTCGAGCGCTACCAGCGCTTCCTCGCCGACTTCCGGAACTTTTGACCGGCCTAATTTTTGAGCTCATCGAGCAGCGCCCCGGCGGCCAACAGGTCGGCGCTGTCGAAGCCCTCGGTAAACCAGCCGTATACCGGGGCGAGCAGATCATGCGCCTCGCCGCGCCTGCCGCGCTCGCCCCACAGCCGGGCAAGAGCCGTGCTGGCGCGCAGCTCAAATGATTTTGCCTGCTGCCGGCGCGCGATCGCCACGGCGCGCTGAACCGAGGCCTCGGCTTCGTCGTAATTATCGCGCGAGCGCGCCAGCAGCAGCTCGCCGCGCAGCCGATGCAGTTCGGCCTCCCACCAGCGCTCGCCATTCGCCGTGGCGAATTCGAGCGCTTCGCCGAGCACATGCAGGCCCTCTTCGAGCTGATCCGCCCGGCCCAGCACCTCGGCCAACAGGGCGAGATAATATGTCCGGCGGACATCGGTCCCGGTGGCATAGAGGCCGGCCAGGCTTTCGCGCAGCATCGACAACCCGGCCTCCGGCTCACCTTGCGTTGCGACGGCCCAGCCGCGCAGCAGGTTGCCGGTTGTCAGGTAGCTCGGAAATCCCTGCTCGACCGACAGGGCGACCGTCATCTCGGCCTGTTGCCGGGCGCGGCTTGCCTCGCCGCGAAATTGATGGACGTAGCTGGAGGTGCTGAGGGCGATGACCTCGCTGAACGGCTGGGCGAGCTCGCGCGCCAGCGCAACCGCGTCCCGCACCAGGCTTGCGGCTTTGTCGGGGTAGCCGAGTATCCACAGCGACAACGAACCCTGATAGCGGCTGCACACCCCCGGATCGTGGCCGCCATACATAAGAGCGTGCGAACGATGTTGGTCCGGATCGTAGAGTGCCCGGCCCTGTTCCGCATGGCGCCGGCAGGCCGCGAACTCACCCCGGTACAGCAGCACCGTCCACGCCGAATGATGGCCCTGTAGGAGCAGCCCGCGATCCTGATCCTGGTTCGCCAAATCGATGAGCTGATAGGAAAGCTCGCTGGCTTCGTCATATTTCATGCGCATGGCATTGAAGAACCAGAGGCCCCATAGCGCGGCATAAAGCTGGCGCCTGTCGCCGAGTTGTTCGCTGAGTTTTCGCGCCCGCGAAAATGCCCGGGTGACCTCGGGCGCCGGGCCCTTGACCGCCATCAGCGAGATTCCGATGGCGGTTTGCGTCGGCACCTCAAGGCGGGCGCGCGCTCGGTTGTCGGGCAGACCTTCAAGCAATTGCAGGGCGCGGGCGAAATGGGCGAGCGCTTCCTTGTGGTCAAAACGCTGAGCCGCCTGTTGCCCGGCCTCGTGCCAATAAGCCATAGCGGTCTCGGTATGCCTTGCCTCGCTGTTGGCGAGCGCCTTCTCGCGCGTCAGACAGGCGCCGATGATGGCCGCCGCCGCCGTCGATGCTTCGGTCGTGGCGGCGCTCGAATCCGCCGTTCTCAGGGCGCAATGCTCGGCCCAGATTACCTGCCCGCCGAGCGATTCCTGGAGGCGCAGCCTGAGCCGCGCGCCGCGCAAAGGTCCGGCGACGCTGGCGATCAGGACATAGCGCGCGCTCACATCGCCGAGATCGCCATCCTCGTTGCGCTCGGAGCCGGCGATGACGGTGAGCAGGCGGGCCTGCGAAAGGTTGATGATGAGATCCTCGACAAAGCGGGCCGCCATGCTGCGCAGCGCCTGGTCCGGACCCCGATTGTCGAGCGCGACGACCAACACCGGCGCGGCGTCGGGCTGCCAGGATTGTGTCGCCACGCGCTCTCGGCGCGCGGGGGTTTCCTCGGCACGCGCTATGGTTTGGAAATGCTCTCTGGTCGCCTGGGATGGCCCGATGCCGAGCTCGCGCCTCAGCACCAGGCCGTATTCGCGGTATTGCCGCGCCGCGGAATCGCTGCGCCCGAGATTGAAATAGAGCTCGATCAGCAGGCGCTGGGCATCCTCGCGAATGGGATCCAATCCGACCAGCCTGAGGCCGGTTTGCAATGCCTCGTGCAATTCGCCGGCATCCTGCTGGCTCCTTAACAGCCGCATGAGAATGTCCGAGGCGAGCTCGCGCAGGCGGGCGCGCTGGTCCCTGAGCCATTCCTCGAACGCCTCGTCGGCAATGTCGATGCCGGCGAGAAGATCGCCGCGGTAAAGCGCCGCCGCCTCGAGCAGCGCCTTCGGCGTGCCGATGGCGGCGAGATCGCGCATGCGAATGGCATCGACCCGGCCGGCGGCGCGCTCAAGCGCCAGCGTATGGCGATCGGCGAGCAGGCGCCGGACGCCGAGATCGGCCAGGCATTTCTGCAACAGGTAGATCGTCTGGCGCAGGCTGTGATGCGCCTGGTCGCGGCCGCGATCGCTCCACAGCAGCGCGGCGATCTCGTCGCGGCGGTAATTATGGCCGGGCGAAAGTGCCAGGAAGGTGAGAAGGGCTTCCGCCTTCCTGGTCGGCAGCGTCACCTCACCCGGCGCGGTGATTTCGAAACCACCGAGCACTCGTAGCTGCAATTCCGGCATCCCTCACCCCCTTGGCCGGCCCGAATAAATCGAACTATAGGCCGCTTTTTGCGACCGGCGGGCATTTATGACGGTTCTATGACGGTAGATATGACGGTGGAATGACGCTAGTGCCGTAATTTTCGTGAGAAGACATCGACATTTGACCGTCCGGAAATTGCCACCGCCACGAGACATTCCGGCGAGTCGCCAAAACCAGGGGGGAACTATCATGACGCTTGAACTCGATCCACGCCGCACGGCCGTATTGCCGCTCGATGTTCAAAACGACATCGTCGCGATGACGCCAAACGTCGAGCCGATCCTGAACAATGTGAAAAGCGTTCTCGACGCCGCCAGGGATGGCAAGGTGCCGGTCGCCTATGTCACCGTGTCGTTCACCGAGGGCTACCCCGATGCGCCGGTGAAAACCCATCCGCTCTACCAGATGGTGAGCGAGAACCGCATGGTTCTTGCCGCCGGCAGCGGCGCCGAGATTCACGCCAGCGTATCGCCGAAGCAGGACGAGCTGGTTCTCAACAAGACCAGCGTCGACCCGTTCGTTACCACGCGCCTCGCCCAGCATTTGCAGATCATCGGCGCCGACACGATCGTCATTATGGGCTTTTCGACGAACTTCGTCGTCGAGTCCACCGCCCGCACGGCGGCCGATATGGGCTATCGGGTCATCGTCGTCAGGGACGCCTGCGGCAGCGGCAGCGAGGAGAACCATGAGTTCGCGATGTCAAATCTCCTGCCGATGTTTGCTACCGTCGCCGACGCGGCAGAGGTTCGCCAGACGCTGACCGGTTAAAACGGCGCCATACCCGCACTCAAGGGAGGAAGGGAACAATCATGGGTAAATCAGAAAATCTCGACGCCTATTTCGAGGCGGTGATAAATGGCGATGGCGAAGCACTCCTTGAATCGATGAGCGACAGCTTCGTTTTCGATGACCCGAACTTTGGCATGGTCCCCAAGAGCGGAATGGCAGCGTATTTTTCTCGCTTCAAAGACACCGTGGCGACGATCCGCGGCGATAAACCCGAAGAAAAACTGATGGTAATCAGCGATATTTTGACGCGCGACGAGGGCGAGGTGATGATCGCATCATGCTGGTGGTCCGTCCCCGGCACGCAAATACAAGGCGCCGGCCTGTTTAGAGTCGGTGACGACGGCGTTCTGTCGGAGCGGCTGTCATATTATGCCGCACTCCCGGATTGAGGGTGGCGGGCCTGTAGCAAATTCGGGGCGGCTATGACGGCCCGGCGTGATAGCCCTTGATACCGACCTGGCGCGCCAGCTCGCTGCCCATGCTTTCTCCGCCGTCGAGCTGATCGACGATTTTGCCGAAATCGTAAACCGGCCGCCATCCGAGTTCGTCGCGCGCCTTTTTGTTCACATAGACCCTGTCGATAGCGGCAAACATGCGCCACCCCCGGCGCCGATAGACGGCCTCGTATCTGGCGACCCTTCGCCCGACAACATCGGCGGCGTCCGTCCTCAGGTCAGCCAGGTCTTGGCGCGCCAGCGGCGTTGTGGCGCTGATGATGTAGCGGCCAAATCCGATTTCCGGCGCCCGCTCGACGGCGCATAGATGGGCGCTCACCGCGTCTTCGAGATCGACCCGGCGGAACAGAAACTCATTGGCCTTGGCATTGTCGCCGGCAAAGCTTTCCCTGATGGCGGCGCTGTCGTCTTCCTCGGGAAAGAAGCGCGATGTTCTGAGAACCAGGCAGGACAGGCCGTGGTTGCGATGAAACAATTGGCAGAGATCTTCCGCCGCCGCCTTGGTCACCCCGTAAATATTCTTGGGTACGGGCTCGACATCCTCGGTAATCCAAATCGCCGGGGCGCCGGCGGGGGGAGTCAGGACATCGCCGAAGACGCTGGTGGTGCTGGTGAATACGAAGCGCCGCAACCGCGCCGCCGCCGCCGCTTCCAGCAGATTCAGCGTGCCGGTGATATTGCTGTCGATGAAGGCCTGGCGGCTGTGGCTCGCGACATGGGGTTTGTGCAATGTCGCGGTGTGAATGACGGCGTCGATGCCATCGATGCATTGGCTGACGAAATCGCGGTCGACAATCGAGCCGACCATATCGGTGAATTGCGAATGCAGAAGATCGGTGCCGACGGCTTCGTTGCCGCTGTTGCGGATCGTTCGAACCAAACCCTCGCCCAAATGGCCGGCGCTGCCGGTGACCAGAATCCTCAATGCACGCTTAGGCCGGCGCAGATATTGATCGCCTGGCCGGTAATATAGGTGCCGCCTTTGCCGGCCAGATAGACCGCCATGTCGGCGATCGCCTGCGGCGGGATAAGCTCGCTCAGCATATTGAGGCGCATGCTCTCGTCGAACACCTTCTCATAGGGCTCTTTCATGTCGCGGGCAAAATCCTCATGCGCTTTCACCGCCATTTTCGTGTCCACCCAACCGGGGCAGATGGCGTTTACGCGGATGCCCTCGGCGCCGACCTCGGCGGCGAGACAGCGCACGAAACCGACCAGGCCGTGCTTGGTGCTGTTGTAGGCCGTCCACTCCGCGTCCGCCGTCTTGGCGTTGGTCGAGGCATTGAACAATTGCACGCCGCCCGAGCCCTGCTCGATCATCACCGGCAGGGTGAATTTGGCGACCAGGAACGGCGCCTTCAGATTGACGTCCATGATGCGGTCCCAGAAGGATTCATCCATATCGACGACCTTCTTGTAATCGGCGACGCCGGCATTGTTCATGACGATATCGATACCGCCGAGGCGCTCGATGGCGTCCTTGCACATCGCTTCGATGGCGGCACCGTCGGTCAGGTCGGCGGCGACGGCGAAGGCCGTGCCGCCGGCCGCCTTGATCGCCGCCAGGGTTTCCTCGGCGCGCTCGACGCTCCTCGCCTGCACCGCCACCACGGCACCTTCGCGCGCGTAGGATTCGGCGATCGCCCTGCCGATTCCGCTTGCCGCCCCGGTCACCAGGGCGCGTTTTCCCGCCAATTCGCCAGTCATATCGATCTCCCATTACGGTTTCGCGGCAATTATAGAAATCGCCGGAAGTGGCGCAATATCGGCGATTAGCGGCGCGCCGCGACATCGGTCATAATCGCCGCCGATTTGCCCGATCCGCCGATCTTTCCGGAATATCTCAAACATGAATGACAGTTCCCACAGATCGAGCGCCGGCGCCCCTTCCGCCGGCGCCTATGTCGCCTTCCGGCTCATCGTCTCGCTGGTGCTGATGACGGTGGGGACGGTCGGCATGTATGTCGGCATCGTCGGCCTGAAGCCGATCGCCGCGGAATTCGGCATTTTGCGCGGCGTCGGCTCGCTGCCCTATGCGCTGTTCATGCTCGGCTACGGATTCGGCAACGTCCTGCATGGCCGCCTCGCCGACCGCTACGGCATCCTGGTGCCGCTGTTGATCGGCAGCCTTGCCTTGCCGGCCGGTCTCATACTCTCGGCCCAGACCGGTTCGCTGTGGCAGTTTCTCGCCGCCATCGCGCTGCTCGCCGGGATGCTCGGCTCCTCCGCCGTCTTCGCCCCGATCGTCGCCGATGTGTCGCTTTGGTTTACCGGGCGGCGCGGCCTCGCCGTCGGTTTCGTCCTGTCGGGCTCCTATTTCGCCGGCGCCGTCTGGCCGCCGGTGCTGCAATATCTGATCGGCGAATATGGCTGGCGTTCGGCATTCACCACGGTCGGTTATTTCTGCCTGGCGACAATGGTGCCGCTGTCGCTTCTCTTGTACCGCAAGCCGGCATATCTCGCGGTGGCCAAGGGTGCGCCGCGCGACAGCCGCTTCGCCCGCCCGCTCGGCCTGGCGCCGAATGCACTGCAATGCGGCATTTGCCTGGCCGGCATCGGATGCTGCGTCGGCATGTCGATGCCGCAGGTGCATATCGTCGCGCATGCGACGGATCTCGGCTTTTCCGCCCAGCGCGGCGCCGAAATGCTGTCGCTCATGCTCGGCTGCGGAATCATTTCGCGCCTCGTCTCGGGCTGGATTTCGGACCGTATCGGCGGCTTGCGCACATTGCTGATGGGCAGCGGATTGCAGGGCCTCCTGCTGGCCGCCTTTATCCCCGCCGACAGCCTGAGCGCGCTCTACATCGTCTCGGCCTGCTTCGGCCTTTCGCAGGGCGGCATCGTGCCGTCCTACGCCATCATCGTGCGCAACTATTTTCCCGCCGGAGAAGCCGGCTGGCGCATCGGCACGGCGCTGTTCTTCACCCTTTTCGGCATGGCGCTCGGCGGCTGGCTGGCCGGCTTTCTCTACGACGTCACCGGCTCCTACACCGTATCCTTCATCAACGCGCTGGCCTTCAACGCGATGAATTTCCTGGTCGTCGCCTTCCTGCTAACCCGCGCCCGCCAGTACGGCGCGGCGACGCGCTGAGCGCATGCGAACGCGACCGTGAAATGCGCTAGGTCTGCTCGGCCAGATGGCGCAGCTCTTCGATGCGCGGCAACTCGAACTCATGGCTCGTGGTCTGGTGAATCAGGCGGTCGCGCTTGAGCTGCGATATGGTGCGGCTGACGGTCTCGATGGTGAGGCCGAGATAATCGGCGATATCTTCCTGAACCATGGGGAGATAGACCACCCCACCCTGGCCGCCGCGCAACTCTTCGCGCTCGGACAGGTTGAGGAGAAAAGTGGCCAGCCGTTCTTTCGCGGTCTTGCGGCCGAGCAACAGCATCTGGTCCTGGGCGATCGCCAATTCGTCATTGGCGATCTTGAACAGACGGCGCTCGAGCTGGCGGTGGTTCTCGAATAGCTTTTCAAGCTTGTCGCGGCGGAAGCGGCACAGCTCGACATCGGTGATCGCTTCGGCGCCGTAGGCGTAACCTTGCCGGCCACCGAGGCCGAGAAAATCGCCGGGCAGGAGGAAGCCGGTGATCTGACGCCGCCCGTCGGGGGTCAGCTTGCACAGCCGGACCGCGCCCTGGGTGACGTTGTAGACCATATCGGCGGCATCGCCTTCATGGAAGATGACACGGCGCTTGGCGAAATGCATACGCAGCGCGATTCCGGAAAGCGTTGCGATCTCGCTTTCGTCGAGGCCAGCGCAAAAGGTCAGGTCACGTATCTCGCAGGCGTGGCAATCCTGAGCCGCGCAAGACGCGCGCCGCGGCGTTAATTTTACCTTTGCCTTGGCAAGCTCCACTGCCTTGGTTGTCATGAACCCCTCCCCTATCGGCGGCATGACCCGCCGTAACATACTGTGTCGCTATCTAAATTTGGAAGTTAGCCCCCCTGCGCGGGGAATCAAGCGGTCATATTGTCGCAAGCACATCCAGCCAAGTGTCCATCGGTCGATGATCTGAATCAAGGCCGGTGCGTTTTTCGATCAGCATAATCGGGCCAACTCGCAGAAGGTGCCTTGTGCCGCCGACAAGACAATACAGCGTAACCCGCTTACAGCGGAGCCAGATCGAGCAGGCTTTTCCGTTGCTGCAATCGCAAGCCACCGGCCTCAGCCTGGAGAGGTGGTACAGTTATGCCTCGCGCCTGACCGGCGCGGAGGGCGCGGTTTCGAATTCCGGCATTATCGTGGTCGAATCGCCGCGCGGCTATCTGCGCGGCATGTTCGGCTATTATGTCGGGCCGCATCTCAGCGACGGCGACCGGGTTATTATCGAATCATTCGTGGTTGTCGACACCATCGACCGGCCCAAGGTGGCGATGGTCCTGGTGGATGCCATCCCGCCTCTGGTTTCCGAACTTAATTGCACCAAAGTGGCGCTCTGCCTCGATGCCCATGACGCATGGCTGGTGCCGCTGCTCTACGCGGCGGGATTCGAGCAGCATGGCTCGGAGATGGTGCAAATTCTCGGCCGCAAGATGGACAGCTAGAGCAAATCCCAACCGAGCCCGCCGTCGGTTTCGATACGAATTTATTCCGCCGCTTGCGCCGATTTCGCGCCGCGCGCGTCCCAGGCCTTGAGAATATCGCCCGATTCCATCACCAGCGCCATATGCAGCGACATCATCTTCAGCGCCGCCGCCTCCATTTCCTCATTCGTGCCGCGCACCAGGTCGCGCGCGACGGTGACGCGGTAATCGAGGTTTGAGGCATCGAAGGCGGCATTCAGCACGCAGCAATCGGTGAAACCGCCATTGAACACCAGGGCGCGCACGCCCATGTTGCGCAGCAGAAAATCGAGATCGGTGGGATGGAAAATCGACAGCCGCTTTTTGGTCTCGACGATCTCGTCGCCGGGCTCGATGCGGGTGCGCAGATCCGTCCATTTGCTGCCTTGTATCGCATGTTGATCAGCGCCGGGGATTTCCCCGACATAAAGCGGGAACACCAGGCGCCAGGCGCTGACGCCGCCCTTGATATCGTCGCGCCCCGAGGCGCGCAGCACCGTGCGGATGTGAATGACGGGAAGGCCACGGGCGCGGCAGGCATCGTGAAAGCGGTCGATCGGTTCGACGATTTCTCGGGCGCGTGGCGCCGGGCAGGGGCAATCGGCGTCCTCGCTCAAATGCCCTTCATGCATGTCGATGGAGACAACCGCTGTGCGCGCCGGATCGAGGAAGGATTCGAATGCCGGATCGTCGGGCAGCGGCCGCTTCTGGCCGTAAACGAAAATATTGCTCATGCAAATTCCCCCTTCGATGGCATTTTGGCGTTCGCCGCGATATGAGTCCAGTGCCGAGAAAGAGAGTGGATTGGCGTTCCCGGAAAAGCTATCTAAGATGTCCGCCGATATGGATTTTCTGTCTCTCACCTCGCTCGCCGAAGCCCTGGAAAAATTGCGATCCTATGGCGCCGATGCCGTCCTGGTCGCCGGCGGCACGGCTGCGCGCTATCAGCTTGTGAGCGGGATGGTCAAGGCCAAGGTGGCTCTCCATATCGAGCGCATCGATGGGGCGGCGGGATTTTCCGGTAATGGCACGGCGCGGCTCGGTGCCTTGACGACTCTGCGCGACATCGCCGAAGACGCGGATATCCTCAGCCGTTTCCGTGCCGTCGCCATGGCGGCGGGGAAATGCGGCGGCTGGCAAACCCAGAGCATCGCCACCGCCGGCGGCAATGTCTGCACCGCCGCTCCGACCGCCGATCTGCTGCCGCCGCTTTTGGTGCAGGACGCCGAAATCGAGCTGCAATCCCGGGCGCGCGGCGGCCGAACCCTGGGGCTCGGCGAATTTCTCCTCGACGCATTTAAAACCGCGCGCGCGCCGGACGAGATGGCGACCGCTTTCCTGTTGCCGGCGCAACCGGCGCGAAGCGCCGATACCTATGTCAGGATTCAGCGCCGCGGCGCCATGGAGCGGCCGATCATCGCCGTCGCGCTTCGCCTGGCCATGGATGAGGGCCTGAAAAATGTCAGCGAAGTGCGCATCGCCGTCTCGGGCGCCGGCGCGCTGCCTTTCCGCGCGACCGAGGCGGAGGCATTGATGGCCGGCAATGCGCCCGGCAAGGAAGCCATACGCGCCGCCGCCGATGCGATCCTGGCACGCTCGTCGTTCCGCACCGATCCCAGGGCGAGCGCCTCCTACCGCAAGGCCGTCCTGCCGCGCGCCTTCGCCCATGCGGTTTCCATATGTTCCGATGCCATCGCCGCCAACGGAGCCTAGGGGAGCCGCCATGACCGAAACCCATCCCGTAACCGCGACGGTAAATGGTCGCGAAGAGACCTTCGAAGTCGAAGGGCTCGAAAGTCTGATGGATGTGCTGCGCGACAAATTGCATTTGAGCGGCACCAAGGAGGGCTGCCGCGAAGGCGAATGCGGCGCCTGCACGGTGCTGCTCGACGGCAAGCCGGTCAATTCCTGCGGCTATATCGCGCGCGCCGCCGAGGGGCGCGAGATCGAGACCATCGAGGGCCTCAATGATGCGCTCTCGATGCGCATCAAAACGGCGATCGTCGAGGCCGGCGGCATTCAGTGCGGCTATTGCACGCCGGGCATCGTCGTCATGCTGTCGGGTCTGTTGCGCCGCCATGCGGCGCCGGATGAAAGGCTCATCCGCCAGGCGTTGAGCGGCAATATCTGCCGCTGCACCGGCTATGCCCAGATCGTCGATGCCGTCCTCGGTGTCGTTCAGGGAAAGGCGGCCGCGGAATGAGTCATATCGGCAGCTCGGCCATACGCTCCGACGCCTGGAGCAAGGTCAACGGCGAGACCGTCTATGCTTACGACTATAAAGAGGCGGGCATGCTTTATGGCGTGCTGCTGCGCTCGCCATATGCGGCGGGAAAGCTGCTGCGTTGCGATCTCGCCAAGGCGCGCGCCATGCCGGGCGTGCGCGCGGCGATTGGCGCCGCCGATATGCCGCCAACGCTGGCCGGTTGGAGCATCCGCGATACGCCGCTCTTCGCCCGCGACCGGGTGCGCTATGTCGGAGAGCCCATCGCCGCTATCGCCGCCGACAGCCTGGCCGAGGCGCGCGCCGCCGCCACCGCGATCGAATTGGAAATAGAGCCGGGCACGCCGCTCATCGACCCCGAAGCCGCGGCGCGTCCCGATGCCCCGCTGCTGCATCCCGACTGGAAGGATTATGTGCCGACGGCGGGCAGCGATTTTCCGCGCAACGGCAATATCGCCGCCGAATGCAGCGCCGATCCGGGCGGCGTCGATGCGATTTTCGATGCGGCGCCGCTGGTCGTCGAGGACCTGTTCACCACTCAGCGTCAATACCAGGCCTATATGGAGCCGAAAAGTGCGGTGGCGATATATCGCGCCGGGCGCTACATCATCCATTCGGGCCATCAATTTCCCTTCAATCTGCGCGACCGCGCGGCGCAGTTTCTCGGCGTCGCCACCACCGATGTCCGCGTCATCGGCCATGCCATCGGCGGCGGCTTCGGCGGCAAGCTCGATTACAGCGTCGAGCCGCACGCCGCCGCTCTCTCGAAGGCCGCCAGCGGCAGGCCGGTCAAGATCGCCAACAGCCGGGTCGAGGATCTCGCCACCGCCAATTGCCGCGAATCCACCATCGTCAAGATGCGCTCGGCCGTCGACGGCGACGGCAACATCCTGGCGCGCGACGTCGAAGCCTATATGGACAACGGCGCCTATACCGGCGAGATGTCCTATATGGCGTCCTTTCCGTTCCATTGCGGCGCCATCAATTACAGGGTCGGAAAATTCCGCGCCATCGGCAAGCTGGTCTATACCAACACGCCGCCGACCGGCGCCATGCGCGGCGTCAGCGGCCCGGCGATGTATGCGGCGCTGGAAAATCATATGGATCACATCGCCGCCAAGCTCGGCGCCGACCGCCGCGAATATCGTCTGCGCCACCTCGTCGGCGACGGCGATACGCTGCCCAACGGGCAGGTTCTGGCCAATACCAAATTGCTGAGACGCGGCTTCGACGAGATCGAAAAGATCGTGCCGTGGCGGGGCGCCGCGAAAGATCGCGTGCCCTATAAGGGGCGCGGCCTGGCCGCCGCCATCTGGCTGGTCAATCCGCTGCCCGGCGCGTTGAGCATGAAACTCGAGGAAGACGGCACGCTCAGCGTCATCACCGCGGCGACCGACAACGGCACCGGCGCGCTGGCGGCGGGTGTTCCGCAAATCATCGCAGAGACCCTGGGCATCCGCCCCGAGCAGGTGCGCATCTCCGATCCCGATACCGATGTCGCCGCCTGGGACAGCGGCTCGCAGGGCGGCCGGACGACGCAGACGATCGGCCTGGCGGCGATCGAGGGCGCCAACCAGCTGCGCGCCAAGATCCTCGAGACCGCCGGGCAGTTGCTGCAGGTCGACGCCGGCACGCTGACCATCGATGACGGAAAAATACGCATCGAAGGCGAAACCAAGAGCCGCATGGCGCTTTCCGAAGTGGCCATGGCGGCGACCTTCGGTGGCGCTTCGATCCAGGGCACGGGCGGTGCGGCGCTGCCGGCGGTGCCCTTCAATCCGGGCTGCGCCAACGGCCTCCTGTTCCCGTTCTTCGCCTCGCCGACCTATCATGTGCATTACGCCGAAGTGGAAGTGAGCCCGGTCTCGGGCAATATCGATGTGACGCGCTATGTCGTCGCCCAGGATGTCGGGCGCGTCATCAACAGCGCCTGCGTTGAGGGGCAGATTCAGGGCGCCGTGGCGCAGAGCATCGGCATGACGCTTTATGAAAGCATGCGCTTCGCCGATAACGGCCGGCTCATCGAGAATAATTTACAGTTCTACCGCCTGCCGCTCGCCGTCGATATTCCCAAGGTCGAATATGTCACCATGGAACTCGACAACATAGAAGGCCCGTTCGGCGCCAAGGGTTCCGGCGAAGCGCCGATATTGCTGCCGCCGGCGGTGATCGCAAGCGCCGTCGCCGACGCCATCGGCAAGCCGATCTGCAAAATACCCGTCACCCCGGAAGACGTGCTCGAAGCGCTCGACGGTGACGGTTTTTAAAAAAACAAAATCGAGGAAAGCCGCATGACCGCAACAAGCAAGCGACCGATCGGCGCCCTCGTCTTCGGCGATACGCCGCCCGGCAAGATCGTCGATGTGTGCCAGAATCTGGAAAATAGCGGCTTCTCGGAACTATGGGTGGCCGAGGATTATTTCATGCTGTCGGGCTTCGCCAGCGCCGCCATGGCGCTGCAATCGACGCGCCGGATCAATGTCGGCATCGGCGCCATATCGGGCCGCGTGCGCCATCCCGCCGTCACCGCGATGGAGGCGGCGACGCTGGCCGGCGCCCATCCGGGCCGCCTCAGGCTGGCCATCGGCCATGGCGTGCCGGCCTGGACCGCGCAGATGGGGCTGAGGCCGAAATCCTTCCTCAAATCCTTCCGCGAATGCACCACCGGGGTGAAGCGGCTGTTGAACGGCGAAACCCTCAGTGAGGAAGGCGAATATTATTCCTATGACGCGGTGAAGCTCAGCCATCCGGCGCCCGACCTCGACGTCCTCGGCGCCGTCGTCGGCCCGAACTCGACCGATCTTTGCGCCGAGATATCGGACGGCATCGTGCTCTCGGTGCTGTCCGGCCCGAAATATGTCGAGACCGTCAAAAAGAATGTCGAAAAAATCCGCGCCGCCAAGGGCCTGCCGGCGAAATTCGATATCGTCACCTATGTGCTGGCCTCGGTCGGCGACGACAAAGAAGCGGTGCGGGGCGGGCTGAAGGGCGTCGCCGGCTTTTACCTCGACGCCATGGGC
Source organism: uncultured Alphaproteobacteria bacterium (assembly GCA_913053235.1). Classification (GTDB taxonomy): domain Bacteria; phylum Pseudomonadota; class Alphaproteobacteria; order UBA828; family UBA828; genus PTKB01. The sequence goes on from CAJXFT010000010.1 coordinate 17,387, forward strand.
ACGACTTTGATGACCGGCGTCTACGATGCCAACGAGCAGCTGCAGCAGATGATCGACCAGGACGGCGCCACCGCCATCGCCGAAAACATGCCCGACGCGTGGATGGATTGGCTGACAATCGGCGGCACGCCGGAGGACTGCATCCAATCGATCCGCGACCTCTTCGACGCCGGCACCTCCTCGATCGTCCTATGCCTGATGCCGACCAGCGATATCGACACCCAAATCAAAAGATTCAGCGAATCGGTTTTGCCGAATATCTGAATTAAAACCCGGCTGTGCCGGTTACTTCCGGTCCTCGCGCACATAGGGTATGCCGAGGGCGCGCGGCGCGTCCTGGCCGGCGCGCATTTGCACGGCGGCATAGATCAGCACCGCCAGCGTTACGGCGTAAGGCGCCATGGCCATGAAATATTGCGGGATCGGGAAGCCCGACGCCTGCAGGCGGGGAATAAGGGCTTCGATTCCGCCGAACAAGAGGCCGCCCAAGACGGCCCGAAACGGCCGCCAGCGCGAGAAAATGACCAGTGCGACGGCGATCCAGCCGCGCCCCTGGGTCATATCCAGGACAAAAATCTTGGCGATCACCAGTGACAGATAGCCGCCGGCGAGGCCGATGAAGGCGCCGCCGATGGTGGCCGCGAGAAGGCGGTAACCCTCGACATTGATGCCGGCGGCGTCCGCCGCTTGCGGGTTTTCACCGACCGCGCGCAGGCGCAAGCCCGTCCGCGTGTGATAGAGGAAGCGCCACACCAGAATCACCAGGCCGATCGTGATGTAAACGATATAGTCCTGTCCGAAAAAGAAACGGCCAATGACCGGGATGTCGGTAAGCCAAGGAATATGAATCGGGTTAAGAGCGGAAAACGCCTTGTTGACCCAGGGAATGCCGATCAAGCCGGTCAGGCCGGCGCCGAGGAAAACGAATGTAATGCCGGTGAGGACCTGGTTGGTGCGCAGCACGACAACAAAAAAGCCGAAGCAGAAGCCCAAAAACGTTCCGCTCAGAATGGCTAATATGAAGCCGAGGGCGGCGTTGCCGTCGAATTCCAGGAACGCGACAACGCCGACCAGGGCGCCGCACAGCATGATGCCTTCGGCGCCCAAATTGAGCAGTCCGGCGCGCTCGTTGACGATCAGGCCAAGCGACGCGGCGATCAACGGCAGCGCGAAAACCGGGGTGAAGGCAAGCCAATGGGTGAGAAAATCCATCGCCTAGACCTGCTCGTAATGCGCCATACGGAGGCGATAGCGGGCAAAGAATTCCGACGCCGTTACCGACAGCACGATGATCGCCTGGAACAGTCCGACCAGGGCGTCGGGCAGGCTGTAGAACACTTTCATGCTCTCGCCGGCGACATAGAGCCCGCCCATGAGAAAAGAGACGATCAGCACGATCAAGGGACGATTGCCTGAAAGAAAGGCGATGACGATGCCGGAGAAGCCATAGCCGACGGCCAAATGGAAAGTCAGCCGGCCCTCGGTCGCCGCCGCGATGGTGAAGCCCGCCATGCCGGCGAGGGCGCCCGAGGAGAGCGCCGACGTCAGGGTTATCGCCGAGAGCGGCAGGCCGATGGCATAGACCATACGCGGATTGACGCCGACAAAGCGCGACTGGACGCCGAAGCGGGAGCGCTCGATCAGCCACCACACGATTAGAAACGCCAAGGCGGTGCCGACGATGCCGTAATGCACATCCTCCCAGCCGATCTTGGGCAGGCGCTCGAAATCGTCAAAGGCGGGGCTGTGCGGAAAATTATCCTTGGGGTCGCGCCACGGGCCGAACACCTGGTTCAAGACGAAGTAGAAAGCGACGTAATTGAGCAGCAGAGTGGAAATCACCTCGTTTATATTGAGGCGCAGTTTGAGGAGCGCGCTTGGCAGCGCCCACAGCGCGCCGAAAACAAGGGCGAAGATGAACATCAGAGGCAGGCGGATGATTTCCGGCCCGATATCGAAAAAGGCGACGATGGTGCAGCCGATGGCGCCCATGAAGAGCTGCCCCTCGATGCCGATATTCCAGTAATTCACCCGGAACGCCATGGAAGCGGCAAGGCCGACCATCACCAGGGGCGTGCTGTGAACGACGACCGTGCTGATGCCTTGTGCGTTGAGAAATGTGAAAGCGATAAACTCGTCGTAAATCGAGGCGACATCGACATTGCGGCTGACCAGAATGGCGACACAAATGCCAAGGCCGAAGAGAACGGCGCCGACAATGATGGCGATGCGCGGGGCCCAGCCAATTTTCTGACGCACCTCGAGCGTCAGGCGGCGGCTGCGCAGGAAAGAGAGGGATAGCGCTTGCATGTGTGAGCGGCGCCGGCGCTAGGCGTGACCAACCATCAGATGGCCGATCTCGTCGCGATCCGCCGGTGAATCGAACTCTCCCACCAGGCGGCCCCTGTTGATGACGCCGATGCGGTCGGACACGGCCAGGACTTCATCGAGATCCTCGCTGATGAGCAGGATGGCGACATCGCGCTTGCAGGCCTCTCGCAAATATTCATGCACCGCGGCGCAGGCCCGCACATCGAGCCCACGCGTCGGCGAATGCGCCAACAGGACAGTTGACTCGCCCGACATTTCGCGCGCCAGAACCAGCTTTTGCGCGTTGCCGCCCGACAGCAGCCGGGCACGGGTGACCGGCCCCGCACCAAGAATTTCATATTCCTGGATGGCTTTTTGCGTCCCGCGCAGGATAGCGCGCCGGTTGATCCAGGCGGCGTTGCCGAATGTCCTGTCGGCAAGATGCGAGACGACGAAATTATCCATAACCGAGAGATCGCCGGCGAGGCCGTAGATATAGCGCTCGGCCGGAATGGTCTTGACGCCCCTGGAGCGCAACCGCCTGGGGGAGGGTTTTTTCAGTAGCTCTCCGCCGAGCATGAACTCTCCCGATTCCATTTGGCGCAGGCCCATCAGGATTTCCGCCAACTCCGTCTGGCCGTTGCCGCCGACGCCGGCGAGGCCGTAAACCTGTCCGGCGTGAAGTGCTATCGAGAGATCGTCGAGCGCCGTCGCCCCATTGGCGCGCTTGGCGCTGACATTTTTAAGCTCGAGCACGATTTCGCCGCCGGCGCGCGGCTCAAGACTGTCGGAATCGGCTGCCTCGCCGACCATCAGTCGCGACAGATCCGTCGGCGAAAGCTCGCCCGGGTCGCGGCCGGCGGCGACGGTCTCGCCGGCGCGCATCACCGTGACCTTGTCGGCATGGCTGAACACCTCGCGCAATTTGTGGGTGATGAGGATGACGCATTTGCCCATCTGGGCGAAGGATTTCAGCTGGTCCAACAGGCGCGTCGATTCCTCGTCCGTCAGCACCGCCGTCGGTTCGTCGAGAATCAGGATGTCGGCGCCGCCCATCATCACCTTGATGATTTCGGTGCGCTGCTGCTCTGAGACCGACAGGGTATCGATGCGCCGGTCCGGATCGATTTCGAAACCGATTTCCCGGCTCGCCTCGCCGATTCGTTTGCGCACCTGAATGAGGCTTTCGCGCGCAACCGAGGCCATGTGGCAGAAGGCGACATTTTCGGCCACGGTCATGTTCTCGACCAGCTTGAAATGCTGATGGACCATGCCGATGCCGAGGGAATTCGCCGCCAACGGCCCGGGGATGGCGACCGCTTCGCCGTTTACCTTGACCTCGCCGTGATCCGGAGAATAGAGGCCGCAGGCGATATTCATCAGCGTCGATTTGCCGGCGCCGTTTTCGCCGAGAAGCGCATGGACCTCGCCGCGCTCGGCGGTAAAAAAGGCGTCCACAAGAGCCGGATTGCCGTCGAAGCTCTTGTGGACGCCGTGAAATTCGAGAGCGGCGGTCATCGGTTCAGCCCGAGCATTGTCAAACTATATCGAGCCGAACCGCGCGCCGTTCCCGGCTTTAAAGTGTCTTTGTCGTACCGACAATGCCTTGGAGCAACCAGTCCATTCCCCAAAGATCGCCGTCGGAAGGCACTTCGCCCGCTTTCACGCGCAAGGTTCCCTCCTGGTCATAGAGCGGACCCTCGAAAACATGCAGGCCGTTGGCGATCGCTTTTTTGCCTTCCTCGATCTTGGCGACGATATCGGCAGGCACGGCATCGCCGCAGCAGGCGATATCGTTGCCGCCGTCATGGATATGAATGAAATCGCCATAAGGCTGGCTGCCCGGATCCCAGGTGCCATCGATCATTTGCTGGATCTTGGGGATCAGGTAACGGTCCCACACCCAAAGATGCGAGCATTGCGTCGCCTTGGGCGCGAACTCTCTCATGTCGCGGTGGTGCCCGGTGGCGTAGATACCGTTCTCCTGGGCGACGATTTGCGGTGTCGGCGTGTCGACATGCTGTCCGATGACGTCAACGCCCTGCTCGACCAGCGCCTGCGCCGCCGCCCGCTCCTTGACCGGATCGTTCCATGCGCCGGTATAAACGACATGCAATGTGACGTCCGGATTAACCGTACGCGCACCGATCAGATAGCCGTTAACCGTCCAATTGACGACGCCGTAGGGATTGGCCGCGACAAAGCCGATCTTGTTGGATTTGGTCAGCGCGCCGGCGGCCATGCCGCAGAGGTAATGCGGCTCGTAAGACCTGCCATAGATACCGGCCAGGTTTTGCGCGTTGGTGGCGCCGCCGGGAACGATGAAGGCGATGTCGGGATATTTTTCCGCCAGTTCGAGAAAGCCGTCGCTGTGACCGTAGCCGCTGCCGAAAATGACATTGTAGCCGCGTTTTATATATCTTTCGGCGGCCGGCTTGATGATCGATGCGACCTCGGGAATCTTCTCGACGAAAGGAATATCCCAGCCGAAATGCTTGTCGATTCTCAGCTTGGATTCGTGAATCGCCTGGGTCCAACCGCCATCGCTCTTAATGTCGAAATAGAGCCAGGCGACTTTTGGATCGCCCTTCAGTTTAAAGGGCTCTGCATTGGCAGCCTGCCCAAATGCGAACACCACGGCCGATATCATGGCCGCGGCCATTGCAAGGCGTAATATCTTCATCAACTGTCTCCCTTTGTCTTTGTTGCCTCGTTTACCAGACTTGCCGCCTCTCTTGCGCGGGCGGATTTTCAATCTGAATTCCTTCATCATGGCCGGCATCATGGCCGGGGCTCCGATCCGGCGCCCGAGCCACGGATTACACCCAAAGCGTAGGACAGAAGCCGTCCTGTCGGCAAGACCGTATCGGTCCTATGGGCAGGGTCAGGAAATTTTGCCCGCTATGTGGATATTGTATTCATTTTTTATGGAGGCCGTCAAGGCGAAGCTTTTCTTAATTTACGCTACCGTTACCGCCTCATTTCCACGGCGCGCAATGTTCAAACGCCTGGGTGTCCTCATAGGCGTCCCAGAATTCAATGGCGCCATCGCGGATGTGAAACACCCATGCCCATTTGGCATGATAGTCCTTGCCCGAGGCGCGGCTGCGGCCATGCTCGGTCCCGGTCATCGCGACGCGGTTGCCCTCGACGGTGCAGCTCGTCATCTGATGGTCCATCATCTCGAGCGCCGCCGGCATGACGGTGAAATACTCTTCGAGCTTGGCGCGGCCCTGCCAGTGCCCGGCCCAGGGGAAGTCCGGCGTGCCGGCCATATCTATGACGCCGTCCTCGGTGAAGCAGGCGACGATATCATCGCGCGATCCGCTGGCTATGAGGCTGAGAAATCTATCGACCACGGCTTTCGGATTGTCATCGGTCATCGGGTTGGGTCTCCCATTTTTTTCCGCGTCGCCAGTCTATTCCGGTCACGCTTGAGCCGCATTCTAGACCGATCGGCGCCGGCCAAATGTATTTTTTCCGCCTCACGGCTCTGTCCAGCCGGCGAGCCACGCGCTAGACTCGCGCAAACTACGACACCAATGTCTTAAGGAGGCGCGGAATGACGGGCAATTCCCACCCGGTCGGCATTTTCATTCTCGGCGATGTGCCGCCCAAGAATATCGTCACATTGAGCCGCCAGGTCGAGGCCTGCGGCTTTTCCGAACTGTGGTTCGCCGAGGATTATTTCATGCTGTCGGGCTTTTCCAGCGCCGCCATGGCCTTGCAGGCGACCGATTCGATCAAGGTCGGTGTCGGCGCGGTGTCCGCCGTGGTGCGCCATCCGGCGGTGACGGCGATGGAGGCGGCGACGCTGGCCGGCGCTTACCCCGGGCGTTTCACCCTCGGCACCGGGCATGGCGTGCCGGCCTGGACAAAGCAGATGAAGCTCTATCCGAGATCCGTTCTCACCGCCATGCGCGAGAGCGTAACCTCGGTCAAGCGCCTGCTCGCCGGCGAGACCCTGAACAATGAGGGCGAATATTTCGGCTTCGACGAGGTCAAGCTCACCCATCCCGCCCCGGCGCTCGAGGTGTTGACCGCCGTCATCGGGCCGAAATCCGTCGACCTCACGGCCGAGATCGCCGACGGCATGTTGATTTCCGTCCTCGCCGGGCCCGAATATGTGCGCACCGTTTCCCAGCGCATCAAGAAGCAGCGCCCCGACGGCGGCGAAAATTTCCGATTCGTCACCTATGCACTGGCTAACGTCTCGCATCGCCGCGAGGAGGCACGCGCCAAGCTGCGCGCGGTGACCGCTTTTTATCTCGGCGCCGTCGGCCCGACGCTGATCACCGGCGTCTATGGCGTCAACGATGCGCTGGCGGCGCTGATGGCCGAAGGCGGCGCCGCCGCGATCGAGCAAAAAATGCCGGATGAATGGCTCGACTGGCTGGCCGTCACTGGCGATCCGGCGGAATGCCTGACCGGCATTCAAAACCTGTTCGCCGCCGGTTCGACCTCCGTCGTTCTGTGCGTCGCTCCTTCCGAGGAATTGCCCGAGCAGCTCGATATGATTTCGCGCGAGGTGCTGCCAAAACTCTAACAATTTTGCTATCGGCCTTGACGCTGCCGGCGCTTTATCCGATATACGGATACGTTGTTTAAATTTATCGGCGCCGGAAACATGGTGCAAAAGAAACAAAATGCACGGCGTGGCGGCGGCCCGGCGGGCGACAGGGGGCCGGCGCTGAAAGGCGTGCGGCGCTCGTTGCAGGTGTTGGAATATATCGCCCTCAATCCGGGCCGCGCCACCGATGTGGCGGCGGGGTTGAATGTTTCCTGGGCGACGCTGCACCGCACCTTGAGCGAATTGGAGCAGGGCGGCTTCGTCACCCGCGAGGCCGATACCAACCGCTACAGCATCGGCGCCCGCATGTGGTTTATCGGCACCGCCTATCTGGCCGGCCATAAAATGCTGGAAGCGGCGCAACCCTATCTCGACGATGCCGCCGAGGGCGGCGATTACACGGTGCAGCTGGTCGAGCGTTCGGGCCGCCTCGCGGTCACCCTCTATTCCTACCAGACGGCGGGCGAGGTGATCACCAAATCGACCTATGGCTATCATTTTCCGCTGCATTGCGGCTCCAAGGGCCAGGTGCTGCTGGCCTATTGCGAGGCCGAGGATATCGACGAATATCTCAATGGTCCGCTGGAGAGTTTGACGCCCGAGACCGTCACCCAACCCAAGGCGCTGCGCCAGCGGCTGAAGGAAATCAAAGCCCAGGGCTACGCCCTGACGATCGGCGATGTGCAGCAGTTCACCGGCTCGCTGTCGGCGCCGGTGTTCGACCGCGCCCACCAGGCCGTCGGCGCCGTCTGCTTCATCACCAAACGCAGCGCCTTGCGCGACGCGGCGGTGGTTGAGGCGATGCTGGAAACACTCCTGCGCACCGCCCAATCGACCTCCCTCGCCCTCGGCTGGCGTCCGGGAGGGTAGGTTTTTGTTCACATATCGGATATAATGCCCTATAATCGGATATCGTTTAACGCTTGCCAATAACGGTGGCGCGCCATGCCCGAAATCAACCAATCCTTCGACATCGATCAGCCGCCCGAATCGGTGTGGCGCTTCTTCCAGGATGTGCCGCGCGTCGTCACCTGCATGCCGGGCCTCGAATATAGCGGCGCCCGCAGCGGCGAGGACGGCGAGGAAATTCACGGCGGCAAGGTGCGCATCAGGCTTGGCCCGGTGAGCGCCGCTTTCGAGGGCGAGGCGACGATCCCCGAGAGCGACGATGCGGCGCGCATGGCGCGCATCGAGGGCAAGGGCATCGACAAGCGCGGCGGCAGCCGCGCCAGCGCCTCGGTGGTCTACAAGATCATTGAAAACGGCGGCGCCAGCCGCGTCGAGCTCAGCGCCGACATCAAACTTTCCGGCGCCCTGGCGCAGATGGGGCGCACCGGAATCGTGCAGGACGTGGCGGCGCAAATCACCGAGCAATTCGCCGCCAGCCTGCGCGCCACCCTGGCCGCCGAAGCCGCGGTCGCGGCCGCGAGCGAAGCGGAGCCGGGTACCACGGCGGCCCCGGCGCCACCGCCACCGCCGCCGCCCGCCGTGCCGGCGGAAATCCGCGGCGAGGCGCTGATGCTGAAAATTATCTGGCGCCGCATCAAAGCGCTGTTCGGTTTCGCCGGCTGATAAGCAAAGCCGTTTCATCGCCCCTCGGGCCGGGTTAGGCTCTCGTGCCCCGTCATTCGAACATAGCGAGAGCAAAATGGCCGATATCGAATATTTCTACTCCGCCCATTCCCTGTTCGCCTATTTGGGCTCGGCCCGCTTGAGCGAGATAGCCGAGGCCGCCGGGCGGCGCATCGCCCACCGGCCGATGGATTTGCACAAGGTCATGGAAGGCATCGGCGTGACCCCCTTCAGCGCCCGCAGCGCCGGCCATTACGCTTATTTTTTCGGCCGCGAGGAGGAGCGCTGGTCGGAATTCCGCGACGCCCCGATCCTGCCGCGCCGCCCCACCCATCACGACCATGACACCACTCTCGCCAACTGCATGCTGATCGCCGGGCTCGAACAGGGCGTCGATATCGGCCCGCTGGCGCATCGCATAATGGAAGCGCATTGGCGCTATGACGCGGATTTTGCCGCACCCGAAACCCTGGCCGAGCTGGCTGAAGAGGCCGACATCGATCCCGCACCGTTGCTCGACGCCGCCCTGACGCCGGAAATACGCGCGCTTTACGATAACAATACCGAGGAGGCGATCCAGCGCTCGGTGTTCGGCTCGCCGACCTATTTCGTCGACGGCGACATGTTCTATGGCCAGGACCGCCTGGAAATGGTCGAGCGCGCCCTGCGTCAGCCTTTTGACGGAATCTGGCCGCGCCCATAACAATTGAATAGGGAGGGAGCGGTGCTGAAGGGTATCGACCCGCTGCTCAATGCCGAGCTGCTGCACGCCTTGCGCGCCATGGGGCATGGCGATGACCTGATCATCGCCGACGCCAATTTTCCTGCCCAGTCGATCGCCCGCCAAACCGTGCTCGGCCGCCTGTTGCGCATCGACGGCGCCTCGGCGGCGGAAGCGGCGGCGGCGGTACTCTCGCTGATGCCGCTCGACAGCTTCATCGACGATGCCGCGGCGCGCATGGAAGTCGTCGGCGCGCCGGAAGAAATCCCAGCGGTGCAATCCGAGGTCCAGGCCGTCATCGACGCCGCCGAGGGCAAGCCCTGGCCGCTGGCGTCGCTCGAACGCCACGCCTTCTACGCCCGCGCCAAATCCGCCTATTGCGTCATCCAGACCGGCGAGCGCCGCTTCTATGGCTGCTTCGCTCTGACCAAGGGCGTGATCCCACCCGAGCCATGAGCGCCGTCGTCATCCTCGGCGTCTTCGTCGCCGATACCGCCTACCGCGCCACCCGCCAGCCGCGCCTCGGCGAGACCATTCTCGGCAGCGGCTTCGCGCTCGGCCCCGGCGGCAAGGGCTCCAATCAATCGGTTGCCGCGGCGCGATTGGGCGCCGACGTCACCTTTATCTCGAAAATTGGCGTCGATCCGTTCGGCGACATGGCGATGCGGATTTGGGCCGAGGCCGGCGTCAAGACGGAGGTCGAGCGCGTGCCCGAAAGCTATACCGGCGCCGCCTCGATCTTTCTCGAAGACGGCAGCGGCGACAATGCGATCATCGTCTGCCCCGGTGCGGCGGCAACCATCTCGACCGCCGACATCGAAGCGCTGGACGGGCTGATCGGCGCCGCCTCAGTGTTCGTCACCCAGCTCGAACAACCGCTCCCCGCGGCGCGGCGCGCCCTGGAAATCGCCCGCCAGGCCGGCGTCACGACGATTCTAAATCCGGCACCGGCGGCCGAACTGGGTGATGAATTTTTTACCCTTTCGGACTATTTCACGCCCAACGAAACCGAGGCCGAGGATTTGACCGGGATCAAAGTCGGCACCGTCGAAGAAGCGCGCCAAGCCGGCGAAGCGCTGTTGGATAAAGGCGTCGGCAACGTGATCATCACGCTCGGCGAACAGGGCGCGCTGCTGCACACGAGGGAAATATCCGAACTGTGCCCGGCGCACAGCTTCGCACCGGTGGCCGAGACGACGGGCGCCGGCGACGCTTTCAACGGCGCTTTCACGGTCGCTCTGGCGCGCGGCGACAGGCCATTGGAGGCCGTCCGTTTCGGCTGTGCAGTAGCGGGTATTTCGGTAACGCGCCCGGGCACGGCGCAATCGATGCCCACTCTCAAGGAAGTTGAAGAGGCGCTCGGCGCCTGAACCGCTATTCTTCTTTTTCGCCGCCCAGTGCGGTGAAAATCATGTCAGGCGTGAGCGGAACATGTTCGAGCGGGCCGATGCCGAGCGGTTGAAGCGCGTCGGCGACGCCCGAGGCGACGACCTGGCCGACCGGGATGCAGCCGGCTTCGCCGACGCCCTTGACGCCGAGCGGATTGAGCGGCGACGGCGTCTCGATATGGAGGATTTCGGCGTGCGGCACCTCGGTCGCGTAGGGCATCAAGAAATCCATGAAGTTGGCGTTGCGCGGATTTCCCTCTTCGTCGAATTCGATGCGCTCGTAATGGGCGCCGCCCACACCTTGCGCGATGCCGCCCATGATCTGGCCCTCGACCAGGGTCGGATTGATCATGCGGCCGCAATCATGGACGCAGATATAGCGCTTGAATGTTATCGAACAGAGGTCGGGATCGACCTCGATGATGGCGGCGTGCACGCCGTATGCCCAGGCGGCATGCGGCGGGCTGTAATAATCCGTCGCCTCGAGGCCGGGCGCCTCGCCCTCGCCCAGGGCCGGGCCATCATGGCGGCTCGCCGGGGCAAACTGGGTCGAGGTCTTGGCCGCCTCGTTGAAGGCGTAGCGCAGCGGGTTTGACGCGGTGGCGATCTCGGCCAGGGTCGCCGCCATATCCGGCACACCATTGACGAACACCTTGCCGCCTTCGAGAACGAGATCCTCCTTCGCCGCTTCGAGCATGTTGGAGGCCGCTTCGAGTACCTGCTCACGCACTTTCGCCGCCGCCTTGTGGATGGCGTTGCCGCTGACCACGGCGGCGCGGCTGGCGAATGTGGCGACGCCCCAATCGAAGGCGGCGGTATCGCCCTCGACGACGATCACGTCGGAGGCATCGACGCCGAGCTGATCGGCGGCGACCTGCGCGAACACGGTCTCGTGGCCCTGGCCCTGGCACGACAGGCCGGTATTGACGTAGACCTTGCCGGTGATCGGGTGGATGCGGATATGGCTGCCCTCATAGGGGCCGAGCCCGGTGCCTTCGACATAAAAGCCGAGGCCGAGGCCGAGATAGCGCCCCTCGGCGCGCGCCTCTTGCTGTTCGGCGGCGAAGCCGTCGAGATCGATATGCTCGGCCATCATGTCGAGGGCGCGGCCATATTGGCCGCTGTCATATTCCACCGCCAGGCCATCGGCGAACATCAGGCCGTCGCGGCGGTAGGGGAAATCCTCGTCGCGGATGAGATTGCGCCGGCGCACCTCGAAACGGTCGAGGCCGAGCTCGTCGGCAAGCTTGTCCATAGCGCGTTCGATAGCGAAACAGGCCTGCGGCCGGCCGCAGCCGCGATAGGGCGTAATGGTGACGGTCGGCGTATAGACGGCCTTGAACTCGACCCAGATATTGGGCACCCGGTAAGGCCCGGCGATCGACGTCGAGGCGACCTGCGCGATGGCGATGCCGTAGGGAATGAAGGCGCCGGTATCGTGCAGGAAGGAATCGCGTAAACCCAGGACCTCGCCGTCCTTGGTGGCGGCCAGTTCGAGTTCGTGAATCTGCGTGCGTTCCTGCGACGAGCCGATGAAATTCTCGTTGCGGTCCTCGATATATTTGACCGGCCGGCCCAACTGCATGGCGGCGAAGGGCACCAGCAATTCGTCGGGATAGAAAAGCAGCACTTTTTGTCCGAAGCCGCCGCCGACGTCTGGTGCGGTGACGCGCACTTTGTCTTCGTCGAGGCCGAGAATCGAGGCCAGGCCGCCGCGCACCGAGATCGGCGCCTGGGTTCCGTCCCACACCGTGAGCTCACCCGAGACCCTGTCCCAGCGCGCCGCGACGGCGCGGCATTCGAGCGGCGCCGCCGTGCTGCGATCGACCTGGACCTTGATCTTGGTGATATGATCGGCGCGCGCGAAAGCACCGTCGGGATCGCCCGTGCTCTGCACGAAATGGGCGGCCACATTGTTGGCGACATCCTCATGGACGCGCGGCGCCCCGTCCGCCACCGCCGCCTGCAGATCCAATTCCACTTCGAGCGGCTCGTAATCGACGTCGATCAGGCGGATCGCGTCTTCCGCCGTGTAGCGGTCGAGCGCCACCACCATGGCGACCGGCTGGCCGACATGGAAAACGTCGCCGCGCGCCAACGGGCGCTGGGTGCGCGGCTGGTCAAGCGAGGGGTGCGGGATCAAGAGCGGCATCAGGATATCGAGGCTGCCGAGATCGTCGCAGGTATAGACGGCGGCGACGCTTTCCATCTCGCGCGCCGCCTGGCAATCGATGGAGAGAATACGGGCGCGCGCGAAGGGGCTCCTGACGAAGGCCACATGGAGCGCGCCCTCGAGCGGAATATCGTCGATAAAGCTGCCTTCGCCGCGCACCAGCCTGGCGTCGGCGAGGCGTTGCACACGGGCTCCGAACATGGCGGTCGACATCGCGCTTAGGCCTTCATCAGTTCATGGGCGCGGCGCACCGCTTTGACGATATTCTGATAACCGGTGCAGCGGCACAGATTGCCCGACAATGCCGCGCGGATTCCGTCATCGCTCAAATCGGGATCTTTGTTCTCCTCGAAATAAGTGACGATCGACATGATGAAGCCCGGCGTGCAGAACCCGCATTGCAGGGCATGGCATTCGTGAAACGCCTGCTGCACCGGGTGCAGCACATCACCGGCGCCGGCGACGCCTTCGATGGTGCGGATATCGGCGCCCTCGACCTGCACCGCGAAGGCCAGGCAGGAGCGCATGGCGGCGCCGTCGAGGGTCACCGTGCAGCAGCCGCAAACGCCGTGCTCGCAGCCGACATGGGTGCCGGTCAGGCCCAATTCGTGGCGCAGGAAATCCGACAGCAGCAGGCGCGTCGAGACTTCGCGCGTTACCGCTTCGCCATTGACGGTGAGCGAGACCTGGCGCGTCGGGTCGGCGCTCGACCTGGCCATCTCCTGGCGCACGCGGCGCGTCATCGCGCGGACCTTTCCTCGGCCCGCGTTTTGGCGACGGCGAGGGTGCGCCGTGTCAGGGTATCGACCAGATGGCGGCGATAGGCGGTGCTGGCCTGGCTGTCATCCGCCGCCGTCACCGCGTCGCGTGCTGCCTTGGCGGCGCGGACAATGGCGGCCTCGTCCAACATTCCACCGCTCAATTCCTGCTCCGCCTTGACGAGGCGCAGAGCCGTCGAGGCGATGCCGCAGGCCGAGAGGCGCGCACTTGTGCAGCGCCCGGAATCGTCGAGCGTCACCAGGGCGCAGATGCCGGCCAGCGCATAATCGCCGCGCCGGCGGGCGAATTCCTTGAACGCCCAGCCGGTCGAAGGCGCCAGCACCGGAATGCGCACGGCGGTGATCATTTCACCCGGCTCCAGGCTGGTGGTGAGATGAAACTTAAACAGATCATCGGCTTCGATGCGGCGCCCGCCGCCCGGGCCGCGCACCTCGACCGAGCCGCCGCTGGCGAGCAGCATGGCCGGCGATTCCGCCGCCGCGTCGGCATGGGCGATGCTGCCGGCCAGGGTGCCGCGGTTGCGCACCACCGTATGGGCGACATTGTGCAAGACCTCGCGCAGCAGCGGATTAGCGCGCTCCACGCCTGAGTCGCGCTCGATCTGGCGCTGGCGCACCATGGCGCCGATGGTGATCTCGGTGTCGGAGATTTCGATTCCCTTGAGCGCCGCGATGCGGCTGATATCGATCAGCATGGTGGGATTGGCGATGCGGAAATTGAGCGTCGGGATGAGGCTCTGGCCGCCGGCGAGAAACACCGAATCCTCGTCGGCGGCGCGCGCCGCGACGGCTTCCTCGACGCTCTCAGGCGTTACGTAATCGAACAGCGGCGGTTTCATCTTGCCAATCCGTTTCGTCGATTTCGCTGGCATAGCAGCCTTCGTCCGGATCGCTCCAGCCTTCAGGCCAGGCAATACCGGTGTCGCGCTTTATCTGCGCGAAATATGGGCCGCGGTCAAACATCGCCAGCTTGCCGCGCTTGCCGCGCAGCTCGGCGCGGCGGTTGGCGGTGGCGGTTCGATCGGCGATGAGGCGGTGGCCGTCGCGCTTCAGCACGACGCCGTAATCTTCCAGCGCCGCTTCCTCCTTGACCAGGCCCGAGCGCACATCGGCGCATACCAGCTCGGCTTCGCGGCGCAGCGGATCGCCCCAGCCGCCGCCACCGGTGGTCTTGATATTGACCACCGAGCCGGCCTTGATTTCAACATTGTCCGACATGCCGGCGACGCTCTGCTCTGAGCCGTCGCCATGGCGCACGGTAATGCCATACGCCTCGCCCGGCCCGCCGCCATTGACGCCATAGGTATTCAACAGTGCGCGGTCGGCATTCGAGAGCAGCGTCGAATCGGCGAGCGCGCGGATGCGTTTGTCATAGCCGCAGCCGCCCCGGCGGTATCCCGCACCGCCCGAATCGGCGGCCAGGCCGAGCTTTTCGACGAGCACCGGATAACGGGTCTCGGAAAATTCGGCCGGCAGGTTGCGCGAATTGGGCACGATATGGACGACGTCGCTGCCATCGGCCCATGGCCGGCCCGGCCCGCCGCCGCCGAGCACCTCGCGGAAGAGATAGAATTCCTTCGACGTCTTGCCGCCGTGCAGGCCCCAGATGCGGATGGTCTCATGGTCCGCCGGCATGCGTCCGCCGGTCGCCTTGGAAAGGCAGGCGGCGAAGACGCCGAGCGAGCGCAGCAGGATGAAAAAGCGCAATCCCGTCGGTTTGCCGAAGGTCGGCGTGACCAGCGTGCCCTTGCCCGGGAAATTGACCTCGATGACGTCGAGCACGCCTTCGTTCATGTCGATCTCGGCCGCGCGCTCCGGCGTCTCCGCGAGCGAGCGCAGCACCGGCGCCATCCATTTGCGCGCGAAACGCCCGTCGCTATAGTCGATCGGCCAATTGATCGGCCCCTTGGCTTCCGGGTCGGTGCCGGTGAAATCGAGAGTGATCTTGTCGGCGGTCTTGGTCATGGTGAGTCGCAGCGCGTGCAGTCTCGGCGCCTCGACGCCGTCGCACTCGATATAATCTTCCCAGTGATAGACGCCGTCGGCGATCTTGGGCAGCAGCTCCTCGCGGATAGTGCGCGTGCAATTCTCGATGATGGCATCGAAGGCGGCTTCGAGATTGTC
The DNA here is from genome assembly GCA_913053235.1 of uncultured Alphaproteobacteria bacterium. Lineage (GTDB taxonomy): Bacteria > Pseudomonadota > Alphaproteobacteria > UBA828 > UBA828 > PTKB01. Next base: position 33,024 of record CAJXFT010000010.1, read on the forward strand.
GACGCCGTAGCGCTCGGCCATGGCGATGATGCGCCCGGCGCCGAGTTGCGCGGCGCCGATCTCGGCGTCGATGTCGCCCCTGAGATGCTCGGAGAGGCGCGAATTGCGCTCGACGATCTTCAGCACCGCCTCGTTGAGCACGCCGCGGTCGGAGAGCTTGACCGGCGGCACGACGAGGCCCTCGGCCCACATATCGGTGGCGTCGACCGGCAGGCTGCCCGGCACCGAGCCGCCGACATCGTCGTGATGGCCGAAGACCTGGCTGAAGCCGACCAGGCGCTCACCGTAAAATATCGGCACGGTGGTGCAGAGATCGGGGATATGGCCGATGCCGCCGGAGCTGTTATAGGGGTCGTTCCAGAAAAACACGTCGCCGGGATGAATATCGTCGGCGCCGAAATATTCGAATACCGGTTCGACCAGGGCGGAATAAGAACGGCCCGTTAGCTTACGCCCCTTGGCGTCAAAAAGCGCGACGCGGTAGTCATGCTGGTCGCGTATCATCGGCGAGCGCGAGGTGCGCTCGACCGCCGCTTCGATCTCCAACTCGGCGGAGCGCACGGTGCCGACGATCACTTCCAGTTCCACCGGCCCGAGGGCCGGAGATGCGGATTGTTCGCTCATGTCAGCTTCTCCAGCTTAAGATTGCCATGCGCATCGGCGCCGACGCACCAGCCATGCGGAACGACGGTGGTGGAGCCATATTCCTCGACGATCAGCGGGCCGTTCATCAGATGCCCCGGTGACAGCTTTTCGCGGCGGAATATATCGCATTCGTCCCAGCCCTGGCCACGCCAATAGACCGGGCGCTGGGCAATAGCGGCCGGCGCGCCGGCACCCGGGTCGGGCGGCGGAACGCGGGGCCGATGAATGCGCCCGGTCGCCTGGATGCGCAAGTTCACCAGCTCGACATCTTGGCTGCCTTCATAGGCGAAACCGAAGGTGCGCATATGGACATTGTGGAATTCCGACCAGACATGCAGCACGGCGGCGTCCGCCGCCAATTCGGGCGGCACCGCCACCGACACTTCATGGCCTTCGCCGACATAGCGCACATCGGCCGAACGGGCGACCTGAATGGCGTCCTCGGCGACGCCCTCGGCGGCGATCTCGCGCCGCCCCAACGCCTCCAACTCGCCCCACGCGGCCTCGATCTCGGCGCTCTTGGCGCTCGATTGCTGGCGCACCAGAGTGCGGATGTAATCGCGCTTGATGTCCGAGACATGCAAACCGAAGGCCGACAGATTGCCCGGATTGGGCGGCGACAGAACGGTACGGATGTTGAGAAAATCCGCCACCTCGGCGGCGAACAGACCGCCGGCGCCGCCGAACGCCACCAGGGCGTAGAGGCCGGGCTCGCGGCCCTTCATGACCGAGACCTGGCGGATACCATGCACCTGGTTGGCGGCGGCGATCTCCATCACCCCGGCGGCGGCTTCCTCAGCCTTCATATCGAAGCGCTCGCCGAGGCGCTGATAGGCGCGCCGCGCCGCCTCGACGTCGAGCTCTATTTCGCCGCCGACCAGAGCGTGCGGCAGGCGCCCGAGCACCAGGGCGGCGTCGGTCACGGTCGGCTCGCTGCCGCCGCGGCCATAGCAGATCGGGCCGGGCTCGGCGCCGGCGCTCTTGGGGCCGACCTTGAGGGCGCCGTAATCGTCGACCCAGGCGAGCGAGCCGCCGCCGCTGGCGACGGTGGCGATATCGAGCATCGGCGTCTTGACCGGATAGTTTTCGATCAGCGAATTGCTGGTCAGTTGCGGCTCGAGATTTTCGACCAGCGACACATCGGTCGAGGTGCCGCCGACGTCGAGGGTCAGGATATCGTCGAAGCCGGCCAGGCCGGACATGAAGGCGGCGCCGAGGACGCCGGCGGCGGGGCCCGAGAGCAGCATGGTGACCGGCTTGTCGCCGGCGGCGCGGTTGCTCACCACGCCGCCGTTGGACTGCATGATGAGGAACGGGATGTCGCCCGCCTCGCCGCGGATTTCCGCCGCCGCCTGATTGAGATAGGTCTTGCAATAGGGCTTCACCATGACGTCGATAAGGGTCGTCATGGCGCGCTCATATTCGCGGTATTCCGGCAGCACGACATAGGACAGCGAAACGAAGAGGTCGGGAAAATTCTCGGCGATGATTTCGCCGACGCGGCGTTCATGGCGCGCATCGGCATAGGAATGGAGCAGACAAACGGCGAGGCATTTGACGCCGTCGGCGACCAGTTCCTCGACCGCCGCGATGACGCCTTGTTCGTCGAGCGGCGCCAGCTCATTGCCTTCGAAATCGAGCCGACCGCCGACTTCGCGCACCAGATGCAGCGGCACCAGGCGCGGCGGCTTGACCCAGAAGAAGGAATTGCCGTAGCCGTCCGGCACCGACTGGCGGGCGATCTCGATGACGTGGCGGAAGCCTTCCGTCACCAACAGGCCGAGGCCTTCGAATTTATGTTCGAGGACGGCGTTGGTCGCCGTCGTCGAGCCGTGCAGCACGTGGCTGACGTCAGCCGGCGCGCCGCCCGCCGCCTCGGCCGCCTTGCGCAAGCCCGTCAACAGGCCGACGCTGGGATCGCCCGGCGTGCTCGGCGTTTTGATGGCGTGCTGGGCGCCGCTCGCCTCGTCGATCACCACCACATCGGTGAAGGTGCCGCCGGTATCGATTGCAATGCGAAGGTTCATTTTCTGCTCCGGTCGCCGCACGGCCCCGCTCAGGGTCGGCAAAGCAATATCCGTTATGTGGATACTATGTTCAAAAATAGATTAGCGCTGCCACACGCCGTTGTCAACCGGGCGCCGCCTCAGCGCGCCGCCAAGGCGTCTTCGATAACCGCCTGCAATTCATTCAGCGTGCGGGTGCGGGTGAAATGCGCGCGCGCCCGGGCGCGCCCCCGCGCGCCGATTCTCCGGCGCTCGGCGCTATCGCCGGCGAGATCGGCCAGCGCCGCCGCCAGGCCTTGCGACAATTCGGCCAATTCCTCGCCACCGGGCAGCAACCTGCCGCAATCCGCCAGCCCTTCGGGAATGCCGCCGACCGCGGTGGCGATCACCGGCACGCCCTTGGCCATGGCTTCCAGAATCGAGGCCGGCAGGCCTTCGCTCTGTGACGGCAATAAAAAAATATCGGCGGCGTCGAGCAGCTGGGCGACATCGGAGCGCTGTCCCAAAACCGAAATATGCCGCGACAGTTCGAACCTGGCGATGGCCGCTTCGAGAAACTGGCGCTCGGAGCCCTCGCCGGCCCAGGCGAATTTCAGTTTGCGGCCGATCGGCCGGTCGCGCAGAATTTGAGCGGCGCCCAATTGAAATTGATAGCCTTTCGCCGCTTCGAGCGTCGCCGCGGTGAAGCAGAGGATTTCATCATCGCCGACGCCGAGACCGGCGCGCAAGGCCCGGCGCGCCGCCTCGTCGCGCGGCAAGAAGAATTCGTCCGCCGCGCCATTCAGAATGACGCGGCCGAAATCGGCGGACAATCCGAGCGCGCTTGTGAGCTGATGCATATTCTCGGCGCAATTGGTGATGACGGCACGGGCGCCGAGATAATGGGCTTCCAGGGCGCCCTTGAGCGCCACCAGATCGGGCAGCAAATGGAGCGCCACCACACCCTCCCAAATCACGTAGGGCAGGGCGCGCGCCAGCGCCGTATCGACGGCGGCGAAGGTGCCGAGCGGATGGCCGTTCATGAACAAAACCACATCGGGGCGGACGCGCGAGAAGATCTCTTGCGGGATGCTGCGGTCATTGGCGAAGGCGGTGAAATCTTCGTCGGGATCGCGCTCAAAGCGGATATATTGCACACCCAATTCGGCGAGCCGGCGCTGCGCCGCGATTTCTTCCCGGCGCTGGGCGCAAAACACCTCATGGCCGGCGCCGCAAAGCCGCTCCAGCAGCGCCGCCATATTGATGCCGACGCCGCAGCGGCCATGGCTGTCCGTATAGACGAGTATTCTGCCCGGCAATTTGGATACCCTTTCCGGCGCGCGTCCGGCGCGCCGCCCGCCCGAACCCTATAGCACGGCGGCGAAAAACGAACCTTTAGTTGGGGCGCCGGTTTGCCCGGATTTCCCGCCCGACGCCCGATTGGTTCGACCTGACGGCGTCATTCGTCGCGCCCCTCGGCGGTGGCGATGGCGCGCTCGAAATCGCCGCTCCAGGCGTCGAACTGGGCGACATAGTTGTAGCCGCGGACGGTGGCGAGCTTGCGGCCGTGCGGAAGTCCGAGCCGCGGCAGCGAGCGCAATTGGCTGACCCCGTCGCGCACATGCTCCGGCGTAACACGAAAAATCCGTTCCGCCTCCCGCCAGGTCGCGAACCGGTCGTGCCGGGCGCCGCGGAACGGGCGGACGTCGGGCATCGTGCCAATCATGTTGTGGCCGCACGGCAGGCAAACCCACTGCTTGATTCCGCCCGCCCGCGCCTCCTGTTGGCAGCAGCTTACAACCATGTTGATATCATATTGGGGCACTAGCTAAGCGGCTGCTTGGATTGGGATGGCGAAATGCAAGAGAGGAAAAGTAGGCTCGGTGCTTGGAAGCGCGCGCATCCGATCGAGCACTTTGTGGCGGGTCCGACGGCACGGACGGTCCCGGATGGGGCGTCGTTGACGAATATTTTCAAGCATTCCCGAGCGTCCCTCGGGAAAAAACGCGAGCCTTCCACGGCGCATTCCGCTATGCTCGCCTGTGTTCCCAACAGGCCTTTCTGAGGGTCCCGTGCCGGTCAGCAAGAACCGTCGCAAAAACAGAAAAAAAGCGCCGTCCGGCGGCAAGAAGAAGGCCGCGCCGGCCGCCGCCGCGCCGTTGCCCCCGTTGCCCGACCGGCGCGCCATCGAGGGCATGATGGCCAATCTCCTCGGCGGGCGTTTTTCCGGAGATCTGTTCGATGAGGGCGAAGATGACGGCGACGAGGCGCTGCACCAGGCCCAGGAGATCATGTATGACGCCTGGGACAGCGCAAGCAAACGCGAACGCGTCGCCGCGGCCAAACGGGCGCTGAAAATCTCCGATCTCTGCGCCGACGCCCACGTTCTGTTGGCCGAGGAAGCGGCGGGCAGCATCATCGAGGCGCGGCGCCACTACGAACGCGGCGTCGCCGCCGGGGAAGCGGCGCTCGGGCCGGAAGCCTTCGAGCACGACGTCGGCCATTTCTGGGGCATTCTGGAATCCCGCCCCTACATGCGGGCCCGCGCCGGGCTGGCCGAATGCCTCTGGCGACTGGGCGAACGCGCCGACGCGGTCGCGCATCTGTGGGATATGCTGCGGCTCAATCCCAACGACAATCAAGGCCTGCGGTATTCTCTCACGGCCAAGCTGTTTGTCCTGGACGATCTCGACGGCGCGCAAGGCATACTGGCGGATTACGAGGAACAAGATTTCGCCGAATGGTCCTACAGCAAGGCTCTGCTGACATTCAAGAAGCAGGGCCCATCCGCGGTCGCCGGCAAGACCTTGAAGGCCGCCATCAAAAACAACCCGCATGTTCCCGCCCTGCTGCTCGGCGCAAGACGCCTGCCCAAATCCCCGCCGCCGCACTACGCCGTCGGATCGAAGGACGAAGCCGTCCTCTATGTGATCGCCAACAGGGAAAACTGGTCGGCCACCCGGGGCGCCCTGCCTTGGCTCGCCGAGACCTCGCCAAAGCGCCCGCCGCCGGCCAAATAGCGCCAAATCACGTGAATTCGCCCGGCGCGTATTTGCCGGCCGCGCCGTTCCGACATGTAACCGGGTGCTGGTGGTGGACGCAGTCCAGAGCGAACCAGTCTCTGTTGGATTTCCCTGTTATACAGGGAAAATACAGGGAAATCTGGCGATTTACAGTCATTTCAACCGCTCAAACGCATCATAACGAACCGCCGTAAGATCGCACTTTGATGCCGTCACAGCGAACTCTGATTTTTCCATTTCTGAATCACACTGCTGCTCGGAAACAACGCTTCGCGCCGATCCACCTTTCAAGAGTTTTTTGAGAAACGTTTTCAACAAGGGTTTTGGCTCCCCAATACGCTTTGAGACTTCGTGGTCACCCCGCCTTTTTGCGACCGCCCATGACCTGATCATGCGAGCCAGGTTTGCCTAGTGTGGTCATAGTCATTGCCTCCTCTTGAACGCTTGATACAACGCCCAGATGGTGAATGCCGCCCCGCCGAGCAGGAACCAAATGTTAGCGGTTGCGATCCCAAACAGCATAGAGAAAGGTCCAAGGAGCAGCGACGCAAGTGTGCACATCTTATCTATCAAGGTCCAGATCATCCCGCCCATTCGATCGAAACTACTTGGCCGTCTAGGGACCATATGAGCTCTTCGATTTTCGCTGTGTGGCATTTCTGATTGTGGCCTACGCAATCTGCGAATTTCCAAGTTCGATTACTGATAGAACGCGTTCAGATGAACCACATCGCCGTTCACCACCAAGGCACTGCCCGCAATATTTGACGCGGCGAGGCGCACTTCTTCACCCTCGCCCACCGCCGGATAGCTCTTCATCTCACTCAAGCCCATATCGGCAAACAGTTTGTCAACGGAGACGCGGCTTTCCGTGCCTTGACCGTCAACAGGCACATCCAGCGGATCGAGTGCATCGAGCGCGCAGCTCTGCACCAGTTTGGGAAGGATGCGGTTCAGTGTTGATGGATGATCGAAGAGATCAATCCCGACGATTCGGCCATGCACCGAGAAGATAGCCCCGACCTGATTCTCGACCGGCTTGATGGCGTCGACATAGTCTTCCAGCGGTCGGCGGTTCTGCTCGTAGATATCCTCCATTGCAGCAGTGTTCGAGTGCACACTCATGCGCTCTGATTTCGCCGAGATTTCATCCCAGACTTCCGACTGATTGCTCCGCCGTCCCATTCCTGCACTCAGGCTGGCAGAGACCTGGGCCGCCTTCTTGGCCCGACCGCGCGAATGATGGGCACGTCCCGACGACGAGAATTTGCGGCTGCGATGCTGCCAGCGACCGGCCTCGACGCAAGAGACCGGAATGACGATATCTTTCTCCGCCGGCGCCAAGACCGTGACGTTGAGGACACGGTTTTGCTTGGCGCCAATCAGTTCCTCGCCATCGACCAGAAGCACCGGTTTGAGTGCTCCATTCTTGAAGCGAAGCTCCGGTACGCTTCCCGCATCGGAGATTTCGGTTACTTCCGCCAGTTCCTTTTCAAGGGCCTCGTCCAAGGCAAGGTAGTCGGGTTCTCCGTTGGTATTCTTGCCGACCAACGGCCACATGGTCAGCCCTTCAAAGTTTTGCGCCGGGCCGACTTGGATGTTCTGAATAGTGTCGTGAATGATCTGCATGGGTGTTTGTATCTTTCCTGTGATTCTAGGGTTCGCTTCGCGCGCGCCGGCTGTAGCCATGCATGGCGGTGATCACGGCCCCGTCTTCCGGATGAATGATCACCACAATGTTTGAAGCACGCTCCAGGAGAGCATTGTCACGGCCTGCTTTGCGCAGACGGGCTAGTTCCTGCTGGCTGATCCAGTAACTGCGGCATCCGCCCCCGACGTGGCGTTCCTGGTCCGCCTCGTTGAGTACGAAGTCGATGATTCCGACTCGAATCGCGCGCTGTTGCGATCTTTTCGCCGCATGAGCGGTCAGATATAGGCTGTTGTCGTTTATTCCTTCCGATTGGCCGGAATCGGCCCAAGCCACTGATGCCATTGCCCTTATCCCCCTGACAAAACGGTACCCTGTTGCGAAACGCCTTTTTTGGCGCCGCCGGTCATTGCTGTCTGCCGTGAATGAGACTAGAATATAGTCACGACTGATATATATGTCAATATAATTTCTATGCTTATCCAGGGTATTGCGATGTCTGTGGCGCACACGTCGAAAGAACAAAACAAGGAAACCAGCATCAGCTTGGGCGTTCGCCGACGCTTCGAGTTCATGGAGTTCCGCCTCTTTTGGGAGGAACGGCTGAACCGAAGAGACCTGATGGAGTTTTTCGAGATATCGGTGCCGCAGGCCTCGATGGACCTCACGCGCTATCAGGAACTGGCGCCGGGCAATATCGTCTATGACAAGAAGGCCAAATGCTATGTGGTGACGCCGGAGTTCAGACCTTTATTCCTGAAACCGGACTCCAGCCGCTACCTGGCGCAGCTAAGGTCGATATCGGTCGGAATATTGGCGGAACAGGAGAGCTGGATACCCAACCTGCCGAGCTACGACGTTCTTCCCCTGCCCCGGCGCGATATCGATCCCAAGAGACTACAGGCTGTCCTGAGGGCCATTCGTGATAAAAAGGCGCTCAAGATCAAATACCAGTCTCTTTCACGACCGGAACCCATGCTGCGCTGGATCACGCCTCAT
>CAJXFT010000011.1 GCA_913053235.1 uncultured Alphaproteobacteria bacterium
CGGCGGATCGAGAATACGACAATCGGAATTCGATTTTCTCTCGCCAGGGATACGGCCGAGGCGTCCATCACGCCGAGATCGCGCGACAGAACATCCAAATAACTCAGCTTTTCGTAACGTTCGGCGCCGCTATCCTTCTCGGGATCGGCGGAATAGACACCATCGACCTTGGTTGCCTTGAACAAGGCATCGCATCCCATTTCAGCCGCTCTCAGCGCCGCCGCCGTGTCGGTGGTAAAAAACGGGTTGCCGGTGCCCGCGGCAAAAATCACCAACCGCCCCTTGCCCATGTGGTGAACGGCCCTGCGGCGAACATAGGGCTCACACACGGTCGCCATCGGAATGGCCGATAACACCCGCGTTGCCACATCGATTTTCTCCAACGCATGTTGCATGGTCAATGCGTTCATCACAGTCGCCAACATGCCGACATAATCGGCGCTGGCGCGTTCCATTCCGGCGGCGGCGCCGGATATTCCGCGAAAGATATTGCCGCCGCCGACGACGACGCAAATCTGCACGCCCAGACGGTGAACCTCGGCGATATCGAAGGCGACCCGGTTCACCGTTTCGCTATCGATTCCGTAGGGCTCGTCTCCCATTAGCGCTTCCCCCGAAATCTTGAGGAGAATACGATGGAATTTAGCCTCAGAATCCATATTTACTCCAGAGACTCCCCGCCGGTAGTCGCGTTTAACCCGACTTGCGCCCCCCCTCCGGTATAACCGCACGAAATTTACGGAATAAGCGTGCCGCAAATTCCGGGCGCCATATGCCCAGGCCCCAACATTACATCAAACAACGCGCCGCCTCCAGAATTCCGGACGCGGCGCCGGCGAAAAGCCGTTATTCGAGCTGTGCCGCTACTTCGGCGGCGAAATCGCTTTCTTCACGCTCGATACCTTCTCCAAGCGCAAACCGCCTGATGCCGGTGACCGCGACGGGGCTGCCCAGATCCTTCGCCGCCTGCTCAATAACTTTTGCCACATTGGTTTCACCATCGATGACAAAGGTCTGCTCGAGAAGGACAACTTCCTGATAATATTTGCGCAGCCGGCCATCCACCATTTTGTCGATGATTTCAGCCGGTTTGCCCGATCCCTCGGCCTGTTCGCGAAGCACCGCACGCTCGCGCGCCACATCGTCGCTGTCGAGATCCTGCACCGAAATCGCCTGCGGATTGGCCGCCGCCACATGCATGGCGAGCTGATGTCCGAGTTGGCTCAAGGCAGCGCTGTCGCCGTCCGAGCGAATGGCCACCAAGGCGCCGATGCGGCCCAGTTCCGGCGCCGTTGCGGCATGTATATAGCTGGCGACGACACCGCCATCGACCGACAATGCGGTGGCACGGCGAATATTTATGTTTTCTCCGATTGTCGATACGAGATGGACAATTTCCGCATCGACGCTGTGCCCCTTGCCGGGATAATCCGACGCCCGCAATTTGTCGATATCGCCGCCGCAACCCAGCGCCAGGGCCGCCACCTCGCGCACCGCGGCCTGAAAATCCTCGTTGCGCGAAACGAAATCGGTCTCGGAGTTTACTTCGACGAGCGCCGCCGAATTTTCACCGGCCGAGAGCCCGATAAGCCCTTCGGACGCGACACGGCCCGCCTTTTTGGCGGCGGCGGCAAGACCCTGCGTGCGCAGCCAATCGACGGCCGCTTCGATGTCGCCAGAGGTTTCGCCCAGCGCCTTCTTGCAATCCATCATTCCAACGCCGGTTTTCTCGCGTAGTTCCTTGACCAGTGCTGCCGTGATATCGGCCATGGTTGCTATCTCCTCAACTCTTGCGCCGACATCCGCCAGCGCGTCCGCTTAAAAAAGTTATGTCCTACTCGCCGCTGCCGGGATTAGCGCCGGCGGCATCATCGGCTGGCGCGGCGGCGGGCTGTTCCTTGGCGTCATCCGTCGCTGCCGCTTCTGTGGCCGCTTCGGGGGCCGCTTCGGGCGCCGCCTTTGCCACAGGGGCCGCCGCGGGAGCCGCCGCCGCTTCGGGAGCCGCCTCTGCCACAGGGGCCGCCGCGGGAGCCGCCGCCACTTCGGGAAGCACCGCCGCTTCGGGAGCCGCCGCCGCTTCGGGAGCCGCCGCCGCCACAGAAGCCGCCACCGCTTCTTCCACGATGGCTGCTTCGGTCGGAATTTCTTCTACCGGCGCTTCCATTGATTCGCCGATATCGGCGCCGGAATCGGCCAATTCCTGTTGCAGGCCGTCAATAATCGCCCGCGCAAAGAGGTCGCAATAGAAATTCAACGCCCGGATGGCGTCATCGTTTCCGGGAATCGGATAGCTGATCAATTCGGGATCGCAATTGCTGTCCACCACCGCGACGACGGGGATACCCAGTTTGCGCGCCTCCATGACGGCGATATCTTCTTTGTTGGTATCGATCACCACGAGTATATCGGGAACGCCGCCCATATCCTTGATGCCGCCCAGCGCGCGGTCCAACTTGTCGCGCCGGCGGGTGAGTTGAAGCACTTCTTTCTTGGTCAAACCGAGATTTTCATCGCCCAGCTGTTCCTCGAGAACGATCAGGGTTTTGATCGATCCGGAAACTGCTTTCCAGTTCGTCATCATGCCGCCAAGCCAGCGGTGATTGACATAATATTGGCCGCATCGGCGCGCCGCATCGGCGACCGGCTCAGAGGCCTGGCGCTTGGTGCCGACGAACAGGATGCGCCCGCCGCCGGCGGCGACGTCGCGCAGTGCCGACAATGCCTGATGAAACATCGGCACCGTTTGTTGCAGGTCGAGGATATGGACGCTGTTGCGCACGCCAAAAATATACGGACCCATTTTCGGGTTCCAGCGGCGCGTTTGATGTCCGAAATGTACGCCCGCTTCCAACAACTGGCGCATGGTGAACTCTGGCAGAGCCATGAAATTTCCTTCTCCGGTTAAGCCTCCGCGGAGTTGGTCCGGAACAACTTGCCGGACACCGGAGCGGCGGACGCCATATACCGGCGTGCACCGCATATCCGCGTGCGAAATGCCCGCGCACCGCGCGGGTGCGAGACAAATACCCCCGCCCAGCTCGCCGCGCAAGTCAAATCCCCGCCGCGCGAGCCAAAACAGAGCGATTTACAGGTCGCGGACCGCCAATATTCCGTCCAGCGCGCCGATTTCGGCGCGCACCGCCGGCGACAATGCGTAGCGCTCGCTCAGCCCCATTTCGACGTCACCGCGCCCGGGCGTCTTGACCAGGAAAACGATCCGCCCCGCCCCGGCGCCCTGGCGCTGCAATATGCTCCTGAGGGGGGCCAGTGGCGCCGACTCGCAAAAGTGAATTTCCAACCCCTTCATGCGGCCGACCGCCTGGAGCTCCAAATCGTCGGCGCTCTGAGCCGTCAGCTTGATCATTTCGCCTTCCGCCCGAATATTGGCGCGAACCAACAGGAAACGGCCGGGCTCCAGGAGCTCGCGCGCATCGCCGTAAGCTTCGTAAAAAAAAGCGACCTCGAAGCTGCCGCTCGGATCGGAAAGCTGTACGAAGGCGAAACGGCGCCCGTTCGAATCCCGCTCCTGCACGTTGAGAACGACTCCCGCCACATTAATGCTGGTCTTGCCTTCATCGGCGCGCTCCAGGAATTGTGCGCAAGCGGTGACCCGCAAAGCCTTGAGAACCGTGTCATAGGCTTCGAGCGGATGGGCGGAGAGATAGAAGCCAATGGCTTCCTGTTCGTAATTCAAACGCTCGAGCGGCGGCCAGTCGGCAACATCCGCCAATGTCGGCTCGGGCATGCCCATATTCGGCCCGGCGCCGAACAGTGAATCCTGGTCGCTGTTGCGCTCGGCGCTCTCGGCGTGGCGCAACAACATTTCCACCGCTTCAAACAGCTTGCGGCGGCTCGGCTCCAGCATATCGAAGGCGCCGGCGCGCACCAAATTTTCGAGCTGGCGCTTGTTGACCACGCCGGCACCGAGCCGTGTGGCGAAATCGATGACGCTCTCGTAGGGACCGTTGGCTTGGCGCTCGGCGACAACCGCGCGCATCGCCCCATCGCCGACATTCCTGATCGCCGCCAAGGCGTAGCGAATCGCCGGACTGCCTCCTTGCGCCGGCAATTCGACCGTAAAATTGACTCCCGACGCATTGATATCGGGCGCCAGCAGTGAAATGCCGATGCGCTCCAGCTCCTGGCGGAAAGCGGCCAGCTTATCGGTGTCGCGAAGTTCGAAGGACATCGACGCCGCCATGAATTCGACCGCGTGATTGGCCTTGAAATAAGCGGTCTGATAGGCGACCAGCGCATAGGCGGCGGCGTGCGATTTGTTGAAGCCGTAATCGGCGAACCTGGCGACCAATTCAAAAATTTGGCTGGCCTGCGCCTTGGCGACACCTTTCTCGACGGCGCCGTTGACGAATGTTTCGCGCTGCGCATCCATTTCCGATTTGATTTTCTTGCCCATCGCGCGGCGCAGCAGATCGGCGGCGCCGAGGCTATATCCGGCCAGCACCTGCGCGATCTGCATGACCTGCTCCTGATATACGATGACGCCATAGGTTTCGCGCAATATCTCGACCAGGCTGTCATGCATGTAGTCGGGCTCTTCTTCGCCATGCTTGCAGGCGATGAATTTGGGAATGTTGCCCATCGGCCCCGGCCGGTAGAGGGCGACAAGGGCGATGATGTCCTCGAAGGTATCGGGCCGCATGCCGCGCAAGACGTCGCGCATGCCCGAGCTTTCCAACTGAAACACCCCCATCGAGGCGCCGTGCCCGAGCATCTCATAGGTCGGCCCGTCATCGAGCGGCAGCGTGTCCAGTTCGAGTACCGTCCCGCCCTCTTGCAACAGCCGGCAGGCATATTCGAGGACGCTCAAGGTCTTCAGGCCGAGAAAATCGAACTTCACCAGCCCCGCGCGTTCGACATATTTCATCGAATATTGCGTCACCGGCATTTCCGATCTGGGATCGCGGTAGAGCGGAACGAGTTCGTGCAACGGCCTGTCGCCGATCACCACGCCGGCGGCATGGGTCGAGGCATGACGGTAGAGGCCCTCCAGTTGCAGGGCGATATCGAGCAGGCGCGGCACCGCCGCGTCTTCCTTCTTCATCACCTCGAACTGCGGTTCACTGTCGATCGCCTGCTTCAGGCTGACCGGTTTGGCCGGATTGTAAGGCACCAGTTTGGACAGCCGGTCGACCTGGCGGTAAGGCAGGTCCATGACGCGCCCAACATCTCGAATGACGGCGCGCGCCTGAAGCTTGCCGAAGGTGATGATTTGCGCCACCCGCTCGCGGCCATATTTTTCGCAAACATGTTCGATGACGCGGTCGCGCCGCTCCTGGCAGAAATCGATGTCGAAATCCGGCATCGACACGCGCTCGGGATTGAGAAATCTCTCGAACAGCAAGCCGAAACGCAAGGGGTCCAGATCGGTAATGGTGAGCGCCCAGGCGACCACCGAGCCGGCGCCCGAGCCCCTGCCCGGTCCGACCGGTATATTCTCCGACTTTGCCCAGTGGATGAATTCCGCGACGATGAGAAAATAGCCGGGATATTTCATATCGGTGATGACGCCGAGCTCGAAATCGAGGCGTTGGCGATAGGGTTTTGCCGCGGCTTCCCTCTCCTCGCCCGACATTTCCGCTTTGTACACATTGCGCTCAAGACGGCGGTCGAGGCCGTCTTCCGCCTGGGCGCGCAACGCGTCCGCCTCCGACATCCCATCCGCCATCGGGAAGGCGGGTAAGATCGGCGCGTGCTCCGGCGCCATAAAGGCGCAGCGCCGCGCCACGGTCAGGGTATTGTCCACCGCTTCAGGCAAATCGGCGAACAATTCGCACATATCCTCGGCCGGCCGGAAACAATGATCCGGCGTCAGGCGGGTGCGCTCCTGATCGTCGATATGGGCACCCTCGGCAATGCACATCAGCGCGTCATGCGCCTGGTATTTATCGCGCGGGCCGAAATAGACGTCGTTGGTCGCCAGCAGCGGCAGGCCTTGTGCATAGGCAAGATCGACCAGCGCCGCCTCGATGCGCGCTTCGTCATTCATGCCGTGGCGCATCAGTTCAATATAGAAACGGTCGGGGAAAATCTCGGCGAGACGCGCCGAAATCTCGCGCGCGGCATCATCCTGGCCTTGCAACAGGAGGGCGCCGAGCGGCCCGCGCGGCCCGCCGGAAAGCGCCAGCAGCCCGTCTGAATGCGCGGCCAGACAATCCAGATCGATTTGCGGCGTCTCGCCGCTCGGCGTTTGCAAATGGGCGATGCTGGACAGCGCCATGAGGTTGCGCCAACCGGTTTCATTTTGCACCAGGAATGCCGGCCAATAGGGTTCTTCCGCGCGCGTCTGCCGCCGGCTCTTTTCGCTCGATTTCCGGCGCAGCGCCAACTCACACCCCAATATCGGCTGCACACCAGATTTCCGGCACGCCGCGGAAAATTCGAGCGCGCCGAACAAATTGTTCCTGTCCGTCATCGCCACCGCCGGCATGCACTCAGCGCGGCAGAGATCGGCAAGCTCGTCTATCTTGATCGCGCCTTCCGAAAGCGAGTAGGCGGTATGAACGCGGAGATGGATGTAATTGGCGTGGCTCATGGGCCCGACTCGCACTGAATGGAAGCAGTTATTGATTCCATATCGCGGGGCGGATTGTCACGCTGTAATCGACCCCCATGAGCCGTTGGCAGCCGCCCCGGAGCGCTGATATACTCAGGGTCAACGCGAGATCAAACGAGGTAGATGATGGCGGATCAGGATTCCAACAAGGAAATCGCAAGCGAAAGCGAGCTCAGAAGCAATTTTGGCGAGCCGATGGAGCTCGCCCTTCTCAAACAGCTCCCCAAGCTTGATGTGCATTGCAAGGATTTCATATCGCGCTCACCGTTTCTTTGCATCGGCACCAGCGCGGCGGATGGCAGGGCGGATGTTTCGCCGCGCGGCGACCCGCCGGGATTCGTGCAGATATTGGACGACAACACCATTTTCATTCCCGATCGGCCGGGCAATAACCGCCTCGACACCATGAGCAATATCGTTGCCAATCCGGATGTCGGGCTGTTGTTCCTGATCCCCGGCTTTGAAGACACGTTGCGCGTCAACGGCAAGGCCAAGATCGTGCAGGACCAGGAAATTCTCGAACGCTGCGCCGTCAACCGCAAGGTGCCGGCCCTGGGAATCATGGTCGAGGTCAACGAAGCCTATTTGCATTGCGCCAAGGCGATGCGACGATCCAAGCTGTGGAAAGCGGAAAGCCAGCAGGACCGCAAGGAAATGCCGACATTGGCGCAAATGATCCTGGAACAGGTGGCAACGCCGGAGAAACCGCCGACCGAGGAAGAAATCAAGGAAGGCGACGATTTCATCGAGGACAATTACAAGACCGGCCTCTATTAAAGCCGATACGCCGCTTACCGTTGCTCGCTAAGAACGCCGTTGTCGAGCGCCACATGGCGATCCATGCGCGCCGCGAGGTCGAGATTATGGGTGGCTATGAGCGCCGCCAATCCGCTGTCGCGCACGGCCGCCAATAAGGCGTCGAATACCGATTCCGCGTTTTCCTGATCGAGATTGCCGGTCGGCTCGTCGGCCAGCAATAGGAGCGGCTGATTGGCGAGGGCGCGGGCGATCGCCACGCGCTGCTGCTCTCCGCCCGACATCTGCGCCGGGCGGTGGTTTTTGCGCCCCGATATATCCAGCCTGGCCAACAGATCATTGGCGCGCTGGCGCGCCCGGCGTTTGCCGGCGCCAGCGATCATTTGCGGCAGCATGACATTCTCGCGCGCCGTGAATTCGGGCAGAAGATGATGAAACTGATAGACAAAGCCGAGCTTCTCGCGCCGCGCCCGGGTGCGTTGGCGCTCCGACATGGCGGCGCATGAAACTCCGGCGATGCTGATATCACCGCCATCCGGCTGTTCGAGCAGCCCGGCCAATTGCAGGAGGGTTGATTTGCCCGAGCCCGACGGGCCGGTAAGCGCCACCACCTCGCCGCCGGCGATGGCGAACGACACCCCGCGCAACACTTCGATGGC
The DNA here is from genome assembly GCA_913053235.1 of uncultured Alphaproteobacteria bacterium. Taxonomy (GTDB): domain Bacteria; phylum Pseudomonadota; class Alphaproteobacteria; order UBA828; family UBA828; genus PTKB01. The sequence goes on from CAJXFT010000011.1 coordinate 7,990, forward strand.
GGCGCCGCCCTGATGGAAGGTACGCCGCAGGTTGCCGAGCTCGAGCACGGGCGCGCCCTCAGTCATGGCGCAGCGCCTCCACCGGGTCGATGCGCGCCGCCCGCCACGCCGGATAGAGCGTCGCCAGAAATGACAGGGCGAGCGCGACGATGGCCACGACGGCAATTTCGCCGCCGTCGATGCGGGTCGGCAATTGCGAGAGAAAATAGAATTCATGCGGAAAGAGGCGCGTGCCGAACAGGTTTTCGACGGCCTCGCGAATGGGCTCGATGTAAATGGCGAAGAGAATGCCGCCGACGACGCCGACCAGCGTGCCGACGATGCCGATAAGGGCGCCGTTCATGAAGAATATGCGCATGATTTGGCCGCGCGTGGCGCCGACGGTGCGCAAGATGGCGATCTGCCGCCCCTTGCTTTTCACCAGCATGATCATGCTCGAAATGATGTTGAACGCGGCGACCAGGACGATCAGCATCAGGATGAGGAACATCACCCTCTGCTCGACCTCGAGGACGCTGAAATAGGTGGCGTTTATTTGCTGCCAATCGCTCAGCCTGACATCCCTTCCAAGCGCCTGCCAAAGAGCCGGCCGCAATTCGCGCACGCGGTCCGGATTGTCGGCGGTGATCTCCAGCGAAGACACCGAGTCGCGAAATTTGAAATGAATTTGCGCCAGCCTGAGCGGCATGAAAATAAAGCCGCTGTCATACTCGGACATATCGACATTGAAGGTGCCGACGATCTCATAGGCGCGGGCGCGCGGAACGCTGCCAAAGGCGGTCGCCGTCACCGAGGGCGCGATGAGGCGAATCGAATCGCCGATTTCAAGCCGCAATTTGTTGGCCAGGCGATGGCCGACGATGACGCCCTCGCCATTCGAATAAGGTTGAATCGCGCCGGCGGTCAGACCGTGCATCACGCGCTCCTTGCGCGCCAGGTTGGGCGCCGAAATGCCGTAGACAAGGGCGCCGGTGACACCGCGCCGGCCGCGCGCCAGGACTTCCGCCCGGATCACCGGTGCCGCGGTCTCGACCCCTTCGACGGCGCGCGCTTTCTCGGCCAGGGGGCCGTAATCATATATCGCGCCGTCAAGCGCGCGCACCACGACATGCGGTTGCAGCCCGAGCACGCGGGTCAGCAATTCCTCGCGAAAGCCGCCCATCACGGACATCACGACGATCAGCGTAAAGACGCCAAAAGCAATGCCGAGGAGCGAGAACATGGCGACCAGGAATGTGAAAGTCTCCCGGCGTCCCGGCCAGAGATAGCGCAGCGCGACCATTCTCTCGAAAGTGGAAAGCATGCGGGGTTTCCGAAGCCGTATTAAGCGAGCCGGGCGAGAGCCGATTCAGAGGATACTTCCTCGCGCGCGGCGCCGCGCCGTCCGATCTCCACCGTGCCCGCCTTGACGCCGCGCGGCCCGACCGCGACCTGCCACGGCAAGCCGATCAAATCCATTTCGGCAAATTTCACGCCGGCGCGTTCGTCGCGCTCGTCATAGAGCGTCTCCACGCCGGCATTGTTCAAGCTCGCATAGATATTCTCGCATACCGCATCGCACGGGCCGTCGCCGCTTCTGAGATTGATAAGACCGACCTTGAAGGGCGCCACGCTTTCCGGCCAGACGATGCCGTTATCGTCGTGGCTCGCTTCGATGATGGCGCCGGCAAGGCGTGACACGCCGATGCCGTAGGAGCCCATTTCCACCGCCACATCCCGGCCCTGGCCGTCGCTCACGGTGGCCCCCATGGCGGTAGAATATTTGGTTCCGAAATAGAAGATATGACCGACCTCGATGCCGCGCCCGGTATAAAGCCTGCTCTCATCGATGGGGCAATTATCGGCATCGTATTTGTCGTCCGTGGCGGCGTAAAGCTCCGTCCAGCGGTCGACGATGGGCTGCAAATCATCGTCGAAATCTATTTCGAGCGACAGCGGATCGGTATAGAGCCAGGTCGGATCGCAATAGACGGCGCTTTCCCCGGTGTCGGCGAGGACGATGAATTCATGGCTCATATCGCCGCCGATGGCGCCGCTATCGGCCTGCATGGGGATCGGCGTCAATCCCATGCGGGCAAAGCAGCGCAAATAAGAGACGAACATCTTGTTATAGGATCGGCGCGCCGAATCCTTGTCGATATCGAAGGAATAATTATCCTTCATGAAGAATTCGCGCCCGCGCATGACGCCAAAGCGCGGGCGCACCTCGTCGCGAAATTTCCAATGTATCTGATAAAGATTTTGCGGCAGGTCGCGATAGCTCTTGACGCTGTTGCGGAAGATATCGGTGACGATTTCCTCATGCGTCGGGCCGTAGAGAAGGCCGCGTTCATGGCGGTCGGTAATGCGCAGCATTTCCTTGCCGTAATCGTCATAGCGCCCGCTTTCGCGCCACAGTTCCGCCGGCTGGATCGTCGGCATGAGAATTTCCTGGGCGCCGGTGGCGTCCATTTCCTCGCGCACGATCTGTTCGATCTTTTTCAGCACCCGGTAGCCGAGCGGCAGCCAGCTATAGATGCCCGCCGCCGTCTGGCGCACCATGCCGGCGCGCAGCATCAGGCAGTGCGAGGGTATTTGCGCCTCGGCCGGGTTTTCTTTCATCGTCGGCATGAAGAATTTTGATCGCCGCATGATTCTCTCGCTTCGCGCTGATTCGCTGTGCCGACTATATGCCCAATGGTGCATCAAAGCGCAATGTCGCAGCCCGCCAATGCGGGCGCGAGGGGCGGCGATAATCTATCGAGAGGCCGGCTATTGAGCGGCTTGCTATTGGCCGGCGGCGTCCTGCTGCTCGGCGCATTCGGCGGCGAGCGCGTGAGATTGGCTGTCGCCGAGCGGCTCGCCGTTGAAATAGGCCTGGCCGTTCTTAACCGTCACCGTGCCGACGCCGATATCGGAAGCGCGAATGGAATCCAGATTGTCGGCGGGGTCGATGTTTATGACATCCTGCAGCGGCACTTCGATGGGCAGCCAAAATTCGTGATCGGCGCCAAAATCGAGCTGTCCGGATGAATTGAGATCGGCCGGCGCGACGGCATTTCCATCGACATCGACGCCGGGCTTATAGGCGACGTCGTCGCTCGGCGTATAGGCCGTCATGGCCTGACAGTCGTTCGGCGATACGGTGATCGTCTGAGCGCCGAGGGAAGGCGCGTTCAGGGCGAGGCATGCGAAAGCGGCGGTCACAATTAGATATTTCATGGCGCCGGAGGTTAGCGCAAATAGCTTAAGGTTCGGTTATCGCGTTTGCATCCAGGGCGGGTTGAGGCCGGCGATGGTGGCGAATATTGGGCATTCCTTGCGGTGCGCGCCCGGCAAATATCCGGTACTGACGAGGAATTCGCGCACGATCTCGGGCCCGGTGAATTTGAAATTGGCGCGAAACAGCTTCACCCAATCTCCCAGCTCGGCCGGGTGATAGGCGTCCAGCCAGGCCTTGAACGAGCCCTCGCCAGCAGCGATTTCGAGCAGGCGGCGGGCATTTTCGATCGCCGCGTTAACCTTGAGGCGGTTGCGGATGATTCCGGCGTCGGCGAGCAGGCGGGCGCGCTGATCGTCATCATAGGCGGCGACGGCGGCGATGCTGAAACCGTCATAGGCGGCGCTGAAATTATCCTTCTTCTTCAGGATCGTCGCCCATGACAGGCCGGCCTGATTGATCTCGAGCACGAGGCGCGCGAACAATGCGTCATCATCATCGATGGGAAAGCCGTATTCCCGGTCATGATAGGGGCCATGCAGCGCATCGCCGATGGCGGCTTCGCAATAATGCCGCGCCACAATCTCACTCCCTCAAGTCGACCCAGTCGGACAGAATAACGACGGTGATGATGGCCGTCAGCACGCAGGCGATGGCGGTGGCGATCGCCGCCTTGATGAGCAGGCGCGGCCTGACGGGCGCGCTCGATGCATGGCCCGGCTCGGATTTATCGGGCGCCCTGTTGCCGAAGGGAAGCGTCAGGAACCAGCCGAGCCACCAGGCGATAACAAAAATCAGCGCTATGCTGAATACGCTCATATGAGGGCTCTAGGCTTGCTCGAGTTCTATCAATGTGCCGCAAAAATCCTTGGGGTGTAAAAACAGGACGGGCTTGCCATGGGCGCCGCCGCGCGGCTCGCCGTCACCCAGAACACGGGCGCCGCCGCCGACCAGGCGGTCGCGGGCGGCGGCGATATCCGCCACTTCGTAACAGATGTGATGAACGCCACCCTGGGGATTTTTGTCGAGAAATCCGCGAATCGGAGAATCCTCGCCAAGCGGATGCAAAAGCTCGATTTTCGTATTCGGCAATTCGACAAACACCACCGTCACGCCATGCTCCGGCAGCTCCTGCTCGGCCGAGACCGCCGCCCCCATCATGTCGCCATAGAGCCTTCGCGCCGCCGGCAAATCCGGCACGGCGATGGCCACATGGTTCAAACGCCCGATCATGTTCCCCTGCCCTGTCCTGCCCCGCGCTTGCGCCCCATCCTATACCCGAACGAGCTGCACTTCGATGACCGGGCGCTTTTCATAAAGTGCGGTCAGGGTGCGGCGCACCGCCAGGCGCCCGGCCTCGCGCAGCTTGTCGTCATCATTTTCCAGCTTGTCGGAATCAAGCGCCTTCCGAACCGCCTCCACCAGGCCCTGCACCACCACTTCCTCTTCTTCCGCATCGACGATGCCGTGCCCGCGTATGGCCGGCGGCGCGATCAACCAGCCTTCCTTGTCGACGACCAGGGAAACGAACACCGCGCCATTTTGCATCAATCGGCGGCGCGCGCCGAACGAAGTATGATCCGGCGCGATCAGGCGCGATCCGTCGACCGCAAGGCGGCCGGAAAAAACAGAGCCGATAACTTCCGCCGGCCCGGGCGCCAGACGCAATATCTCGCCGTCAACTATCACCCGGCAATCCGGAGTGCCGAGAGAGCGCGCCAATTCCGCGTGCGCCCTTATGTGGCGCGCCTCGCCATGCACCGGAACCGCGATTTTAGGCTTCACCCAGCCATACATTCGCTTCAGTTCGTCGCGCCTGGGATGCCCCGAGACATGGATGTCGTCGTAAACCTCTTCGTCGATCACTTCGATACCGCGCGCCGAGAGTTGGCCGTGCAAGCGGCCGATCGGCGCCTCGTTGCCGGGGATGATCTTGGACGTGAATATCACGCAGTCGCCCGAGGAAAGATGAATGCGCGGGTGATTCTGGGCGGCAATTTTCGCCATCGCCGCGCGCGGCTCGCCCTGGCATCCCGTGCACAGGTAAACGCACTGCTCCGGGTGCAATTGGGCGCCTTCTTTGTCGCTGAGGAGACGCATGTCGGGATCGAGATATCCGCTCGCCTGCGCCGCCCTGACGTAGCGCCACAGCGAGCGCCCCACCAACACCAATTCGCGGTCGTTTATTCGCGCCGCCTCCGCCACGCTTTGCAGGCGGGCGATATTGGAAGCGAACTGGGTCACCGCGACGCCCTGCTCGCGGGCCGAGATCAGCTCGATCAATTTCTTTCTGACCGTCGCCTCGGAACCGCTCTCGCCTTCGGACATGGCGTTGGTCGAATCGCACACCAGCGCCAGCACGCCTTCATCGCCGATTTTTCTGAACGCGCTTTCATCGCTGACCTCGCCGACCAAGGGCTCCGGGTCGAGCTTCCAGTCGCCGCTGTGCAACACGGTGCCATCGGGCGTGCGCAGGATGAGCGAATTGGCCTCCGGAATGGAATGCGTCACCGATACATATTGCACCGCGAAGGGGCCGAGCTCGAATTTTGCGGAGCGCGGTATTTCCACAAGCGGGACTTTCTTGAGCAAACCGGCCTCGCGCAGCTTTTCCTTCAGGATGGCGGCGGCGAAGGGCATGGCGTAGACCGGGCATTGCAATTGCGGCCACAGATAGGCGACCGCGCCCAAATGGTCCTCATGCCCGTGCGTCAGCAGAATGGCGAGCAGGTCATCGCGCCGCTCCCTGATAAAGGAGATATCCGGCACCAGGATATCGACGCCCGGCAGCGAATCATTGGCGAAGGATATGCCGAGATCGACCATCAGCCATTTGCCGCGGCAGGCATAGAGGTTGAGATTCATGCCGATCTCTCCGGTTCCGCCGAGCGGCAAAAAGTGGAGAGCCTGGGAATCGATCGGCGGCGGCGCGCCGAGGTCGTTCATGAAGCGCCCGCGCGGTTGCGCTGAAAAATCTCTTGCAGGCCGCGAATGGTGAGGTCGGCGTCGGTCGTGTCGATGGCCGCCGTGCCGTCCGAGAACAGATCCGCCAGCCCGCCGGTGGCGACCACCGTCATGGCGCTGCCATATTCTTCTTTCATGCGCTGTACGATGCCCTCGATCAAACCGATATAGCCCCAATAAATTCCCGACTGCATGGCCGGAACGGTGGATTTGGCGATGACGCTTGCAGGGCGGCTGACGGCGATTCTCGGCAGTTGCGCGGCCGCCTGATGCAATGATTCGAGCGACAGGTTGATACCCGGAGCGATGATTCCACCTTCATAGGAGCCGTCCTCGTTGATCGCGTCGAAAGTGGTCGCGGTGCCGAAATCGATAATGATCAGGGGACCGTCATAGCGATTTTGCGCGCCGACCGCATTGACCAGCCTGTCGGCGCCGACTTCGCCGGGCTGCGCGACATGTACGGTAATGCCGAGCTCGACGCCCGGCTCGCCGACCACCAGCGGGATACAATCGCAATATTGCCGGCACAGCATATTGAGGGCGCTCAAACATTGCGGAACCACGGTGGACAGCACCACATTGTCTATATCGTCGAGCGTCAACGCCTCGCGCGCCATGAGCTGGCTGAACCAAACGGCGTGCTCGTCGGCAGTGCGCTGGGCGTCCGTCGCCGCGCGCCACTGGCCGCGCGGGGAGGCGCCGTCGAATACCGCGAACACGGTATTGGTATTGCCGACATCGATGGCCAAAAGCATGGTTCAGCCGCCCTCCTCGAAAGTTACCTCGCCGGCGGCAAACAGCCGTTCCGCACATCCCTCGCCCTTGAGCCGCAGCGCCCCGCTATCATCGATGCCGAGGAAACTGCCGCTATGGCTGGCGCCCTCCAGCTTGATGCACGCCGTCTGGCCGAGGCCATAGGCATGTTCGAGCCAGGCATTGCGGACGGCTGCAAAGCCGCCCGCGAGCCATTGTCCACGGCGCTCGGCGAAGGCGTGGGCGAGCCGCTCCAGGACCGATGACGTGGTCACCTCGCCGGCGCCTTCGGCGACAAGGCTGGTGGCCGCATGGCGGCCGCCGATATCGGGATGGTGGCGCAAATTTACGCCGACGCCAAGAACCAGCCAATCGACGATGCCATTTTCCGCCGTCGAAGATTCAAGAAGAATGCCGGAAATTTTTCGCCCCCCCACCAACAGGTCATTCGGCCATTTGCACTGAATGTCATCTTCGTCCGGCATATATGCGGACAACATATCGCGAACCGCCAAGGCGGCGACGAAAGTCAATTGCGCCGCTTGCAAGGGCGCGCAGGCAGGGCGAAGTACGAACGAGGCAAACAGATTGCCGCGCATCGAAACCCATTCCCGGCCGCGCCGCCCGCGCCCCGCGGTTTGGCCATGCGCCCATATCAGGGTGCCGTCCCGGGCGCCGGCGCCGGCCAGGCGTTTTGCCTCTTCGTTGGTGCTGTCGACCTCATCCATTTCGACCAGCCGGAAATCCTCCGGCAGGCGCGGCGCCGTCATTGCAGCCTCGCGATCAGGGAAAGAGCAGTGCCGCGGCGGCCTGCGCACCCTCCAGAACGGGCGTCGGATAGGCGAAAAAGAACAGCGTCACAACGCCCGTACCGACCAGAACAGAGGACAATTCCATGCCGATCGGTTTGTCGAAACTCTCCACCGGCTTGTCGAAATACATCACCTTGACGATGCGGATATAGTAGTACGCACCCACGGCGCTGGTCAGCACGCCGATGATGGCGAGCCCGTACATGCCCTCCTCGATGGCGGCAAGGAAGACATAGAGCTTGCCGAAGAAGCCGGCCATGGGAGGAATCCCGGCCATCGAGAACATGAAAATGGCGAGCGCCAGGGCGACCGGCGGATTGCTCTTCGACAGGCCGGCGAGATCCTCGATCTTCTCGACCATCTGGCCACGCCGGCGCATGGCGAGAATGCAGGCAAATGTGCCGAGCGACATGACCATATATATCGCCAGATAGATAAGCACGCCGCGCACGCCTTCCGGGGTTCCGGCGGCGAGCCCGACCAGGGCATAGCCGATATGGCCGATCGAGCTGTAGGCGATAAGCCGTTTGATATTGCTCTGCCCGATGGCGGCGAATGCGCCGAGCGCCATGGAAGCAATGGAAATGAAAACGATGATTTGATCCCATTGCACCAGTAATTCGTGGAACGGCCCGAGGAGAACGCGCAGCAGGAGCGCCATCGCCGCGATCTTGGGCGCCGCGGCAAAAAAGGCGGTGACCGGTGTCGGTGCGCCCTCGTAAACGTCCGGCGTCCACATATGGAACGGCACCGCCGACACCTTGAAGGCGAGCGCCGCGGTTATAAAGACCAGCCCGATCAATATGCCGATCGCCGTGGCGCTGTGCGTATCGCCGCCGCCATGGCCGATCGCCGCGGCAATCTCGTCAAAGCCGGTAAAGCCGGTAAAGCCATAGACCATCGAACAGCCATATAGCAGCAACCCGGAGGACAGCGCGCCGAGGACAAAATATTTCAGGCCGGCCTCGCTCGAACGCAGCGATTCACGCCGGAACGCGGCGACGATATAAAGCGAGAGACTCTGCAATTCGAGGCCGACATAAAGCGCGATAAGATCGTTTGCCGAAATCATCAGCAACATGCCAAGCGTCGCGAACAGAATCAGCACCGGGAATTCGAAGCGGTTCATATTCTCGCGCTTCACGAATCCCATGCCCATGATCAGGGTCACGGCGGCGCCGATCAGCACCAGGCATTTCATGAATATGGAGAAGCTGTCGCTCACGAACATGCCGAAAAATGTCGTGCTGTAACTGTGCGAACCGGCCAGCACCATGATGAACGCGGCGCTCATCGCCGCGACGCACAACCAGGTGAGCAGTTTCGTCGATCGGTTGCCGGCGAAAACGCCGATCATGAGAAAAATGAGGGATATCGCCGCCAGGAAGATTTCCGGCAGCGCGGTCAAATAATCGGGTGCAGTGAATTCGGCCATGGCGTTCCTACCTCAGCACCTTGGCCAGCGCGTCGGGCACGAGATCGGCAACCACCTCCGCGCCACCCATGCGAGCCATCTCGGTCTGCGCGATTAAATTCTCCACCGAGACATGCAGGACATCCAAAAACGGCTTGGGATAAATGCCCATGAACAATGCCAGCACGACGAGCGGCGCGAAAAAGCCGATTTCACGCATATTCAAATCCTTGATCGACTTCAGATTTTCCTTGGTGAGCTCGCCGAATATCACACGGCGATAGAGCCACAGCATGTAGGCCGCGCCGAGGATGACGCCGGTCAACCCCAACATTGCGACCCATGTATTGACCTGGAAGACGCCGACGAAAATGAGAAATTCGCCGACGAAACCGCTCGTCGCCGGAAGTCCGATCGAGGCCAGCATGATGACCATGAAGACGAAGGCGTATACCGGCATGCGGTGTACCAGCCCGCCGTAAGCAGCGATTTCGCGCGAATGCATGCGGTCATAGATGACGCCGACGATCAGGAACAAAGCGGCGGAGAGCACACCATGGCTGAGCATTTGGAATATGCCGCCCTCGATGCCCTGACCGGTGAAAGTGAACAGGCCGATGGTCACGATTCCCATATGAGCGACCGAGGAATATGCGATCAGCTTCTTCATATCCTGCTGCATGAGAGCGACCAGGGAGGTGTAGATCACCGCCACCACGGAGAGCGCGAAGATGAAGGGCATGAAGAATTCGCTGGCGTCGGGGAACATCGGCAGCGAGAAGCGCAGGAAGCCGTAGCCGCCCATCTTTAGCAAAATTCCGGCCAGGATCACCGAGCCCGCGGTCGGCGCCTCGACATGGGCATCGGGCAGCCAGGTATGGAACGGCCACATCGGCAGCTTGACGGCGAAGGACGCAAACAAGGCGAGCCACAGCCAGGTTTGCATCGCCGGCGTCCACACATGGCTCATCAGGGCCGGGATATCGGTGGTGCCGGTCTGGAAATACATGAACAGAATGGCGAGCAGGAAAAGTACCGAACCGACCAAGGTATAGAGGAAAAACTTATACGCCGAATAGACCCGTCGGGCGCCGCCCCAGATGCCGATGATCAGGAACATCGGGATGAGCTGACCCTCGAAGAAGATGTAGAACATCATCAGGTCGAGAGAGCAGAACACACCGACCATGAAGGTTTCCAAAACCAGAAACGCGATCATGTATTCGCGCACGCGGGTCTGCACGGCCTGCCAGCAGGAAATGATGCAGATCGGCACCAGGAAGGTGGTCAACAGGAGGAAGAACACCGAGATGCCGTCGATGCCGAGATGGTAGCCGATGCCGAATTCAGGCAGCCAGGGCGTAAATTCCTCGAACTGGAATTCGGCCGTCGTGGTATCGAAGCCGGCGATCAGCAACAGCGAAATGGCGAAGGTCGCGACCGTCGTCCACAACGCCACATGACGGGAATTGCGCGCCACCGTCGCCTCGTTGCCGCGGATCAGCAGAATGAACGCGGCGCCGAGCAGCGGCAGGAAGGTGACGGTCGAAAGAATTGGCCAATCGGTCATGTCATCATCCCAGAATGAGAAACCAGGTGATGATGACGGCGACGCCGGCCAGCATCAGAAATGCGTAATGAAAGACATAGCCGGTCTGCAGCCTGACGACGCGCCGGGCGATCGCCACCGCCGTCGCCGCGACGCCGTCGGGGCCGACCCCATCGATGACGCCGCCGTCGCCCTGTTTCCACAACCCATGGCCGAGATATTTCATCGGCCGTACAAACGCCCAGTCATAGAGTTCGTCGAAATAATATTTGTTGAACGACAACAGGTATAGCGGCCGCAGCCGTTCGGCCAACAGGGCGGGCAATTGCGGCTTGGCCAAGAAAAGGAAATATGCCGCCAATATGCCGATCACCGCGACGATGGTCGGCAGCGCCTTGACCCAGAAATCGACATGATGTGCGCCCTCGAGCGCGTGATGGTGCGGCAGTACCAGAATCGAGGTGCCCCAGAAATCGGTCTCCGTGCCGACCATCGGCAGCAGCAGATAGCCGGAAATGATGGCGCCGACGGCGAGCAGGATGAGAGGCACGGTCATGATCGGCGGCGATTCATGAACATGCGCCATCACTTTTTCATCGGCGCGCGGCTTGCCGTGGAAGGTCAGGATGATGAGCCGCCACGAGTAAATCGCCGTCAACACGGCGGCGGCGATACCGGCGGCGAAAGCGTAATGGCCCAATCCCGTCGACGCCGCGAAGGCGGATTCGAGGATGACATCCTTGGAGAAAAAGCCGGAGAAGAACGGTATGCCCGCCAACGCCAGGCTGCCGATCCACATCAGCATGTAGGTGAGCGGGATGGCTTTCCAGATGCCGCCCATCTTGCGCATATCCTGCTCGTCGGACATGGCGTGGATCACCGAGCCGGCGCCGAGGAAGAGCAGCGCCTTGAAGAACGCATGGGTGGTGAGGTGGAATATGCTGGCGGAATAGGCCGACACGCCACAGGCAAAGAACATGTAGCCGAGCTGGCTGCATGTCGAATAGGCGATGACCCGCTTGATATCGTTTTGCGTGATGGCGATGGTGGCGGCGAAAATCGCCGTCGTGGCGCCGATAACGGTGACCACGGCAAGCGCGATCGGGGCATATTCGAACAACGGTGAGGTGCGCGCCACCAGGAACACACCGGCGGTGACCATGGTCGCGGCATGGATGAGGGCGGAAACCGGGGTCGGGCCCTCCATCGCGTCGGGCAGCCAGGTGTGGAGCAGGAACTGCGCCGATTTTCCCATCGCGCCGACGAACAGCAGGATGCAGATAACCGTCAAAACGTCGAAATAATGGCCGAGAAACTCGAACTCCGAACCCACCTTCTCGGGCGCGGCGGCGAACACGGTGTCGAAACTGACCGATCCGAAAGCGACATAAATTGCCAGGATTCCAAGGCCGAAACCGAAATCTCCGACCCGGTTGACGATAAATGCCTTGATTGCCGCCGCATTGGCGGCGGGCCGCTTATACCAGAAGCCGATCAGCAGGTAGGAAACCAGGCCGACGCCCTCCCAGCCGAAATAGAGCTGCAGGAAATTGTCCGACGTGACCAGCGCCAACATGAAGAAGGTGAACAGCGAGAGATAGGAGAAAAAGCGCGGAATGCTCGAATCATGCGCCATGTAGCCGATCGAATAGACATGGATCAGGAACGACACGATCGAAACCGTGAACACCATCATCGCCGTCAATTCGTCGATGCGGAGCGCCCAATCGACCTGGAAGCTGCCCGAGGTCATCCAGTTGAACAGGAATATCTGCTGGACTTCGCCCTGCATCACCACATTGTTGAAGACGAATATCGACGCCAGCGCCGCCAAACCCATCGCCCCGCAGGAGATGATTTGCGACGGCCGGTCGCCGAGAAAGCGGCCGAACAGGCCGGTGATCGCGGCGCCGATCAGAGGCAGAAATACCGGAGCGATGTAAAGCAGCACGAGCCGTCAGCCCTTCATCACGTTCACGTCCTCAACCGCGATCGAACCGCGGTTGCGGAAATAGACGACCAATATGGCCAACCCAATGGCCGCTTCGGCGGCGGCCACGGTCAGCACCAGCATGGCGAACACCTGCCCGGCCATATCGTTGAGGAAAACCGAGAAGGCGATGAAATTGATATTGACGGCGAGCAGCATCAGCTCGATCGACATCAGGATGATGATGACGTTCTTGCGGTTGAGAAATATGCCGAACACGCCAAGTGTAAAAAGTATGGCGGCAACCGTCAGATAATGGGTCAGTCCGATTTCCATGACCCCTCCTCGCCTGGTTTGATGTCTTTGAGAACCACCGCCGTCTTCGAATCGCGCGCCACCTGGTCGGCGATTTTCTGGCGCCGCACGCCGACGCGCCGGCGATGGGTCAGCACGATGGCGCCGACCATGGCGACCAACAGGATAAAGCCCGCGCCCTGGAACAGATAGGCATAGCGGGTATAGAGAATATTGCCCAAGGCGCGCGTGTTGCTCACCTCATCCGCCGGCGGCGTGGCGACCGCCACCACCTCGGGCACATGGATGTCGATCGCGCCGGTGGCGAAAACCAGGATCAACTCGGCCAGCAGAATTGCTCCAACGATGGCGCCGAGCGGCAGATATTGCAGGAAGCCGGCGCGCAGCTCGGAATAATTAATATTGAGCATCATCACCACGAACAGGAACAACACCGCCACCGCGCCGACATAGACGATGACCAATATCATGGCCAGGAACTCGGCGCCCATCAGCACGAACAGCCCGGCCGAATTGAAAAAAGCCAATATCAGGAAAAGCACCGACTGCACCGGATTGCGCGCGGCAATAACCATCACGCCGGCGGCGACGGTGACCACGGCCAAAACGTAAAAAACAATTGTCTCGATAATCATGAACTCATTCGATCTCTCGGCTTGAGCCGATATTCCTCAACGGTAGGGCGCTTCCGACGCAATGTTCGCCGCGATCTCGCTTTCCCAGCGCTCACCATTGTCCAAAAGCTTTTGTTTGTTGTAGAGCAGTTCCTCGCGCGTCTCGGTGGAGAACTCGTAATTCGGCCCCTCGACGATGGCGTCGACCGGGCAGGCTTCCTGGCAAAAGCCGCAATAGATGCATTTGCTCATATCGAGGTCGTAGCGCGTCGTGCGGCGGCTGCCGTCGGAGCGCGGCTCGGCCTCGATGGTAATCGCCTGCGCCGGACAGATCGCCTCGCACAGTTTGCAGGCGATGCAGCGTTCCTCGCCGTTGGGATAGCGCCTGAGCGCATGTTCGCCGCGAAAGCGCGCGCTGATCGGCCCTCTTTCATAAGGGTAGTTGACGGTTACGCTAGGGCTGAACATCTGACGGAAGGTGATGCCCATTCCCTTCACCAATTCGCTCAGGAACAACGACTTCACTGTTTGTTCAATCAACGACATGATCAACCTTTCCCGCTCATTGCGGCATCCATCCGAACAGGTGCATGGCGCCGGCGGTGATCACCACCCAGGCCAGCGACGCGGGCAGGAAAACCTTCCAGCCCAGGCGCATGAGCTGATCGTAACGGTAGCGCGGCAAGGTCGCGCGCACCCATGTGAAGAGGAAGATCATGAAAGCCGTTTTGGCGATGAACCAGACAATGCCCGGAATCCATGTAAAGGGCTCGACATGGAACGGCGGCAGCCAGCCGCCGAGGAACAGCACGACGCTGAGCCCGCTCAACAAAACGATATTGGCGTACTCGGCGAGCATGAACAGCACCCAGGTCATGGCCGAATATTCGACCTGATAACCGGCCACCAATTCGCCCTCCGCCTCGGGCAGATCGAACGGCGTCCGGTTGGTCTCGGCGAGCGCCGAAATAAAGTAGATGATGAACATCGGCGCCAGCGGGATGAAGAACCACAGCCCCTTCTGCGCTTCGACGATGGCGCTCAAATTCAGCGAGCCCGCCGCCAGCATGACGGTGACCAGGACAAAGCCGATGGAAACCTCGTAGGAAACCATCTGCGCCGCCGAGCGCATGGCGCCGAGAAATCCATATTTCGAATTGCTTGCCCAGCCGGCGATGATGATGCCGTAGACGCCGAGCGACGACACGGCGAACAAATAAAGGATGCCGACATTGATATCGGCCAGCACCAAATGGGTATCGAACGGAATCACCGCCCAGCCGATAAGGCCGAGGGTAAACATGATCATCGGCGCCATCAGGAAGAGGATGCGGTTGGCGCCGGTCGGAATGATGGTCTCCTTGATCATCATTTTCAGGCCGTCCGCGAGCGGCTGGAACAGACCCAGCGGCCCCACCACATTCGGCCCCTTGCGGAACTGCATCGCCGCCCAGATCTTGCGCTCGCCGTAAGCGACGACGGCGACGACGAGCAGAATCGGCACGACGATCGCCAGGATGTAGCCGACGATCAGCAGCAACGGCAGGATATAGTCGAGCCAAAAGTTGGACTCAGCCATCGGTACCCGTCTTTCCCTGTTGGCCGGTGACAAAAAGCGCGCTGCATTGCGCCATGCTGTGCGACGCCCGCGCGATGGCGTCGGTCAAATAAAAATCATCGACCGGACCGGCAAACGCATCGCCCGACATCTCGCCCGGCGTGCCGAAATCCTGCCATTCGGCAGGGGCGATGCGGTTGGCGGTGGCGAAGGATGGCGCGATCTCGGCCATGCGCGCGCGCAACGTCGCTAGGCTGTCGTAAGGCAAGGTCTTGGCGGTTGATTCCGAGAAGGCGCGCAGGATCGTCCAGTCTTCCTTCGCCTCGCCGGGCGCATTCACCGCCCGGTGGCCGCGCTGCACGCGCCCTTCCAGATTCACATAGGTGGCGTTCTTCTCGCTATAGGCGGCGCCCGGCAAAACCACATCCGCCGCCGCCGCGCCGGCGTCACCATGGTGCCCCTGGTAAACCGTGAAGGCGTTGTTCAACCGCGCCATCTCGATTTCGTCGGCGCCCAGCAGCCAGACGAATTCGACGGCGCCACTCTCGGCGCCTTCGAGAATAGCGGCGACATCGCGCCCGCCGGCGCCCGGCGTAAAGCCGAGATCGAGGCCGCCGACGCGCGAGGCCGCCCGATTGAGGAGGTTAAAGCCATTCCAGCCCCCTTTCACCATGGCAAATTTTTCCGCCACCGAGCGCGCGGTGGCCAATATGGCGGCGCCGTCCGGGCGCGCCACGGCGCCCGAGCCGAGGATCAGCATGGGCCGCTCGGCGCCATCGATGACTTGGCAGAATTCATGGTCCGCGGCGGCGATTTGGCCGAGAGTTTGGGGCCCGGCGCCAAGATGCTCGTAGGCATAGGTGAGAACCCGCCGCTCGCCGATGACGCCGACCTTGAGCCCGCCCTGGCGCCAGCGCTTGCGAATCCGCGCATTGACCAAAGCCGCTTCCCAGCGCGGATCGGCACCGACGATCAAAATCGCGTCGGCCTCTTCAATTTGCGCGATTCCGGTGTTGAACAGATATCCGGCGCGCGCGCCGCCGAGCTTGGCGCCGTCCTGCCGGCAATCGATGTTCGCCGAGCCGAGATTTTCCATCACATCCTTGAGCGCCGTCATCGCCTCGCAATCGGCGAGGTCGCCGGCGATGGCGGCGGTCTGGTCGCCGCCAAGGCCGTGCAGCGCCTTGGCAATGGCGTCAAATGCCTGCGGCCAACCGGCTTCCTGCAGTTTGCCGCCCGCGCGCACATAGCAGCGGTCCAGGCGGCGCATTGTCAGGCCATCGCAGGCGAAGCGGGACTTGTCGGAAATCCACTCCTCGTTCACATCTTCGTTGAGTCGCGGCACGATACGCATGACCTCGCCGCCGCGCGCATCGATACGAATATTGCTGCCGACGGCGTCGTGAACGTCGATGCTTTCGGTCTTGCGCAGTTCCCACGAGCGCGCCGTGAAGGCGTAGGGCTTGGAGGTCAGGGCGCCGACCGGGCACAGGTCGATCATGTTGCCAGAAAGCTCGGACGAAATCGCCTTCTCCACATAGGTGCCGATTTCCATATGCTCGCCGCGGAACACGGCGCCGAATTCCTCGACGCCGGCGATTTCATCGGCGAAACGGATGCAGCGCGTGCAATGAATGCAGCGCGTCATGATGGTCTCGACCAGCGGCCCGACATCCTTGTCCTTGACCGCCCGCTTATGTTCGTCGAAACGGCTGAAGTGGCGGCCATAGGCCATGGCCTGATCCTGCAGGTCGCACTCGCCGCCCTGATCGCAAATCGGGCAATCCAGCGGATGGTTGATGAGCAGGAATTCCATCACCCCTTCACGCGCTTTCTTGACCTCGACTGTGTTGGTGTGGATCACCATGCCGTCGCCGGCCGGCATGGCGCAGGAGGCGATGGGTTTGGGCGACTTGTCCATCTCGACCAGGCACATGCGGCAATTCCCGGCAATCGACAGGCGGTCGTGAAAGCAGAAGCGCGGCACTTCGGCGCCGGCCTGCTCGCAGGCCTGCAGCACGGTCGAGCCGCCCGCGACCTCCACTTCAACGCCGTCGATTGTCAGTTTCGCCATCGCATAATTCCTCACGCGGCCCGGGGTGCGCCGGCATCCTTGGCGATGCCGTGGCGCGCCAGAATGCGCTGTTCCAACTCGTCGCGAAAATGCCTGATCAGGCCCTGAACCGGCCACGCGGCGGCATCTCCGAGGGCGCAAATCGTATGGCCTTCGATCTGGCCCACCACATCCCACAACAGATCGATATCCTCGACCGAGGCATCGCCGCCAACCATGCGCTGCATCATGCGGTAGACCCAGCCGGTGCCTTCGCGGCACGGCGTACACTGGCCGCAGCTTTCATGCATGTAAAAATGCGACAGCCGCGCGATCGCCTCGACCACGTCGGTCGATTTGTCCATGACGATGACGCCCGCCGTGCCGAGGCCGGACTTCTCGGCGATCAGCGAATCGAAATCCATCAGCACATCGTCGCAGACCGATTTCGGCAGCAACGGCACCGAGGCGCCGCCGGGAATCACCGCCAGCAGATTGTCCCAGCCGCCGCGCACGCCACCGGCATGTTTGTCGATAAGCTCGCGCAACGGGATGCTCATCTCCTCCTCGACATTGCACGGCTGGTTGACATGCCCCGATATGCAGAAAAGCTTGTTTCCGGTATTCTTCGGCCGGCCCAAACCGGCGAACCATTCCGGGCCGCGTTTTAGAATCGCCGGCACGACGGAGATGGTCTCGACATTGTTGACCGTGGACGGGCAGCCATAGAGACCTGCGCCGGCGGGGAACGGTGGCTTCAAGCGCGGCCGTCCCGGCTTGCCTTCGAGGCTTTCCAGCAGGCCGGTTTCTTCGCCGCAGATATAGGCGCCGGCGCCGCGATGCACATAGAGATCGAAATCCCACCCCGAGCCGCTGGCGTTTTTGCCGATCAAACCGGCCGCGTAGGCCTCGTCGATGGCGATCTGTAAATTCTGGGCCTCGCGGAAAAACTCACCGCGTATGTAGATATAGGCGGCTTGGGCGCGGATGGCGAAGGCGGCGAGCAGGCAGCCTTCGATCAGGATATGCGGGTCGTGCCGCATGATGTCGCGGTCCTTGCAGGTGCCGGGCTCGGATTCATCGGCATTGACGATGAGATAATGCGGCCGTCTCGGATCCGCCTCCTTGGGCATGAAGGAGAATTTGAGTCCGCTCGGGAAGCCGGCGCCGCCGCGCCCGCGCAATCCGGATTCCTTGACCTGGTCGACCACCCAATCATGCCCGTTGGCGATCAGGGCGGCGGTGCCGTCCCAGGCGCCGCGCGCCCGCGCGCCTTCGAGGCGCCAATCATGAGCGCCGTAGAGGTTGGTGAAAACGCGGTCCGAATCTTTCAGCATCAG
The DNA here is from genome assembly GCA_913053235.1 of uncultured Alphaproteobacteria bacterium. Classification (GTDB taxonomy): domain Bacteria; phylum Pseudomonadota; class Alphaproteobacteria; order UBA828; family UBA828; genus PTKB01. Next base: position 26,494 of record CAJXFT010000011.1, read on the forward strand.
GCGCTTCCGCTATCCAGCAGGGTGGTGGCGCCGGACGCCGGCGCCGATGTTTGACGTCCGCTTTGCGATCCCGTCGGCGGTTGCTCGCCGCGGCGCAACATGGCGAGAATTTCCTTCAGCCGCGCGGCCGAGAGATCCTCGTAGAAATCATCATTGATCTGCGCCATCGGCGCGTTCACGCAGGCGCCCAAACATTCCACCTCGATCAGCGTGAACATGCCGTCGGCGGTGGATTCACCGACGCCGATGCCCAGCACATCGGCACAGGCGTCGCGCAATTCATCCGATCCGCACAGCCAGCAGGTCGTCGTGCGGCACAGTTGGATGAGATATTTTCCGACCGGCTCGAGGTTCACCATGGTGTAGAAAGTCGCCACCTCATAGACGCGGATTTCGGCCATTCCCAACAGTCCGGCGATATGCGCCATCGCCTGGCGCGAAACCCAGCCGCCATTTTGGCGTTGCGCCAGGTCGAGGAGAGGCAGCACCGCGCTCGCCTGCCGGCCGTCCGGATATTTCGCCACATGCGCTTTCGCTCGTTCCATATTTTCCGGCGAGAATTCGAATTTCCGGCTCTCTCCGCTCAACGGTCGATCTCCCCGAATACGATATCCATGGTCGCGAGATTGGCCACGGCATCGGCCAACAGATGGCCCCGGCTGACATATTCGAGCGCCTGCAGATGGGCGAAACCGGGCGTTCTGATTTTGCACCGATAGGGCTTGTTGCTGCCGTCCGACACCAGATAGACGCCGAATTCGCCTTTTGGCGCCTCGATCGCCGTATAGGTCTCGCCGGCCGGCACGTGATAGCCCTCGGTATGGAGTTTGAAGTGATGGATAAGCGCTTCCATCGACGACTTCATCTCGTTTCGCGTCGGCGGGCTGATCTTGCTGTCGGGGATTTTGACCGGGCCGTCCGGCATGCGCGCGAGACATTGATCGATGATTTTCACGCTTTCCCGCATCTCCGCCATGCGCACCAAATAGCGCTCATAGCAATCGCCCGTCGTGCCCACCGGAATGGCGAAATCGAGCTCGTCATATACTTCATACGGTCGGTTGCGGCGCAGATCCCAGGCGACGCCGGTGGCGCGCAGCATGGGACCGGTAAAGCCCCAATCGAATGCCTCGGCCGGGGTGATCGGGCCGATATCGACGGTACGCTGCTTAAAGATGCGGTTTTCCGTAATAAGGCCTTCGATGTTGTCGATGAATTTTGGAAACTTCTTGTTCCACTCGCCGATGTCGCGCAGCAGGTCGGGCGGCAAATCATTGGCCACCCCGCCGGGGCGGAAATATGCCGCATGCATTCTCGCCCCCGACGCCCGCTCATAGAACTCGAAGATCATTTCGCGCTCTTCGAAGCCCCAAAAGAAGGGCGTGAACGCCCCGACATCGAGAATCAACGAGCAGATACCGAGAATGTGATTGCCGATGCGGCTGATTTCACCAAACAGCACGCGAATATATTGCGCGCGCAGCGGCGCTTCGATGCCGAGCAGATTCTCGACCGCCAAGGCGAAAGCATGCTCCTGGTTCATCGGCGCGACATAGTCGAGGCGGTCGAAATAGGGCACCGCCTGCAGATAGGTCTTGCTCTCGATGAGCTTTTCGGTGCCGCGGTGGAGCAGCCCGACATGGGGGTCGGCGCGCTCCACCACTTCGCCGTCCATTTCGAGCACGAGGCGCAGCACGCCATGCGCCGCCGGATGCTGCGGGCCGAAATTGAGCGTCATGTTCTTGATACGATGCTCGCTCATGAGCCCTCGCCTTCGCCGCTGGTCTCGCCGGTCTTGTCATCTCCCGGCAGGATATATTCCGCCCCTTCCCATGGGCTCATGAAATCGAAACTGCGAAATTCCTGGGTCAGACTGACCGGTTCCTGGACGACGCGCTTCTGATCGTCGTCATAGCGCACTTCGACATAGCCGGTCAGCGGAAAATCCTTGCGCAGCGGGTGACCCTCGAAGCCGTAATCCGTGAGTATGCGGCGCAGATCGGGATGGTCGGTGAAATAGATGCCGAACAGATCCCACACCTCGCGCTCGAACCAGCCGGCGGTACTGTGAAGGGCGGTCACGGATGGCACGGCGCCCTCTTCTTCCACCCCGACCTTTAGACGGATGCGCAAATTATTGCTGACGCTGAGCAGATTATAGACGACGTCGAAACGCGGCTCGCGTTCAGGATAGTCGACGCCGCAGATATCGATCAACATCTCGAAACGGCAGGCGCTGTCGTCGCGCAGAAATTTGATGATGCGCTCCAACGCCTCGATGCGAATTTCAAGGGTCAACTCGCCGAGCGCGATGTTTGACGATTGAAGATAATCGCCGAGCGTCGCGTCAAGATGTGCTGCGAGTTCTTTTAGTGCCTGTTGATCCATGGTCTTTTTTTTGTCGGTTCTTTGTTCGTCGGCTCTAGCGCGCGATCGTTCCGGTGCGCCGAATCTTGCGCTGCAGTTGCATGATGCCATAGAGAAGTGCTTCGGCCGTCGGCGGGCAACCGGGCACATAGACATCGATCGGCACGATGCGATCGCATCCGCGCACGACGGAATAGGAATAATGGTAGTAGCCGCCGCTATTGGCGCAGCTGCCCATCGAGATGACATAGCGCGGCTCCGGCATCTGGTCGTAGACCTTGCGAAATGCCGGCGCCATTTTGTTGGTCAGCGTCCCGGCGACGATCAGCACGTCGGATTGCCGCGGGCTGGCGCGCGGAATCATGCCCAAACGGTCGAGGTCATAGCGCGCCGCGATCACATGCATGAACTCGACGCCGCAGCAGGCGAGGCCAAAACTCATCGGCCAGAGAGAACCCGTGCGCGCCCAATTGAAGAGATTGTCGAGCTTGGCCATGACGAAGTTTCTGTCGCCGAGCTCATCCGTTATGAGCTTGAGCGCGGCGTCTTGCGCCTTGCCGGGTGGAATCGGAGCGCCAGCCGGATTCTTCACATCTGCGCCGCTCAATCCCATTCCAGAGCGCCTTTCTTCCATTCGTAAATAAAGCCAATGGTCAGGATGCCGAGGAAAACCACCATCGACCAGAATCCGTAGAGGCCGATATCCTTGAACGAAACCGCCCACGGAAACAGGAAGGCGACCTCGAGGTCGAATATGATGAACAGAATGGCGACCAAATAGAAGCGCACATCGAAGCGCCCGCGCGCATCGTCGAAGGCGTCGAAACCGCATTCATAGGCCGAAACCTTATCGGCGTCCGGGTTTTGCGGTGCCACAAAATAAGAACCGACAACCATGGCGATGGACATCACCGCGGCAATCCCAAAGAAAATCAGGATCGGCAGATATTCGAACAGGAAAGACTGGGACGCGATCATCGAGTGGTGTCACCAATCATATTCTTAACCCTGTCCCCGGGGCCGGCAAAACCATCGCACGGCGACACTGCACCGAGTACGCTCATGGCGCTTCCAGCCAACCCAACCGGGAGCCCCACAGTTGGCGGGAGTGACGGGACTTGAACCCGCGACCTCCGGCGTGACAGGCCGGCGCTCTAACCAATCTGAGCTACACCCCCGAATTACGGAAAGCCGCAAAAGACTGCGCCCAAACGGGCGATGTTGTTTAATGTAGAGCGCCGGCCCGGTCAAGGCAAATGGCCCAATTGTCGCAGCCATTCCTGGCTCCGCCATGGTGGGCGATGACGGGCTCGAACCGCCGACTTTCTCGGTGTAAACGAGACGCTCTTCCAGCTGAGCTAATCGCCCCCGTGGCGAGAGAGGCAGGTAAAATAACATCGAATCGGGCTGGCGTTCCGATTCTTTCCGGCGCCGGAACAAATAGTTGGAATAAGTGTTGCAAAAAAATAATAGACGCCGGCCATCAATCCGGCCGGCGTCTCAAGAGTTATCCACCCAGGCGCTTAGTTGACCGCTTCTTTCAGGGCCTTGCCCGCCTTGAACTTCGGCTGATTTGAAGCGGGAATATCGATCGCCGCGCCGGTGCGTGGATTGCGTCCCGTCGTCGCTTTTCTTCGGACGACACTAAAGGTCCCAAATCCCACCAGGCGCACTTCTTCCCCGCCCCTCAATGAATTGGTGATTGAGTCGAAAACTCCATCCACCGCGCGCGCGGCTTCGGCGCTCGACATATCCGTACCGTCAGCGACGGATTTGACCAGATCATTCTTATTCACTCGCAGCCCCCATGATTAATCGTGAATAAATAGTACAACGCTTTGCTCTCTCGAATGCTCGTGCATCACCAGCGAATGTAAAGCGTAATTTTCGCAAACGTCAACGTCCAAACCGCCACAAAGCCAAAGAATCCGGGCTTTACAGGGGGATGGCAGGAGGCAAGAGGAGGTGCTGAAGCCTATTCGGCAGTGGAGAATGGGCGCTTTGTCGAGTCGCCGCCGCGACTCGCGCTAAACGATTAATGGGCGATCAGCCCGTCGACATCGCCGTCATCGCCCGACGAACTGGAAACCGATTCTTTCTCTTCTTCGTCTTCGTCCCACTCAATCGGTACCACCGGCCTGATAAGCGCGTGCTTGATAACGTCGTCCACGGTTTCAACCGGGATGATGGTCAGGTTCTTCTTCACATTGTCGGGAATTTCCGCCAGATCTTTCTCGTTCTCGCGCGGTATGAGCACGGTTTTCAAACCGCCGCGCAAGGCAGCGAGCAATTTTTCCTTGAGCCCACCGATCGGCAACACACGACCGCGCAGTGTGATTTCACCGGTCATCGCCATGCTCTTGCTGATCTCAATGCCGGTCAGCACCGAAATGATGGAAGTCGCCATGGCAACGCCGGCCGAGGGACCGTCCTTCGGAGTCGCGCCTTCGGGAACGTGGACATGTATATCGCGTTTGCTGAACACGGTCGGCTTGATGCCGTACTCGACGGCGCGCGACTTGACATAGCTTTCCGCCGCCTGCACCGATTCGCGCATGACGTCGCCGAGTTTGCCGGTGGCGATCACCTTGCCTTTGCCGGGCAGCAGAACCGCCTCGATGCTCAACAATTCGCCACCCACTTCGGTCCAGGCCAGGCCCGTCGTCACGCCGATTAGGTCTTCCAGTTCGGCTTCGCCGTAGCGGTATTTTTTGACGCCGGCAAATTTCTCCAGATTGCGCTTGGTCACACGTATCCGCTCGGCTCCCCTGGATACGATTTCACGCGTCGCCTTGCGCGTCAGCCGGGCAATTTCGCGTTCCAGATTTCGCACCCCCGCTTCCCGGGTGAAGTAGCGAATCAGATCGAGCAGCGCCTCGTTCGAGATCGACCATTCGTCCTTCTTGAGGCTGTGCTCGCTCATCTGCTTGGGAATCAAATGGCGCCGGGCTATCTGCACCTTTTCGTCTTCGGTATAACCCGGAATGCGGATGATCTCCATGCGGTCGAGCAATGCCGGTGCCATGCGCAGCGTATTGGCCGTGGTGATAAACATCACGTCGGACAAATCGTAGTCGATCTCGAGATAATGGTCGTTGAAGGTCAAATTCTGCTCGGGGTCGAGGACCTCAAGAAGCGCCGAGGAGGGGTCGCCGCGGAAATCGGCGCCCATCTTGTCGACCTCATCCAACAGAAACAGAGGATTCGACGATTTCGCCTTTTTCATCGACTGAACGATCTTACCCGGCATCGAGCCGATATAGGTCCGGCGGTGGCCGCGGATTTCAGCTTCGTCGCGCACGCCGCCAAGCGAAAAGCGTACGAAATTCCGTCCCGTGGCGCGCGCCACGGACTTGCCCAACGAGGTCTTGCCGACACCCGGCGGGCCGACCAGGCAGAGGATCGGGCCTTTCAGTTTTCTCGTGCGCTGTTGCACCGCGAGATATTCAAGAATGCGCTCCTTGACCAGCTTCAAGGCATAATGATCCTCATTGAGGATCTTCTCGGCGTGATTGACGTCCTTATTGATTCGCGTGCGCTTCTTCCAGGGAATGTTGAGCAGCCAATCCAGATAGTTGCGCACCACCGTGGCTTCCGCCGACATCGGCGACATGGTGCGCAGTTTCTTGATTTCAGCGTCGGCCTTTTCGCGCGCTTCCTTCGACAGCTTGGTGTTCTTTATGCGCTCTTCGTATTCGGCCGCCTCGTCGCGGCCATCCTCGCCTTCGCCAAGTTCCTTCTGGATCGCCTTCATCTGTTCGTTGAGATAATATTCGCGCTGGGTTTTCTCCATCTGGCGCTTGACCCGGGAGCGAATCTTTTTCTCGACCTGCAGGACGCCGATCTCACCTTCCATCAGGCCGCACACCCGTTCCATGCGCTCCGTCAGCGAGACGACTTCGAGTAGCTCCTGCTTTTCCTCAAGCTTGATCGAGAGGTGCGAAGCGATGGTGTCGGCGAGTTTCTCCGGATCGTCGATCTGATTGACCGAGACCAGAACTTCCGGCGGAACCTTCTTGTTCAATTTCACATATTGCTCGAACTGCGCCAGCACGGAGCGCGACATGGCCTCGACTTCCTGAGGGTCGCCTTCATCGCCGGCGATCGGCTCGGCGCTGGCCTGAAAGAAATCCTCATTGTCGAAGAATTCGATGACGCGCGCCCGGGCGCCGCCCTCGACCAGCACTTTTACCGTGCCGTCCGGCAGTTTGAGCAGTTGAAGAACCGTGCCGATGGTTCCGACGCCGTGAATGTCATCGGTGGTCGGATCGTCCTGCGAGGCATTCTTTTGCGCGACGAGAAGGATTTGCTTGTCGTCCTTCATGACGTCTTCGAGCGCGCGCACGGATTTCTCGCGGCCGACGAATAGCGGTACGATCATGTGCGGGAACACAACGATGTCGCGCAACGGCAAAACCGGGTAGCTCGGATGTTCAGTCACTTCGTCCATCTGATCTCTTCACTTCTCGCTCAGGTTTCGCACCGCCAAAGCAAAGCGCAATGCGTCGTTCATAGGTGGGAGCCCTTCCCGGCGCGGTCAAGTCCCCGACATATTGCCGGCCGCCGCGCCCCTATGAGGCGGAGGAGCTGGCGTCTTCCGTCCGTTCGGCATAGATCAACAACGGTGACGCCCCACCCTCGACCACTTCACGGTTGATGACCACCTCTTCAACAGTGTCGTAGCCGGGCAGATCGAACATCGAATCCAGCAATATGGCTTCCAGGATGGAACGAAGGCCGCGCGCGCCGGTCTTGCGGGCGATGGCCTTTTTTGCGATCGCGCTCAACGCGTCTTCGGCAAAAGACAATTCCACCTCTTCCATGTCGAACAGCTTTTGATACTGCTTGACCAGGGCATTCTTGGGCGCGGTCAAAATCTCGACAAGGGCCGGTTCATCCAGATCCTCGAGGGTGGCGATAACCGGCAGACGGCCGACAAACTCCGGAATCAATCCGAATTTGAGCAGGTCTTCCGGTTCGATTTCGCATAAGATTTCGCCGGTCTTGCGCTCATCGGGCGCCCGCACATCGGCGCCGAAGCCGATCGACGTGCCGCGGCCGCGCTCGGCAATAATTTTTTCCAGCCCGGCGAACGCACCGCCGCATATGAACAGGATATTCGTCGTATCGACCTGCAGAAACTCCTGCTGAGGATGTTTGCGGCCGCCTTGCGGAGGCACCGAAGCGACCGTGCCTTCCATAATTTTCAACAGCGCCTGCTGCACACCCTCGCCGGAGACGTCACGCGTGATCGAAGGGTTGTCCGATTTGCGCGCGATTTTATCGACCTCGTCGAGATAGACGATGCCGCGTTGCGCGCGCTCCACATTGTAATCGGCGGACTGCAAAAGCTTGAGGATGATGTTCTCGACATCCTCGCCGACATAGCCCGCCTCGGTAAGCGTGGTGGCGTCGGCCATGGTGAAGGGAACGTCGAGGATTCGCGCCAGCGTCTGGGCGAGCAGCGTCTTGCCGCAGCCGGTCGGGCCGATCAGCAGAATATTCGATTTTGCCAGCTCGACCTCGTTGCTGGTGCCGCCATGGGCGAGCCGCTTGTAGTGATTGTGCACGGCCACCGAGAGCACCCGCTTGGCATGATCCTGCCCGATGACATAATCCTGCAACACGTCGCAAATTTCAGCCGGCGCCGGCACGCCGTCGCGGCTTTTAACGCGCGAACTCTTGTGCTCTTCACGGATAATATCCATGCACAGTTCGACGCACTCGTCACAGATAAACACCGTCGGGCCGGCAATGAGCTTGCGCACTTCATGCTGGCTCTTGCCGCAAAAGGAGCAGTAAAGCGTATTTTTCGAATCGTTGCCGCTGGACTTGTTCATGCCCACTCCAGTCACTTTCCGCCCCAACGGGCGCCGCTATTCGCCTCACCCACCGCCGTCAGCCGCACCAGCGTCATCCTGCGATGGCCAATGAATCAAACCGTATCGAGAGTTGCACTCGGTGATGCTATTTGTCTAGCCTATTCTGTCGCGGCCCATATCTCCTCAAAGGTTGACGCCAGACTAACGCCTCGCCGATAAAAAACGGTTAAAGCTACCTCTCCGGCGTCGAATCTTCTGCGTCATCGCTCACAACGCGGTGAATCACAACATCGTCGACAAGGCCGAATTCCTTCGCATCCTCGGGCGTCATGAACTTGTCTCTTTCCAGGTTTTCTTCAATAATATCAATAGCTTGTTTTGTGTGCTTAACGTAAATTTCGTTCAGCCTTTGGCGCAGCGCAAGGATCTCCTTGGCGTGGATTTCGATATCCGTCGCCTGGCCCTGAAACCCGCCGGAAGGCTGGTGCAGCATGATGCGCGAATTCGGCAGCGCAAAGCGTTGCCCCTTGGCGCCGGCCGCCAACAGCAACGAGCCCATCGAAGCGGCCTGGCCGATGCACAGTGTAGCCACCGCCGGGCGGATATATTGGATGGTGTCGTATATCGCCAATCCCGAAGTGACCAGGCCACCCGGCGAATTAATGTAAATCGAAATATCCTTGTTGGGGTTTTCCGATTCGAGAAAGAGAAGCTGCGCCGTTATCAGGCTCGACACCTCGTCCTGAATGGCGCCGGTCAGGAAAATAATGCGCTCCTTCAGAAGGCGCGAAAAAATATCGTATGAGCGTTCGCCGCGGTTGGTCTGCTCGACGACCATGGGAACGAGCGTATTTGCGTAAGTGTCAATGATATCGGCCATCGCCGCTTTTTCTCCTTCAGAGCATTTGGCTATTCGTCTTTTGCCGCCTTGGTTGGCGATTTCGCGGATTTCGCGGATTTCTTTTCGGCGCCCTTGTCACTCGCGGCCTTGCTTTTCGCGGCGCTCTTTTTCTTGGCGTCTTTCGTCTTTTTCGCGGCCGGCTTTTTTGCCGGCTTTTTTGCCGCTTTTTTCTTCGCCGCCGGCACCGCGGTTTCCGCGTCCGAAGCCTCGGCCTCTTTCGCTTGCGCCGCGCTCTTGGTCGCGTCGGCGTCGGCCTTCACTTCTTCGTCGGGGTCGCGGAACAGTTCCTCGACGTCGACGACGCTATCCTTGATGTCCGCCAATTCAGTCAGGAAGGCGACCACTTTGTCCTCGAAAACAGGTGCGCGGAAGCGCTCCAGAGCGTTCGAATTGGAGCGATAGAATTCGAGCACCTGTTGCGGATTCGAAAATCCGCGCGCCGATTCCAGCGCCGCATTGAGAAGATCGTCGCGCTCGATCGAGATTTCATTCTCGCGGCCGATTTCCGAAAGCAGCAATCCCAGGCGGACGCGGCGCTCGGCAATTCGGCGGTACTCCGCGCTCGCCTCCTCCTCGCTTTGCTCCATCGCCTCCTCGAACGTCGACTTGGCCTGCTCGAGATCGCGCTTGACCTGGGTCCATATGGTTTCGAACTCCTGATCTATCATGCCGAGGGGAACTTCGAACTCATAGCGGTCCGCCAGATCGTCGAGAAGCGAGCGCTTCAGGCGCGCCTTGGAGGCTTCGTCAAATTGCCGCTTGAGGCCGTCGCGCACCATGTCCTTCAAGGCGGCGAGGTCGTCCAAGCCCTGGCGCTTCGCCATTTCGTCATCGATCACCGTTTCCGTGCGTTGGCGCAGCTCCTTGACATCGACTTCAAACAGCGCCGGTTTTCCAGCCGCGCTCTCTTCCGGATAATCGGCCGGGAATTCGATGTTGATCTGGCGGTGTTCGCCCACCTTGGCGCCGATCAGCTGGTCCTCGAAGCCGGGAATAAATGTAGCGCTGCCGATTTCGATTTCGAAATCATCCGCCGATGTGCCTTCCAATTCGGCGCCCTCGATGGTGCCCTTGAAATCGATCACCAGGGCGTCGCCGGATTCGGCGCCGCGATCCTCTTCGACCGCCTTGAACTGCTTGTCGTTTTCGGCGATGCGCTTGAGGCCCTCATCGACCTTTTCGTCATCGACTTCGGAAATCATGCGGGTAAGCGAGATTTCCGACAGATTGCCGATTTCGATGTCGGGCAAAATCTCGATATCCATCTTATATTCGAGATCCTCGCCGTCGCTGTAATCGGTTATCTCGATTTTGGGCTGCAGGGCGGGGCGCAGCTCGCGCTCATCGATCGCCTTCTGCGAGCTCGACTGGATGGTGCGTTCCAGGACCTCTCCGAGGACGGCGGGCCGATATTGCCGGCGCACGATGGAGAGCGGCACCTTGCCCGGGCGAAACCCCTTCATCTTTACCGTCTTGCTGAGTTCCAACAGACGGGTCTCGATCTCCGCTTCCACGTCGGACGACGGCACGACTATTGTAAATTCTCGCTTCAGCCCCTCTGACAGGGTTTCGTTGACCTGCATGACTCACCGTTCTTCGCTTCTCGAACTACGCTAACCGTCACAAATCGATAAATGGCCCATTCGCGCCGGCCTGGAAGTGGTGCGGGCGAAGGGACTCGAACCCCCACGGCTTTCACCACGTGGTCCTAAACCACGCGCGTCTACCAATTCCGCCACGCCCGCGCGTGCTCACCTCATGGCGTTGGATCACACTTCCTCGGCCGGCGCCGCCCAACCGGATGCCCCGGCGGGAGCCATATAGCATAAGAAGCACCCATGAAGGCAACAACAAGTGAATGCGGCGGTCGCCTTATCTCTTGCGGCGCGGCAGCAGGGATTTCACCGCGTTCGACGCGACGATGCGTTTCTCGCCCTTATAGGCCTCGTGATTGGCTTCGATATCGCCCGGTTTGTAACGATAATTGACCATCATTCCATAGGATTGCCGCATGCCCTGGGCGGAGCTGTCGGCGAGGAAATTGATCCGCTCGATGCGCGCGCCGTTGCTCAAGTGAAAATGCGCGACACGGTCGACGCGCTCATCGGGTCGATCGAACGGGCTCAGCAGGTAACTCGCCGCCAGCCGGGTAAGCGGCTGACGCAGGACCTCCACGGCCTTGTCGTCGCGCTGCCAGCGTGAGGCCAAAACCGCCAACAGGGCTTCACTGCCAGCGGGGCCGCCGGGGCCGCCGGCGCCGCCGCCGGCCAGGCCCTTCACGGCGCGGCTTTCAGCGGCCAGCAGCAGGGATTTGCCGTCCGCCTCGATGCGGCGTTCGAGCCAGTTCCTGAATCCCGGTATCGGCGAAAGCGTCGCCGCCGTCTTGATCGCCGGCAATTCCCGCGTCACATCGTCGAGCACGCGCTTGATCAAAAAGCCGCCGAAGGAAATACCGCTCAAGCCGCGCTGGGCGTTGGATATCGAGTAGAATATCGCGGTATCCGCCGTTTTTCCCGCTTCCTCGGATTTGCCTTTATCGAGCAATTTCTGAACATTGTCGGCCAGGCCTTCGACCAGCGCCACTTCGACAAAAATGAGCGGCTCTTCCGCCATATTGGGATGAAAGAAGGCATAAAACCGGCGATCGGTGGAATCCAGCCGGTGCTTCAGGTCTTGCCACGAGCGTATCGCGTGAACGGCCTCGTAGTCCGCCAATTTTTCCAGCAAGGCCGCCGGCGCGTTCCAGGTGATGCGCTGTAAATTCAACAATCCGACATCGAACCAGGACGACAGCAATTCCTTCAAATCCGCTTCCAGCGCCGCCAATTCCACGTCGTCGCCTTTGACCTCAAGCAGCTCGGCGCGCATATCGACGAGAAATTTGACGCCGTTGGGCAGCGCGCTGAATTGGCGCAGAAGGCTCATTCGTGGCGCCATAAGCGCCTTTTGCAAACGCCGGGTGGCGACAATCCGGGCGGCCCGGTCGCGCGCCGCAAGCATTGCCCGGGCGGCTTCGTCCAGGTCTTCATCGGCGGCGCCGAAGCGCGCCAAAAGTTCCATAAAGCGCTGCCTGCCGGTTGGATCGAGCGATAAATAGGTGCGCCCCAAATCGGCGGCGCGGGCACGCGCCGACACTTCTCCGCCGCGGCCTTCCAGGCAGGCCGCTATCTGGCGCTCGATGCGATCCGAATCCTCCGGCGGCAAATCGGGGCGCACGACGCCGGTCAGCGCGACGCGGGCGGAATCCGTCACCTCGCGCCAGGCGTTGCGCAGATTTGCCAGGGTGCGGTCGACCAGGGCGCCGGAAGCGGGGGTCGTACTCATCCACCGTCGCCCGCCGGCGCCGCCATCCGCTTGAGAAGAGCGAGCTCGGCCGGCAATGATTCGCTCACATCCTCGGCGATGAGGCCGGGGCCGAAACGGCTGGCCGCGGCGCCATGCAGCCACACCGCCGCTGAGGCCGCGTCAAACGCCTTCATGCCCTGCGCCAGCAACCCCAACGCAAAGCCGGCCAAGACATCTCCAGCGCCGGCGGTGGCCAGCTCGCCCGGCGCGTTGGCGTTGATCGCGGCGCGCCCGTCCGGCGCCGCGATGACCGTATCGCCGCCCTTCAGGATCACCACGGCACCGCTCCGCTTCGCGGCGGCGCGGGCGCGCTGCAGCTTGCCGGTTTCGCCATCGCGGCCAAACAGGCGCCGGAATTCGCCCTCATGCGGAGTTAATATGGTTTCTGAATGAATTTTGGTAAACAATTGATTCGGCTCACTTTCAAATGATGTCAAAGCGTCGGCATCGAGGACGCAGGCGCGTTTCGCGGCGAGGATTTTCAGAACCCGCTCGCGGGTCTCCGCACCGACGCCGCAGCCCGGCCCGATCAGCACCGCATTGTTGCGCTCGTCGTGCAATCGTTCGTCCAAATCCCGCAGCGCGGCAACCATTATGGCGGTCAATTGCGCCGCGTAAACCGCCAGCGCCGATTCCGGTGCGGCAACCGTGACCAGCCCGGCGCCGATGCGCAAGGCGCCGCGCGCCGCCAGACGGGCGGCGCCGGAGGAAGCCGCGTCACCGCCGATCACCAGGGCGTGGCCGCGGTCATATTTATGGCCGTCCGCTTGCGGCCAGGGATAACCGCCCAGCCATAGGGCGGGGCCGTTTTCGTGCACGGCAACGCCTTGGCGGTCAACGACAGAGTCGGGAATGCCGATATCGGCGAGCACCAGCTCGCCGGCACGAATGCGACCTGGCATCAGCAGATGGCCCGGTTTGCGCCGGCAAAATGTGACGGTCAGTTTGGCCTGGATAGCGGCGCCGAGAATCATTCCGCTGTCGCCGTGTACACCGCTCGGCACGTCGACCGCCACGCAAGCCAGGTGGCGGCGGTTGATTTCCTCGACCAGCTCAAGCACATCGCCATCCAGGGCGCGGGTGAGACCGGCGCCGAACAACGCGTCGACCACCAGTTGCGCATCATTGAGGATGGCGCTGTCGAGCACTTCGGTGGCGCCGTCCCAGTTTGCCGCCGCCGTCGCGGCGTCTCCTTTCAGACGCTCCGGCGCTCCGAGCAATGCCAGGCGCACCGGCCATCCCGCCTGTTTCAGCAGGCGGGCGACGACGAAGCCGTCGTCGCCGTTGACCACGTGCAGGGCGGGGATGCCC
>CAJXFT010000012.1 GCA_913053235.1 uncultured Alphaproteobacteria bacterium
GAGATGCACGCCATCCAGACCAGCGGCAACTGCATCCGCAACGTCACCGCCGATCATTTTGCCGGCGCCGCGGCCGACGAGATCGAGGACCCGCGCCCGTGGTGCGAGATCATCCGCCAATGGTCGACGCTGCATCCCGAATTCTCCTTCCTGCCGCGCAAGTTCAAGATCGCCGTCAGCGGCGCGGCCGAGGACCGGGCGGCGCTCCGCGTGCACGATATCGGCCTGCGGATTTGCCTGAACGAGGCCGGGAAGGTCGGCTTCGAGGTGATGGTCGGCGGCGGCCAGGGGCGGACGCCGATGATCGCCAAAACGATCCGCGAATTCCTGCCCAAGGCGGAACTGCTGTCCTATTTGGAAAGCATTCTGCGCGTCTACAATCAGTTGGGCCGGCGCGACAATATGTATAAGGCGCGCATCAAGATTCTGGTGCATGAAATCGGCGCCGAGGCGCTGGCGGAAATGATCGAGGCCGAGTGGCGCCAGGTGCGCCAGGGATTCGTCGATCTTGCGGGCGAGGAAGTGGCGCGCATCGAGCGCTATTTCGCGCCGCCGCCGTTCGAACCGGCGGCCGGCAGCGACAGCGGCCTGGATAAGGCGCGGCGCGCGGACAGCATATTCGATCGCTGGCTTGAGCAGAATGTCGATGCGCATAAACAGCCGGGTTACGCCATCGTCACCGTATCGCTTAAGTCAGTGGGCCGGGTGCCGGGCGATATCGACGCCGACCGGATGGAAGCGGTGGCCGATCTGGCGATGCGTTTCAGCTTCGACGAATTGCGCGCCACGCATCAGCAAAACCTCGTCCTGCCGCATGTGCGCAAATGCGATCTCCATGCGGTTTGGCAAAAGCTCGAGGCGCATGGTCTCGCCACCGCCAATCGCGGCCTTATAGGCGATATCATCGCCTGCCCGGGAATGGATTATTGCAGCCTCGCCACGGCGCGCTCGATCCCGGTGGCGCGGGCGATCAGCGAGCGCTTCGATGATTTGGCGCGGCAGAACGATATCGGCGATCTCAGGCTCAACATTTCGGGCTGCATCAATGCCTGCGGCCATCACCATGTCGGCCATATCGGCATTCTCGGGCTCGAAAAGAACGGCGCCGAGAACTACCAGATCACGCTCGGCGGGCGCGCCGACGGCAAGGCGGCGATCGGCGAAATCGTCGGACCCGCTTTCTCCGCCGAGGATATCGTCGGCGCCGTCGAAGCGGTGGTGCATACCTACCTCGATCTGCGCCGGACCGGCGAGCGATTCATCGACGCCTATGCCCGTCTCGGCCGCGGCCCCTTCAAGGAGAATATCTATGCCGCTGATTAAAAATGGCGCCATCGCCGAAGATGCATGGCAATTCCCGGCCGACGATGCGCCGCTTCCCGGCGCCGGGCCGGTGGCGGTTTCGCTGGCGCGCTGGCGCCGCGAACGGGAGGTGCTGCTGGCGCGCGGCGAGCCGATCGGTTTGGCTATGAACAGCGACGAGAGGGCCGAGGATATCGCATCGGAGCACGGCGCATTCGAATTGATCGCGCTCGACTTCCCGACCTTCCGCGACGGGCGGCCCTACAGCACGGCGCGGCTGTTGCGCGAACGTTACGGTTATGGCGGCGAGTTGCGCGCCGTCGGCGACGTCTCGCGCGATCAATTTCTGTTCATGCACCGCTGCGGCTTCGACGCCTTCCAGGTCTCGGGCGGCGCTACGCTGGAGGGGTGGCTGCGCGCGGTTTCGGAGATATCGATCTGGTACCAGCCGACGGGCGACCCCCGCGCGGCGCTGGGCGCACTGCGCCATGTCCAAGCGGCGGCGGCGGAATAGGAAGAGGCTATGAACGGCTTTGCGGAAATAAGGCGGCCCGACGCCGCGCGTCTTTCCGGCGCGGCGGCGCGCGCCGGGGCGCTTCGTGAGCGTTACGGCGAACTCGAAGGCGAGGCGCTGCTCCGCGTCATGCTGGAATGGGAGTATAAGGGGCGCATCGCGCTGGTTTCCTCGTTCGGCGCCGAGGCGGCTTTGCTCTTGGACATGGTGGCGCGCATCGATCCCGCGACGCCGGTAATTTTCATCGATACCGGAAAGCTCTTTCACCAGACCCTGACCTACCGCGACATATTGGTGCGCCGCCTCGCCCTCAGTGACGTGCGCAGCGTCGGACCGATAGCGTTCGATCTCGCCGGGCACGACCCGGACAGCGCGCTGTGGCAACAAAACCCCAATCTGTGCTGCTATTTGCGCAAGGTCCTGCCGCTCGAGCGCGCCCTCGGCCGCTTCGATGCCTGGATCACCGGACGCAAGCGCGATCACGGCGGCGAGCGCGGCGGGTTGCAAACCATCGAGGCCGTCGATGGCCGCATCCGCTTCAACCCGCTGGCCCATTGGAGCCAGGAAAATATCGACGACGCGTTCCGCAAACGCGGCCTGCCGCGTCACCCCTTAAGCGAGGAAGGCTATGCCTCGATCGGCTGCGCGCCTTGCACCGAGCCGGTGTCGGCGGAGGCGCATGGCCGGGCCGGGCGCTGGCGCGGCAGCGTCAAGAGCGAATGCGGTATCCACCACCCGCGCTGGTCACGGAATCACCCGTGAATCGTCCAATTCGGAATACCGCTCGGCGCAAATCTGTGCTATACTCCGGAAAACGGTCGGAGGTTACGATTATGACTCCACCCAAGAGTTTTCTGACATAGTCTCGACAGACGAACTTTAAGCTCGGCCAAGAGCCGGGCGGTGAGCTTTCAAGCCACCCATATACAACCCCGCCCAAATGCCGGCGGGGTTGTTGATTCAAGCGCCCGTCCGGGCGGCGTCGGATCGGCGCCGCCCGAGTGAGCCGATCAAAGGCGCTCAGGCCGTCTCACCGGCCAAATTGGCGCCATTCGGCGACGGCGGCGGGGCGCTTCCGTTTGCAAACGCCGCCACTGCAAATCCCATTACAGAAATTCAGCCACAGCGCATCACTACATGCGTAATCATACGTAAGTAATGAAATATTCTGAAGGCATTTAATGGGGCATTAACTGGATTGGCGGCATTCTAATATCCGAAATGCTCTCGTATTCCGTAAGATTTTGACAAGGAAATGTGTTGCGTTAAACGCGTTTCCGGCGAAATCGCCAGATTAATTATCTCGAGAAGGAGATAGCCTGTCATGACGTCACGTCCGCCAAAATCAGCCTTCAGCCGCCGCTCGGTGCTGAAGTATATGGCCGCCGCAGCCGCGGCCTGCCCGACCTGTCTGTCGGTGGCATCCGCCATTGCTTCCGAGAAAAAAGTGGCTTCGGCCGCCGCCGACAAGGGCCATGACGCGGCCCATTGGAGTTATGGCGGCGACACCGGCCCCGAACATTGGGGCGACATGGAAGCCGGCAATAAGGTCTGCTCGATGGGTTTTCAGCAATCGCCCATCGATTTGCGCGAAGCGATCCCGTCCAGCCCGGGGCATATCTCTCCGAGAAAGTGCATCACGAGTTCGATACCGTGCATGCCGCCCTCAAGGCGCTCGGCCCGACCCTGCGCACGGCGATGGAAAAGGAACTGTTCGCCAAGCTCAGCGAAGAGTTCGAGATCTACATCGAAGCCTTCGAAAAAGTCGTCGAGGACGAGCACGAGATCGCCAACCTGGTCCATCACGAGATGGATGAGGCGGCCACCGAACTGATCGAGGCTGCCGAATGGATCGTCGCCGAGGTGCACGCCGAGACGGCCGCGGTCAAGGCCGAGACCATACACACCATCGAAAACGCCGAGCTGATTGTGATGATCCTAAGCGTTGCCGGCTTGGCCCTCGGTATCGTCCTCGCCTGGCTCATCGGCACCGGCCTGACCAAACCTGTGGTCGGCATGACGCAAGCCATGCAGCGCCTGGCGGATGGTGATCATAGTGTCGAAATTCCGGCACAGAACCGCGGCGACGAGATCGGCGTCATGGCCGGCGCGGTGCAGGTCTTCAAGGAAAACGCCATCACCGTCAAACGCCAGGAAGAGGAGGCGGAGCAAACGCGTCTGGATAATGAAAATCAGGCGCGCGAGGATCGCATGAACCTTGCCGACGGCTTTGAACAAGCGATCATGGGCATCGTCCAATCGGTTGGCGATTCGGCCAATTCCATGAGCACCTCGGCCGAGCAGATGCGCGGTGTCGCGGACCGGACTTCGGAGCGGGCGGCGACGGTGACCTCCGCCTCCACCCAGGCAAGCGCCAATGTGCAATCGGTGGCTACGGCGGCGGAGGAGATGTCGACGTCGATCCAGGAAATCTCCCGCCAGGTCACCACATCGACCGATTTCTCCAACGGTGCGGTGACCGAGTCCCAGCGCGCCACGGATGAGGTCCAGAACCTGGCCGAAGTCTCGCAACGGATCGGCGAAGTGATCAATCTGATCAACGACATCGCCAGCCAGACCAACCTGTTGGCCTTGAACGCCACGATCGAGGCGGCCCGCGCCGGCGATGCCGGCAAGGGCTTTGCCGTGGTCGCCTCCGAGGTCAAGAGCCTGGCCACTCAAACCGCCAAGGCGACGGAAGAAATTTCCGAGCAAATTTCCGAGATCCAAGGCGCCACCGGCTCCGCCGTCACGGCGATCGAAGGTATCTCCAACACCATTGATCAGATCAGCGAGGCGGGTAACCGAGAGGCGCGTCTATCAAATGATGGAAAGTGGCCAACTGGACTATCGAGGGCGCAGACCAAGGCGGATCAGCCGTGACAGCTTTGGTCGATATCTGGAAGGACGTTGGCCGCTATTGAGCAACTTTATGGGCGGCTGGGCATGAGCCGTCGGCGCGGACTGGAAATCGCGTTTTCTATAATTCGGTGCGGTAGCCAATATGTGGGGGTTGCTCATCAGGACGTTAAAGCGAAACCCCAAGACCTTCCGGTCCGCTACTGCCGTTGCCCCTCCGCACAATGAACGTAGTGGCAGAGAAAGTCGCGTAGGTCCTCGCGCGGAATCTCATAGTCGAGCAAGCTGTGGACGCTGTTGAGTGGTGGCTCGTCGTAGACAACAGAGCGGCTAGCTGAATTTTTCATAAATTCGCCGCAATTGCCTTGTAACAGATAATGGCTAAGCCAGGGGTCGCGATTACCGACAAGGCTCAGAACCGGTTGGTTAGACGAACTGTTTAGCCCCGAATATTCCGGCCAACCGGCGTTGCAACCCCAGCCTTCGATTACGCGAGCTTTGAACCCAACGGTATGCTCTACCGATAGCGTCGCCGTGGTAATAGCCCCTTCGCTGTGGCCTATCAGCACCATCTTCTCTTTGTCCACCCACGGCAGGGCGCGGACACGAGCAATTGCATGGGCGGCTTCCTCTTGACGCAGTGCCAGGGTGCCACGATAGATTCCACCCTGTTGCGTCGCCGGATCGCAGCTTTGCGGCTTGTTGGTGCGCGCAAAACTGTCTGGAGCGATTACAACAAAGCCAAGTGACGCGAGGTAGCGGCCCCGCCGGTCGGTTCCTTGCCAAAAGCCAGCGCAGCCATGCATGTGGATCGCGACCGGTAATAGTTTCTCCTGCTTCGCCGTGAAGTCGTGTAGAGCTGCCATAGATAGGGGTCGAAGTCGCACAGGGCTATCGGCCGGGGGTAAAAAGACACGCGCTGCGTCCCAAGTTCGAGTGACATCCTGCTGCGCTGCCTCAATCAATCCGGCATCGTCTACGCCTGCTTTAACACACGATGTGGAAATGCCAGCTACCAGCGCGACAACTAAAACCTTCATCAATTTCATCATTGGCCTCCTCCTACGCCGTCAACAGCGGGATGCAGAATTCTACACTCGTTGCCAGACGGAGCGTAAGAGTGGCTGCATGGGTCATACCATCACTTCTGGATAATCCGACATGGCCACGATACGGTTTTCCCGTTCAAACAAATGGAGGGTGCGTTATGAGAAAATTCAGTCTGGTTTTGGCCGCCGCCGTTATGGCTGTTGGGCTGGCGGTGTCGGGTGGTGCTAGTGCTGAAGACATGCCGTCAAATTATGAAGTCTTGGCCAACGGAGATATCCTGATGAAGTCAGCAACTATAGGCGCACATTTCTTCACGGTACATTATGACGGAGTGATTTATAGCTGCATGCTGAATAATGGCAATGTGGGCTGTAATGCATCTTTAAGCCAAACCAATAAGGCTACGGCACTCCACCTTTCGTAGCCTTTGCAGCATACCCACACCAGATAACTCAAATATTCTCCCACCTGGTTTTCTGAATGCTTCCATCGAATCGAGAATCCCGAAGTGCTCGCCTGTCATGGGTACAGCAAACGCTTCTCCATTCTTCATATTCTCCGCCGGAATCTCCCACAGCTTTAGGTCATGATTAATTTCGGACCATTTGGCCTTTAGGACTTCACATGTGCGTGAGCCGGATAAGATAGTCCATCGAAGTGCATAGGCTGTCCTGCAATCAACACTGCAAAGCTGATGATAGAGAGAACGTGTATTTGCATGGTGCAAACTAGGGTGTGGCGCTTCTTTATGTCGGACCTTCGATAGACCGTGTTTGAGTATCGATATGTCTGCCGGGTTTCTTTTATCGTAGAAGCCTCGGGCCGTAGAATAGTCGAACACCGCCTTCACACCCTGCTGCAGCCTCTTCGCTGTCGGGTATTTTTCCTCCCAAACTGGATCAAGTAAACTGTAAATATCGTCTATCGATATATCTTTCAGTTTCATCTCCCCGATAGCGGGGTAGATGTATTTATCGAAATACATAGCCAATCGATATTGGGATTTGGTGTTTCGATAATTTGCAATCTGTTTTCTCACGAACGGTACTGCTGCATCTTTGAATGTAATGCTTTCTTGCTCTTGTCTTCGTGTCTCAGCGTCCCTTCGAGTCTTGGGGCACCTTCCTTGAGCAATATCGAGGTTGTGTCTTGCGGCTTCCAGTCGTGCCTCCTTCAAACTAATTGAGGGGTACGACCCCAGTGACAGATCAATTACCGAAGATCCTCTAATTTTGTATCTCATCAGCCAGGTTTTAGAGCCGCCACGCACATGCAAATATAGGTGAGGATGCTTCTTACAATCCTTATGTCTTCCGTTCGGCAGCGAGTTTAATTCGGCATCTTTCAGCATTGCTTCCAACCTTTCACTTTCACACCATGCGATCCGTTTGCGGCCGACGATCCGAAATTTATGTTGGATCAGCGCGACGATCACGGGCAGAACATCTCGGAAACCTAAATGTCTTGCCCCAGTTGTTGCCCCTGTTGTTGCCCCATTTATGTTCTCGGTCTGCCCTAGACAAAATCAGACACACATGGACACGCATACCCAAAAAGTAGTGGAATCCCGCCGTTTATCTGGACCTAGGTGGACGATGCTGGATAGTACAATAGTGCCCTTCACGGGAACCAAAAGTTGACAGAAGAGCAGCCGCCCGAAACACTCGATACGACCGCCCAGGCCCTCCCGGAAGCGAACATGCCGCCCGAAATCCGCCACAGCACCTGCCCGCTTGACTGCCCCTCCACCTGTGCGCTGGAAGTCGAGAAGCTCGACCGATTCACCATCGGACGTATCCGCGGCGCCCCCGCCAACAGCTATACCGCCGGCACCGTTTGCGCCAAGGTCGCGCGCTACGCCGAACTCCTGCACCATCCCGGCCGCCTCAAAGAGCCGTTGCAGCGTATCGGCGCCAAGGGCGACGGCGCGTTCCGCCCGATCTCTTGGGACGCGGCGCTCGACGAGGTCGGCGAGGCGTTCCTGCGCGCCGAGCAACGGTACGGCGCGGAGGCCGTCTGGCCCTATTATTTCGCCGGCACCATGGGGCTCTTGATGCGCGACGGCATCAACCGCCTGCGCAACGCCAAGGGTTATTCGCTGTTCCACACCACCATCTGCGTCAACATGGCGTGGCTCGGTTTCGAAGCCGGCACGGGCAAGCTGCGGGGCGTCGATCCGCGCGAGATGGCGAAATCCGATCTGGTCGTCATCTGGGGCACCAATGCCGCGGCGACGCAGGTCAACGTCATGCACCACGCCATCCAGGCGCGTAAAGACCGCGGCGCCAAGATCGTCGTCATCGACCCCTACCTGAACGCGACGGCGCGCCAGGCCGACATGCATTTATGTCTGCGCCCCGGCAGCGACGGCGCGCTCGCCTGCGCGGTGATGCATGCGCTGTTCCGCGACGGCCATGCGGACTGGGATTACATGGAGCGCCATGCCGACGCGCCGCATGAGCTGGAGGCGCATCTCAAAAGCCGCGATCCCGAATGGGCGGCGGCGATCACCGGTCTTGACGTCGAGGAAATCGAAGCCTTCGCCGCCATGGTGGGCGCCACCAAACGCAGCTATTTCCGCCTCGGCTTCGGTTTCACGCGGAGCCGCAACGGACCCGTCAACATGCATGCGGCGCTTTCGATTCCCACCGTCAGCGGCGCCTGGCAGTATGAAGGCGGCGGCGCCTTCAAGAACAATGAAGGCATTTATCCGTGGGACAAAACGCTGATCGAGGGGCTGGACGTCAAGGACCCCTCGGTGAGGATGCTAGACCAGTCGCGTATCGGCGCCATTTTGACCGGCGACCGGCGCGACCTCGGCGACGGCCCGCCGGTGACGGCGCTCCTCATCCAGAACACCAACCCGATGGTGGTGGCGCCCGACCTCAACCAGGTCCATGCCGGCTTCGCGCGCCAGGATCTGTTCACCTGCGTGCATGAGCAATTGATGACCGAGAGCGCCAAGATGGCCGATATCGTGCTGCCGGCGACGGCGTTCCTGGAACATGGCGATATCTATCAGGGCGGCGGCCATCCGCATATTCAACTGGCGCCGAAGGTCGTCGAGCCGCCGGGCGAGGCGCGCGACAATCATTTCGTGATATGCGAGATCGCCAGGCGCGTCGGCGCCCAACATCGGGGTTTCGAGATGAGTGGCGACGAAATATTGGCGGCGACGCTCGGCGCCTCGGGCTTTCCCGACCCGGCCAGCCTCGAGGAAATGCGCTGGCTCGACTGCCGGCCGGCATTCGAGGAAGCGCATTATCTGAACGGTTTCGCGCATGGCGACGGCAAGTTTCACTTTCGCCCCGACTGGCATAATTTCGCCGCCGCCGCCTGGACCACGGCCGGCTGTTCGCATGGCCGCGCCGACGCTACCGGCATGCCCGAATTCCCCGATCACTGGGCGGTTATCGAGGAAACAAGCGCCGAGCTGCCGTTCCGCCTGGTCACAGCACCGGCGCGCAATTTCCTCAACACCACCTTTACCGAGGCGCCGACCTCGCGGCGCCGCGAAGGCCGCCCGAGCGTGCTTATCCATCCCAGCGACGCCGCTGGGCTCGGCATCGCCGACGGCCAACGCGTGCGCCTCGCCAATCGCCGCGGCGAGGTCACGTTGCATGCCGAAATGTTCTCCGGATTGCAGCCCGGCGTCCTGGTGGTCGAGGGCATTTGGCCCAACGACGCCTTCGAGGGCGGCATCGGTATCAATGCGCTGACCGGCGCCGATCCTGTGCGGCCGATCGGTGGCGCCGCCTTTCACGACAATGCGGTAAGCCTCGCCCCGGCCGGCGGAAAATGAGCGAACCGGCGGCGCCGCCAACGCGCCATGTCGGGCCGCTCGCGGTCTTGCTGCTTCTCATCGCCGGGCTCATCTATAGCCTGCTTTTCCCGGTCAACCGCATCGCCACGGAGAACGGCGTGCCGGCGCTCGGCTACGTCATGTGGATGGCGCTCGGCGGCGGCGTGATGATGTTGATGGTCTGCGCGGCGCGGCGAAAAATGCCACTTCTGGGACGGCGCTACCTGCTGATCTATATCGTCGGCGGCGCCCTCAGCGTCGCCATACCGATGTCGCTGCTCTCCCTCGCCGCGCCGCGCCTGCCATCGAGCATCATCGCCATGATCGTCGTCCTGGCGCCGTTCCTCAGCTACATGTTCGCCCTGCCGCTCAAGCTTGAAAGCTTCCGCTGGCTCAGCCTGGCCGGGCTGTCCTGCGCGATGGGCGGCATGCTGTTGATCCTGCTGCCCGAAACCAGCCTGCCGGAGCCCGGCATGGTGGGCTGGGTGCTGCTCAGCCTGCTCGCTTCCGTTAGTTTTGCCCTGTTCAATGTATTTATCGATTTCTATTCGCCGCCCGAGGAAATCGATACGCGATTGGCCACCGGCATTCTGTTGTCGGCGGGCTTGTGGATGGTGCCGGTCGCCGCCATCAGCGGCGATATTCACCTCTTCCCCGGCGCCAGCAGCGAAGGCGATCTCGCCGTTCTCTACGCCACCCTGATCAACGTTTCGCGCTGGTGGCTGACCTTCAACATCATCCGCATGGCCGGCGCGGTGTTCGTGTCGCAGGCCGCCTATATCATCGTGCTCGGCGGCTTCGGCTGGCAGGCGCTGTTTTTCGGCGGCGCGGTGAGCGACTATATCTGGGCCGCCGCCGCGCTCCTCCTCTTGGGCCTCGCGGTCAATACGCTGAGCAAAATGCGCCAGCAGCGCGCCTTGCTGCCGCGCTACAGAAACTCGATATAGGCCTTGCGCTCGGTATCCGGAACGGTGCGGCGGAAGGCGTCATATTCGAAGCGTTTGATGACGCTGTAGTTGCGGCAAAATTCCTCGCCCAACGCTTCCTTCACCCAGTCGGAGGCGTCGAAGGCGTCGAGCGCCTCGCCCCAATCGTCGGGCAGGCGGGCGACATCCTGCTCGTCGAGGTCGCCGGCCGACGCGGCGCCCGGATCGGTGCCTTTGCGAATGCCGTCCAGGCCGGCCGCGAGATAGGCGGCCATCGCCAAATGAACGTTGATATCTCCGCCGCACACGCGCAGCTCGGCGCGCGTCGATTCGGGCGCCTCGTTGAGCACGCGGACCGCCGAGGTGCGGTTGTCGACGCCCCAGACCAGCGAGATGGGGGCGAAATTTCCCGGCACCAGGCGGCGGTAGGAATTGGAATTGGGAAAGAAAATCGCCGTCAGCTCCGGCATATGGGCGAGCACGCCGCCGATGAAATGGCGGCAGGTGTCGCTGATGCGCTGCGGCGCCTCGGGCGCCGCGAAGACGTTATTCCCCGCCGCGTCGGTCAGCGACAGATGCATATGGCAGGAGTTGCCGGTGACGCCGTCGAACGGCTTGGCCATGAAGCTGATGCGCCGGCCGATATTCATCGCCGCCTCCTTCAGCGTGGCGCGGAACAGCTGCCCGTCATCGGCTATGCGGCGGATTTCCTGATAGCGCAGCGTCACTTCATATTGCCCCGGACCATATTCGTAATGGCTGTTTTCCAATTGGCCATGCGCCGACGCCGCTTCCAGAAGAGCCAGTTCCTCGGCCAGGAACTGGTTGCGTTTTTGCATCGAATAGCATTGCACGCCTTCGTCGATGAGCTCGTGATTCTCATCCAAGAGGTAGAACTCGAACTCCGGCGCCGCATGGGCGGTGTAGCCCATTTCCGCCGCCTGCCCGGCGACCCGGGCGAGAACATTGCGCGGGCAGCCATCGACGGGTGAGCCGTCGGGCCATACCAGGGCGCCGGTCATCTGTGCCGTGCCGCCCTCATGGCGCAGCAGCCTGAGGGTGGAAAGATCCGGTTTGACGATGAAATCGCCATAGCCGATGGATTCGGCATAATCGGTCCCCATCACCACATCGGCGGTCACGGTAAAGGCGAATATGGTGGCGCAAAATGCGACGCCGTGATGCAGGACATGTTCGAACTGCGCCAATGAAACGGCCTTGCCGCGCGCGAGGCCGCCGAAATCCATATATTCGACCCGGATGCGCTCCACACCATGGCCGCGCAGCCAGGCCATGACTTCGTCTTCGCCGCCGCTGAACAGCACCGGCCAATCGCTCCCTGATGACATGGTTCGTGCCTTCCCGTTTACTTTTTTTGGTCGGCGGAAGATAGCGTAACCGGCGGCGGCGCGTCGAGCCCGCGTTGTCGGCGGCGCTGGCCACGGGTAGGCTGGGGCGATGGCGCTGAACAGTGCCGGCGACAGCGCAAGGATATCCGGTTTGAAGGCAAAAGAACGGCGCCCCCTCCGCTTCGAGCCACGCGTCGGCGCGCTTTCGCTGACGCTGATGCTGGCCGGCGGCATCGTCGGGCCGCTGCGCTTCGTGCTCAACAAGATCGCCGTCGAAGGCGGTGTGCCGCCTTTCGCCTTCGCTTTCTGGCCGATGCTTTTCGCCGGCATTCTGCTGCTCATTGTGGCCTTTCTGAGGGGCGACAGGCCGAGCCTCAAATTCTCGCATCTGCGCGCCTATCTGAGTGTCGGCATATTCGCCCTCGGCGCCCCGATGGCGGTGTTGACCTTTCTCGCCGACAGATTGCCGCAAGGGCTGATCAGCATGGTGGTCATCCTGGCGCCGACGATGACCTATCTGTTCGCCATCCTGTTGCGCGTCGATCGCCTCAGGCTGCTCAGCAGCGCCGGGATGGCGGTCGGCCTCGGCGGCATTCTGCTGATCGTCCTGCCCGACGTCAGCCTGCCCGAGCGCGCCATGGTGTGGTGGCTGCTGCTCGCCCTGCTGGCGCCGGTGCTGCTCGGCCTCGGCAACGTCCTCACCGCCTTGCTGCGCCTGCCAATGATGGCGCCGACGGTGCTCGGCGCCGGCATGCTGCTGAGCGCCGCCGCGCTGCTCGCCCCGATCATGGCTTTGAGCGGGCAGTTCTATCTGTTCGACGGCGCGGCGCCCGGCGTCGATTGGAATTTCCTCTACGCCACATTGCTCAACGCCGCTTTTTACGTCGCCTTCCTCGAGGTTATCCGCCTCTCGGGCCCGGTGTTTTTCTCGCAGATAAATTATCTCGCGGTCGCCGCCGGCTTCGGTTGGGGCATGATTCTGTTCGGCGAACGGTATAGCCTTTACGTGTGGGGCGGCACGGCGCTGATGGCGATAAGCGTATTGCTGCTCACCTTGGGCGCACGGGCTGGAAGCAGGGCGGAACGATGAAGGCTGGGCGATCGGATATCGGCGAACACACGCTCTCGGCGGTCGAGGAAGTCGATTGGCCGGCGCTGCCGGGGCGCGAGGGCGCCATGCTGCTGTCGGTGCTGTTCCAGCTCGAACAATCGCAATGGTGGCCGGCGGATAAACTGCGCGCCCATCAATTCGGCCAGATCGAAAAGCTGTGCCGCTTCGCGCGCTGCAATATCCCTTATCTCGCGGCGCGCCTGGACGCCGCCGGCATCTCTGGCGATACCCGGCTCAGGGATGAAAATTGGCGCCGATTGCCCTTGCTCACCCGCGACGAGCTGCAACAGGCCGGCACCGAGCTGCAATGCGAGGCGACGCCCAAGGGCCATGGCAGGACCGCCAAATCGACGACCACCGGCTCGACCGGCAAGCCGGTCAGCGTGCGGCGTACCGAGTTGACCAGCTTCTACTGGACCGCTTTTACGCTGCGCGACCATATCTGGCGCCGGCGCGACCTCGACGCCACATTCGCCACCATCCGCTACGACCGCTCGGCCCGCGCCGCCTATCCGCAAGGCATACTGAGCGACAATTGGGGCTCGCCGGCCGGGCTGTTCCGCACCGGGCCGGCGGCCAAGCTCACCATCACCACGCCCATCGCCGACCAGGCCGAGTGGCTGGCCCGCCAGAACGCGACCTATCTCAGCACCAACCCTTCCAACCTCGGCGAATTGCTGCGCCACACGGAGGAAAGCGGCATGCGCTTCCCGACGCTTAAAGAGGTGCAGACGCTTTCGGAAGTGCTCGACCCGGCGCTCCGCGAGGAGTGCAGGCGTCTCTGGGATATCGAAATCGCCGACATGTACACGACCCAGGAGACCGGCTACATCGCGCTGCAATGCCCTGACAGCGAGAATTATCATATCCAGGGCGAGACCGCGCTGATCGAAATATTGGACGGCGAGGGCGAGCCGTGCCGGGCCGGCGAGATCGGCCGCGTGGTGGTGACGCCGCTGCATAATTTCGCCACGCCGCTGCTGCGCTACGATATCGGCGACTATGCGGAGGTCGGCGCCGAATGCCCGTGCGGCCGCGGCCTGCCGGTGCTGACGCGCATCATGGGCCGCGCCCGCGCCATGCTGACGCTACCCGACGGCGGGCGCAGCTGGCCGCTGATGGGCGGCAGCCGCTTCGCCGAAATCGCACCCGTCCGGCAATATCAATTCGTGCAGAAGAGCCGAGAGCGCATCGAAGCGCGGCTGGTGGTCGAACGGCCGCTCCAACGGCGCGAAGAGGAGAAGCTGCGCCAGCGCATGCTCGACCGCCTCGGCCATCCCTTCGAAATCGAGTTCAGCTATGTCGAGCGGATCGCGCGAAAGGCCGGCGAAAAATACGAGGAGTTCAAGTCGGAAATCTAAATCCTGGTCGCGATGATCAGGGCGTAAGCGGCGTCCTGATTGAGCCCGGGCCCGCTTTCGCCGGCGCCGACGGCGCCGTCCATATGCTGCAATTCCAATCTGTCGAGGGAAAACCCGCCGGCCTCGAAAAGTCGGGCGACTTCCCGCCGTGAGCCCAGGTGGTGGCGCGCAGCTCCTGCGGCATAGCGCGCCGCATGATCCGCCAATGTCTCGGGCGCGATGTCGAGGAGCGCGCGATTGCGCTCGGCCTCGCTGAGCACCCTGTCGCGGAAGGCGGCGCTTTTCGCTTTGTCGAATGCGTCACCCGATGCGATGCGCGTTACCGTCACCACCTTGCCGCCGGGGCGCAGCAGGCGATGCCAGCGCGCCATCAGCTTGGTGCGCGCGGCAGGCGTAAAAAATTGCAGAAAGGAATGGCTGCAAACGATGTCGAACGGCTCGTCCGCGTCGAAATCAAGAATATCGCCGGCCTTCGTGGCCAGCGATATTCCCTGGCGCTCGGCGTACCAGCGGCATGTTTCGATCGGCGTTTGGCAGATATCCACCACCGTGGGCAGAAGTGCGGCGCCGCCATAGGCGCCGGCGACCACCTCCAGCATGGCATAATCGGCGGCGCCCGAAACCAGCACCCGGCGGTATCCGCCATCGCCGGCCAGGGCACCGAGTTCCGCTTGGAAAAATTCACGGTGCCGCGCCGCGCTGGACACCAGGCCCAATATGCGGAGATACTGCCATATGCCGTGGTGCCAACGACAAGAAGAAGTGCAATACCGGCCCGCGAGAGCGAAGGCCAACGGCGCGCTCAGGCGTAGCAATTCGTCTCCGCTTGACTTCATTTGTCGTTGCCGCCTCCGCTGGAGGTCATAGCATGCCATTCGACGCGCCGTTTCGCGAGCTTGTGGCGGCCAACGCGCCGCTATGGGCGGGCGAGGCCGAAATTATTCGCAGCTATTGGGATTGGCCGGAGCGCAGCCGCGATAGCGACATGCTGTGGCTGGCGCGCCAATGCCATAAGGAATTCTGGGGCGGCGGCGATGACATGCGGCGCGGGCTGTTCGCCTGGCCGCTGGCGGAGTTGACGGCGGCGTTCGACAAGATCGACCGCGGCGTGCCGCGCCGCGAGGTGCTGACCATGGCGGCGCTGTTGCATGAGGAATTCGCCCATTACTGCGTCCTTGCCGACGTCTATGACATGCTCAAAACGGCGGACGAGCCGGGCCTCGATCCGCACGGGATCAAAGACGGGTCATGGCCGGAAAACGATGCCCTGAGCGCGCTCCGCGCCGCCCAGCGCGAGCAACATGGCGAGATCGGCCGGCGCGCTCATTTATTTACCGAAGGCGGCTATTGCGCGCTTTTTCGCGAAGGCATGAAGCTCGGCGGCCGCGGCGGGGTGGATGATGCGATCGCGGCGGCCTGCGCCGAGATCCATGACGAAGAGTTCGATCACATGATGGCGGGCGTCGCCGGCCTGGCGAGCGGCGCCATCTCGGCCGATGACCTGTCGCTCCTCGCCGAGCTGACGACGGCGCAGATGGGCCGGCGCATTCATATGCGCAACGCCCAGTTCGGCCATCCCGTGAGCGACGCGCGCGTCGAAGAATTGCTGGCCGGCAAGGCTGAACCGGTCTCCTTCGACTATGAAAAGGCGGAATCGCTGCTGCGATGAGCGCCGAGCCGGGACGCCCCGTCGCGCCGGGCGCGGCGCCGATCCATGTTTTTCTCATGCTCTTCAGCGGCGCCGTCTATCCGCTCTACTTCGTTCTCAACAATTACGCCGTCGGCGCCGGAACGCCGGCCCTCGCCTTCACCTTCTGGCAGCTCTTCGGCGCCGCGCTGATGCTGATCGCCGTCGCCGCCCCGCGCCGCGAACTGCCGCGCCTGCAATGGCCGCATCTCAGGGCGTATCTGGTCATCGGCGCCGTCGGCATCGCCGCGCCGCTCGCATTGTTGACCTGGCTCTCGACCAAGCTGCCGATCGGCATCCTCTCGATCATCGTCATTCTGTCGCCGCCGATCACCTATGTGTTGGCCCTGACGTTCGGTCTCGAGAAGGTGAAGCGGATGAGCGTCGCCGGAATCATATGCGGGCTGGGCGGTATTCTGCTGCTGATCATTCCCGAACTCAGCATGCAGGAATCGGGCACGATATGGTGGCTGCTGCTGGCTCTCCTGGCGCCGGCATCGTTCGCGCTGGCCAACAATCTGGCGGCGCTGTTGCGCCCGCCCGACGCGCCGGCGGTGAGCCTCTCTTGCGGCATGGTGAGCGCCGCGGCGATCATGCTGCTGCCGGCGATGTTGCTGTTCGGCCACGGCTATGTTTTTCCCGGCCCGTCGGCCTGGGCCGATATCGCGATCCTCGGCGCCGGTGGCTTGACCTGCCTGATGTATGTGACCTTTCTGATTATCGTCAAGGCGGCGGGGCCGGTGTTTTTCTCGCAGTTCAACTATGTCATCGTCGTCGCCGGCCTGGGCTGGGGCATGCTGCTCAAGGATGAAAGCTATGCCCTTCATGTCTGGCTCGCCGCCGCCCTGATGATGGCCGGCGTCGCGCTGCTCACCTATTCGAGCCGGCGCAAGGCCGGCCAGACGGCGCGAAGCGCTTGACGGCGAACGGGTAAAACCCCTAAACCTCAAGGCACCGGCGCAACCAAGGGGGCGGGAACATGACCACGGGCAACATTAAATTTCTATTCGATGGTCCGGAAGATTCGGATGTGACCGTCGTTCTGGCGCACGGCGCCGGCGTGCCGATGGATGCGCCCTTCATGACCACTTTCGCCGAAGGAATCGGCGAACGCGGAATCCGGGTGGCGCGATTTGAATTCCCCTATATGCAGAGACAGCGCGCCGAGGGCAAACGCTTTCCGCCCAGTCCGACGCCGGTGCTGGTGGAGCGCTATCTCGCCGTGGTCGGCGCGCTCGGCGGCGGCGCCGGGCTGGTGATCGGCGGCAAATCGCTGGGCGGGCGCATCGCCACCCTGATCGCCAACCAGGTGGGGGCAAAAGGCGTTGTCTGCCTGGGCTATCCCTTTCACCCGCCGGAAAAGCCGGAAAATGTGCGCATCGAATATTTGAAAAACGTCAGCGCGCCGACGCTGATCCTGCAAGGCGCCGAGGACCCCTTCGGCGCACCGGACGAGGTGGCGGGCTACGGTCTGCCGGACAATGTCAAGATCACCTGGCTCGACGGCGGCGATCACCATCTCGCCATGGCCGAAGACTCGGAGATCAGCGACGAACAGAACTGGGCCGAGGGCGCCGGCGCCATCGCCGAGTTCGTCGCCGGACTGTCGTCGAGCGCCGAACCTGATGAAGGCGACGAATCCCCACCTGATTAAGAAATGAGTCCGGTTTCCGCCGCCTTCGCCGCTTGACTGGCGGCGGCGGCTTGGCTATTCACAGGCCGGGTGGAGTGAATGTGAAAATCGCCCGGGCGCCCGCCCGGGTAGGGAAGGAATTACATATGCCTTGGGATTTGGCGCTGCCGCTGCTCGTCTGTTTGGTGACGGGTTTGCTGTTCGTCGGAATTTATTTTTCGGCCAAGAAACTGCTCACCGATCCGCGCCGCGCGGAACAAAGCAAGTAGCCCTTCTTTTACGAAATTTGTTAGTCTGCCCGCGGTAAACCCGCGGGAGGATGTATGAATATCGATGTCGGCTGGGCCCTGTTGGGCGATTGGAACTTTCCGACGGCGATACGCTTCGGCAATGGGCGCATCGAGGAACTGCCGGACGCCTGCGCCAAGCTCGGCATCGCGCGGCCGCTTCTGGTCACCGACCCCGGCTTGGCCGAGAGCGATATGGTTCAGGGCGCGCTGTCGCACTGCGCCGCTGGCGGCATGCCGGTAACGGCGTTCTCGGAGCTGGCATCCAACCCGGTCGGCGCCAACGTCGCCGAGGCGGTCGCCGCCTATCGCGCCGGCGGCCATGACGGAATCATCGGCTTTGGCGGCGGCAGCGCGTTGGATGTCGCCAAGGCGGCCGCCCTGATGGCCGGACAACACCGCCCGATTTGGGATTTCGAGGACCGCGAGGACTGGTATCTGCGCGCCGACGCCGATGCCATCGCCCCGGTGGTCGCCGTACCGACGACGGCGGGCACCGGCTCCGAAGTGGGGCGGGTAGCGGTCATCACCGATGAGGACGCGCGCTGCAAGAAACTCATCTTCCATCCCCGGCTGCTGCCCGGTACCGTGATCCTCGACCCGGCACTGACGCTGAGCCTGCCCGTGGATTTGACCGCGGCGACCGGCATGGACGCGCTGGCGCATAATCTCGAAGCCTATTGCGCGCTGGGTTTTCACCCGATGGCGGACGGTATCGCGCTGGAGGGCATGCGCCTGGTCCGCGAGTGGCTGCCGGCGGCGGTGCGCGACGGATCGGACCTCTCCGCCCGCGCCCATATGCTGGTCGCTTCGACCATGGGGGCGACGGCCTTTCAAAAGGGCCTCGGCGCCATTCATGCGCTGAGCCATCCGGTCGGTGCGCTTTACAACGCCCATCACGGCCTCACCAATGCCGTGTTCATGCCCTATGTGCTAGCCTTCAACCGCCAGGCCATCGAGCCGCAATTGGCGCACTTGGCGCGCTATTTGGACCTGCCGGGAGACGGCGCCGACGGCGTCATGGAATGGGTATTGGCGCTGAGAAGCGAGATCGGCATTTCGCACAGCCTCGCCGATCTCGGGGTTAGCGAAAGCGGCGTCGAGGAATTGGTCGCCCTGGCCGAGATCGATCAGGCGCGCGACTGCAATCCGCGCGCGCTTAGCAAACAGGACCTGACGCAGTTGTTTATCGACGCCATTCGCGGCGAGGTGACGGCGCGTTAGAGCGCCAGATTGTCGATCAGGCGGGTCGGGCCGAGCCGCACCGCCGCCAGCAGGCGCGCACCTTGCCTGGGCTCGGACAGCGGCTCAAGGGTTTCGCCGTCGCAGAGCGCGATATAGTCGACCCCGTCAAAGCCGGCTTCGCGCAACGCGACCATGGCGCGCTCGATTTCAGCGATGACATCGCCGCCGGCGCCGAGGCGGCCCGCCGCCTGGCACAGAATTTCATAGAGCCGCGCGGCGGTGCGGCGTTGGCTCGCCGTGAGATAATCGTTGCGCGACGAACAGGCCAGGCCGTCGGCTTCGCGCACCGTCGGGACGGCGAGAATTTCGCTGGCAATATCGAGATCGCGCACCATCCGGCGCACCGTCTGGAGCTGTTGGTAGTCTTTCTCGCCGAACACCGCGATATCGGGCAGGCATTGCAGCAGCAGCTTGCATACCACGGTGGCGACACCGGTAAAGAAGTGCGGCCGCACCGCGCTCTCGAGCCCGGCGCCGGGGCCGGCGACGCTTACCGAGGTGGCGAAATCGGCGGCGTACATATCGCCGGCGGTCGGCATGAATACGAGATCGGTGCCGGCCGCCGCCAATTTGCGCAAATCCTCGGCGTCGTCGCGCGGATAAGCCGCGAAATCCTCGCTCGGCGAAAACTGCGTCGGGTTGACGAAGATACTGACGACGGTGCGCGGACATGCCTCGCCGGCCGCCCCGATCAGCGCCATATGGCCGGCATGCAGCGCCCCCATGGTCGGCACCAGGGCGACGCGATGCCCGTCGCGGCGAAATCCGGCGACCGCGTCGCGCAAATCGCCGACGCCACGAACGATCGGAGGAGAGCCGTTGTCGGGCGCCGCCGCGCCGCCGCCGCCGGGCATGGTCTCAGGCGCCGCGCCGCCCCTTGGCATTTGACGCCCCGGGGGGCGCGCCGGCGGCCTCGGAGGAAACCGCCGCCAGGCGCGGTTTGGCGCCGCTTCTTTTGGCCTCCAGGGTGAAGCAATGCTCGGCGCCCGGGAAACGCCGGGCGCGCACATCCTCGGCATATTGGCCGACCGCCTTGTTCAACTGTTCACCGAGCTCGGCATAACGCTTGGCGAAGCGCGGCGTGAAATCTCCGCCCAGCCCGACGATATCCTCGGTCACCAGAATTTGCCCGTCGCAGGCCGGCGAGGCGCCGATACCGATCGTCGGCACCTTCAACTCCTCGGTGAGGGAGCGCGCCAGAGCCTCGACGGTGTTTTCGATAACGATGGCGAAGGCGCCGGCATCGGCGATGGCGCTGGCGTCGGCGCGGATGCGCCGGGCGCCATCGTCGGTCTTGCCCTGGACGCGGAAGCCGCCGGCGGCATTGACCGATTGCGGCATCAGGCCGATATGGCCCAGCACCGGCACGCCGCGCGCGCTGAGAAATCGCACCGTCTCCGCCATTTCAACGCCGCCTTCGAGCTTGACCCCGCTACAGCCGGTCGCCGCCATCACGCGGGCAGAGGCGCGGAACGCCGCCTCGGGCGATTCCTGGTAGGAGCCGAAGGGCAGATCGACGATCACGCAGGCGCGCCGCGTCGCACCGACCACCGCGGCGCCGTGCGCCACCATCATATCGAGGCTGACGCCGACCGTGGTGTCCATGCCGTAGAGCACCATGCCGAGCGAATCGCCGACCAGGATCAGGTCGGCATGGCCATCCAGAGCCCGCGCCATCGGGGCGCTATAGGCGGTCAGGCTGACGATCGGGCGGCTTCCCTTCATGGCCGCGAGATCGCGCACGTTCAAACGGCGCTCTTGGTTTTGTGTTGGCATTGGAATCCTCTCCTTTCGGGACGGTTCGCAATATTGCAACGCAAAAAATTATCGGCCATCATTTTTGGCCCAAATCGGGACAATGTCCACCTCATTGTTGCGCCGCAATATATTTATTTTGCGAACGCGAACTCAGCTAAAACTCGCCTCGGCGGCGCCCAGATCACCGAAATCCGCCACCACATTATCGCCGGGATTGACCTTGACGACATTCGCCGCACTTCCCGTGCTGACGACCTGCCCCGCCTTCAAGCCGATGCCGCGCGCCGAAAGCTCGTTGGCCAGCCAGACCAGCGCATTCGCGGGATCGCCGAGAACATTGGCGCCCGAGCCCTCTTCAACCGCGGCGCCATTGACTTTTATCGTCACCGCCTGGCGCGACAGGTCCAGAGCGCGCCAGTCATCGGCCGGCGGGCCCATGACGAGCAGCGCGGCGGCGCCATTGTCGGCGGTGATTTGCGCCATCCCGGCGGCGGGCAAATCTTGGTATCTCGAATCCGGAACCTCGATGGCGGGATGCAAATCGGCCACCGCCGCCATGACCTCTTGGCGCGAATAGGCAGCGTCGCGGGGCGCCAGGTCGCGTTCAAGGGTAAAATCGAATTCCGCCTCGATGATATGAAGGCCGACAGCGCCGACGGCGATCCGCGCCGGACTGTCGAGCGGCGATGGCGCGAACAGGCGGCCGAAAAACGGCGCGTCTACATTCAACATGCTCTGCGCCGCCTGGTTGGTCGCGCCGATCTTGTAACCGGCCTCGGGCGCCTCGTGCAGTGCCGCCAGCGCCGCCTGAACGCGATAGCCGTCATCCAGGCTTTGCGGCCGGCATGATTCGGGCAGACCGGGAATCGTGCGCTGCTCGCGCCACGCCGCGAACAGCAGCCGGGCGGCCTGATCAACCTGCGATTCTTCCATAAGCCTATCTATCCCACCTCGGCGCCGGCGCGCAAGACGCGCGGCGGTGATTACGCGCCCTCGTCATCGGGCACGGGCTCGATACAGGCCGGGTCGTCATTGCGGGCGTTATTGACATGCTTGCTGACTGCGTGGAAATCGACGGCGCTGTCGGGCGCCGGGCGAAGCAGATCCAACGCGTCGTTGGCGGCGAGATCGGGCGACAGCCAGCGCTCGAAATCACCCGGGTCGAGAATCACCGGCATGCGGCCATGCAGGGGCGCCAGTTTGCGGTTGGCTTCGGTGGTGATGATGGTGAAGCTTTCGAGCGCCTCGCCGCCGGCTTTGTGCCAGCGCTCCCACAACCCGGCAAAGGCGAACAAGCCGCCATCCGCGCTCAGGATGCGATAAGGCTGTTTGGCGCCCTTGGCGCCGCGCCATTCGTAAAACCCGTCCGCCGGCACCAGGCAGCGGCGCTTGCCAAAGGCGCTCCGGAACGACGGTTTTTGCGCCACGGTCTCGGCCCGCGCATTGATCATGCGCGCCGCCATGGAACTGTCCTTGGCCCATGACGGCACCAGACCCCAGCGCAGAAAATCCAAGGCGCGGCCTTCCGCCGTCTGCCGCACCACGGCGGCGTCCTGGGTCGGCGCGATGTTGTAGCGCTGCGGCAAATTGCGCGCCGCGCCGAAAATATTGAGAAAGGCGTGGATTTCCGCCCAACTGTGAAACTGAGAAAAGCGCCCGCACATATTTTTGCAAAAAATGGTCGGAGCGGCGGGATTTGAACCCACGACCCCTTGTCCCCCAGACAAGTGCGCTACCAGGCTGCGCCACGCTCCGAAATACCGTGCCGCGAGATTGGGCGCGGAAGCCGGTTACTATACTGGCCCGCCGCCGCCGGTGCAATTTGGCGGGCGGACACTATTGGCTGGGAATGCGGCCGCGCAGCATGTCGCGCAAGATTTCCAGCTCGCTCAATATCTCCCTGCCGCGATCGCCGATGCCGTCGGCCGGTTTCGCCGCCGTTGCCACCGGTTTGGCCGGCTCGGGCTCGGGCACGACGCCCGGCACCTTGCCGCCGGTCTCGCGCATGAGTTTCTGAACACCGCGGATGGTGTACCCGTCGGCATATAGCAGGGAGCGGATTCGGCGCAGCAGGTCGACATCCTCGGGGCGGTAATAGCGCCGCCCGCCGCCGCGTTTCAACGGCCGCACCTGGTTGAACTTGGTCTCCCAAAAGCGCAGAACATGCTGCGGGACGTCAAGTTCCTCCGAGACTTCGCGGATGGTGCGAAACGCGTCCGGCGATTTGCTCGCCCGCTCCGACACCGGGTCGGTCGATTCTATATTCGCCATGATTTAGGGGGCCGGGTCGTCCACGGGAGAAAATCCCAATGGTCTGCTCGCCTCTTGCGCCCGCCCTTCGCCGTTGATCTGATCCTTCAGCACATGCGAGGCGCGGAACACCAACACCTTGCGCGGCAGGATCGGCACTTCCTCGCCGGTCTTGGGATTGCGTCCGATCCTTTGTCCCTTCATGCGCACGGAGAAGCTGCCGAACGACGAAATCTTAACCGTTTCGCCTTTCGCCAAACTGTCGGTGATCAGGCCGAGAACAGACTCGACGAGCTTCGCTGACTCATTGCGTGACAGACCCACTTCGCGAAACACTGCTTCGGCCAGATCGGCGCGCGTGACCGTATTGCCGGTCATATTCGGATCGCCCCCTCAAATTGAGGTCGAAACGGTAGCGCCTCGGGGCGGGGTCGTCAACAAGCGCGATGTCATTTTTTTTTGCCGTCTCAGCGCTTTATGCCAAGAAGCGACGGTATTACCAGCGTACTACAGCCGAACCCCAGACGAATCCGCCGCCGATGGCCTCCATCAGCACCACGTCACCGCTCTTGATTCGGCCATCTTCGATGGCCTCGACCAGCGCCAGGGGAATGGAGGCGGACGAGGTGTTGGCGTGGCGATCCACGGTCACCACCAATTTCTCCGCCGGCAGCTCGAGGCGCTGGGCGACGGCGTTGATAATGCGCAGATTGGCCTGATGCGGCACCAGCCAATCGATCTCGCCGGGCGCCAGCCCGGCGGCTTGCAGGGCCTCGCCGGCCACGGCCGCCAGTTTCACCACTGCATGGCGATAAACTTCTTTTCCTTTCATCCGAAGGTGACCAGCCGTCTGGCTCGATGAAACGCCGCCATCGACATAAAGCGCATCGTAATTGCGCCCATCGGAGTGCATTTTGACGGACAGAACGCCCCGGTCAGCGCCGTTTCCCGCCGATTCCTCGGCGCGCAGCACGGCGGCGCCGGCGCCATCGCCAAACAACACACAGGTCGAACGGTCGTTCCAATCGAGGATTCGTGAATAGGTCTCGGCGCCGATGATCAGGGCAATTCGCGCCTGGCCCGAAAGCAGGAATTTATCGGCCACCGAGAGGGCGCAGATAAATCCGGCGCACACCGCCTGAACATCGAAGGCAACGCCGTGGCGCATGCCGAGCCGGGCCTGAACCTTGGCCGCGGTGGCCGGAAAGGTATTGTCGGGGGTCGAGGTCGCCAGGATCAGCAAATCAATCTCGTTGGCGGGGATGCCGGCCGCCGCGATCGCTCGCTCCGCCGCCGAAAAGGCGAGATCGGAGGTTAACTCGCCGTCCGCCGCGATATGGCGCCGGGTAATGCCCGTGCGCTCGATGATCCAATCGTTCGAGGTATCGACGGTCTCCGCCAAATCGTCGTTTGTGAGCACTTTTTCGGGTAAATAGGCGCCGCAACCGAGTATGCGAGAGCGCAGCATCTTAAACGGCGGCCCTCTTCGGCTCGGGCGATTCCTCGATATTCATGCGCGACAATTCCTCGATGATCTTGGGATTGATGCCCTGGCCGACCATGTCCGCCGCCACGCCCAAGGCGTTGGCAAACCCCTTGTGGTCGGTGCCGCCATGGCTTTTGACCGCGACGCCGTTGACGCCGAGAAACATGGCGCCGTTATAGGCGCGCGGATCGAGGCGGTCGCGCAGCATCTTGAGCGCCGGGCGGGCCAACAGATAGCCGGCGCGCGACATCACCGAGCGCTTGAAGGCGGCACGGATATAGCCGCCATAAAGGCGCGCCGCGCCCTCCGCCGTTTTGAGGGCGATATTGCCGGCGAAACCGTCGGTGACGACGACATCGACGGTGCCCGCGGCGATATCATGGCCCTCGATAAAGCCGTGAAATTTGATCGGCAGGCCGGATTCGCGCAGCGCCGCCGCGGCGTCGCGAATGGTAACGTTGCCCTTGCCCTCCTCGGAGCCGATGTTGAGCATGCCGACCGTCGGTTCGTTGACGCCCAGCACATTTCGCGCGAACACCTCGCCCATGATGGCGAATTGCACCAGATTGGCGGAGCTGCAATCGATATTGGCGCCCAAATCGAGCATCACGCTCTCGCCGCGCTGGGTCGGGAAGATCGAGCCCATGGCCGGACGGTCGATGCCGGGCAGCGTCTTGAGAACGATCTTGGCGAACGCCATCAGGGCGCCGGTATTGCCGGCCGAGACGACGCCATGGGCGTCGCCCTTGCCGACCGCATCGACGGCCAGACCCATGCTCGATTTTCGCCTCTGGCGCAGTACCACGGCGAGCTTGTCGTCGCTCATAACGGTCTCGTCGGTATGCCGGACGGTGCATACCGAGGCCAGCTTCTTGAAGCGCTTGAGCACCGGCTGGATAGCCGATTCATCGCCGAACAGAACAAAACGCAGATCGGGATAGCGCACCCGGGCGATATTCGCACCCTTCAGGACAATGCCCGGCGCCTGGTCGCCACCCATCGCATCAAGAGCGAGTACGATCTCCCGGCTCATGATCAGGGCGCCCCGGCTGAAATTGCCGGCTTACGCGACATCCGCCGGTTCAGCCACTTCGTGCTCGCCGTAAAAACCGCAAGCCGCGCACACGTGATGCGGCCTTTTTAATTCACCGCAATTGGAACATTCGACCGCATTGCCGCGTTTCAGCGCATCGTGAGAGCGCCGCTGATTGCGCCGGGAAACAGAGATCTTCTTCTTCGGAACAGCCATAACCAATCTTTCTCTAGCGTGATTCGGCGCCGCCCGCTGGCCGCCCGCCACGCGTGCGGCGGCAAACCTGTTGTTCGGCGCCGAGTCCTGGGATCAGAACATTACATTTTGTGTTTCAGTTGTCCAAGTTTTGCGAACGGGTTGTAAGGCGGTGGCGCCGTGTCCGCGCCCGGCGCCGCTTCGCCGCCCAGTTCCACCGCCGCGCCGGGGCGGCGAGGATGGGGATCGAGGGCGAGCAGCAAATGTTGCGCCACCAACTCGCCGACATCGATTTCCGGGCCGTCCAGCGGTTCGGGCGAATCGCCGGACATCGTTTCATCCGCGACACCCGCCGGCCGCGGTAAATCGGCGGCCGGCCGGAAAAGAATGGTGAATTCCTCATCCACCTGGTGCGCGAAAGGCTCCAGCGTCACGACGCAAATCCGCACCACCTCGGCGTGGAGCGCCGCCTGCACGCGGATCGCCGGGGCGCCCTCCCCGTCGTGCGCGCGGGTGACGCGAACCCGCGCGCTAAGGGCGCGCAATTCCTCCAATTCGAAGCGCCGGCACAGCGCCTCGCATTCGGCGTGCGTCGCCCGCACCGAGATGGCGCGGCTTTGGCCGGTCAATTCGCTGACGTCCACGGGACGCGAAAATTCGATATTGGAGACTGTATGATCCACGACGGCGCGAACCTCTTGTCGGAAACGCGTAGCGCCGGCGCCGCGACGCCGGAAATCAGGATTTATACCAAGGAGCGGGCGCGCACCATATGGGCGCCGGCCTCGGAGGTCAATATGGCCGCCGATTTTTTTCGTAGCCCTCCTTCAAGCCTCCGGATTCGGCTCCCTTGCCGCCGCCTCCGAGCCGGCGCTCTCGCCCGGCGCGGCGGGGAAGGCGGTCTCACCGCCGAGCAAATCCTCGTGCGGCTGGCCGGCCAGCGCCTCTTCGGCGCCGCGCACATAACGCAAAAGCCGCTCGATCTCGCCGGGTTGGGGTTCCTCGGCGCCGTAGATATTGCGCAGAAGCGCCGCTTCAAGCCCTTCCTCGCCGCCATCTCCAGCGCCATCGCCAGCGGCCGCGGCGCCGTCCCGATCGGCGTCGAAGGCCGAATCATAGGCGGCGGCGCGGCCATAAAAGGCGCGCGCCATCGATTTGACGCGCTTGCCGACACGCAGGTCGCCGACGCCCATCTCGCGCAAATTCATGTCCATATCGTCCATCATGATCTTGAAAATGAGATCGGACAGGCGCTTGCCCGGCTCGGCCGAGCGGCGCAGCGCGCGAATCACCAGAAAGACATGCAGCACGATCAAATCAAAGCGGCCATCGACGCTGTCGGCGACCCCGCAATCGGTATAAAAGCCGGGCCGGCGGGCCTGCTCGACCGCCGCGATATAGAGGGAAAGCGCCCGTTCACGCTCGCCCGCGCGCCGTTTGGCATGGCGCATCAAATCGCTCAGCAATTTCATATTCGTCGCCGTCTCGACAGCGTTGACAGTTTGGCGCGGGGCACGCATGTTCGCTCCGCTGCATCCTTATACGGCACAGGCCGCTCACAGGCGCTATAATATCACGACGATGATGAACTTCGTGTCATACCGCCGCCGCCACGCGCGCCGCGCCGGTCGCGTCGCGGCGATGGTTCCGGTTGCGGCGATCGTCATGGTGGCGGGGCTGGCCATCGCCGGCTGCGCGCCGGAGGTCAATATGCGCGGCCATGTGCCCAATCCGGAATCGCTGGCGCAAATCAAGCCCGGCCAACAGACGCGCGACCAGGTGCTGGACATGCTGGGTTCGCCCACCGCGATCGGCACCTTCGAGGACAGCAACTGGTACTACATCACGCGCACCACCGAGCAGCTCGCCTTCTACGATCCGGATTTGATCGAATCGCATGTCGTCTGGGTCGAATTCGACCAGGCGGGATTCGTCAAACAGGTGGCGCATTTGTCGAACGAGGAAGCGCGCAAAATCGAGCCGGTGGAAAGAACCACCGCGACCAAGGGCCGCGAGTTGGGATTTTTCGAGCAAATTCTCGGCAATATCGGAATCATGACCCCGCGCTGAGGGCGCAGTATCAGGGCGCCCGTCGGCGGGGCGCCCGGCGGCACGGCACGCGGCGGCGGCGCGCCGCGTCAGGCGCCGACTATCATGGCGATGATCGCCAGCATCAGGATCGCCACGATGTTGGTGATCTTGATCATCGGATTGATCGCCGGGCCGGCAGTATCCTTATAGGGATCGCCGACCGTGTCGCCGGTCACCGCCGCCTTGTGGGCTTCGGAGCCCTTGCCGCCGAGATTGCCGTCCTCGACGAATTTTTTGGCGTTGTCCCAGGCGCCGCCGCCGGCGGTCATCGAAATGGCGAGGAACAGCCCGGTAACGATGGTGCCCATCAGCATGGCGCCGAGCGAGGACAGCGCCGCCGCCTGGCCGGCGATCAGCCAAATGACGAAATAGAGCAGAATCGGCGCCAAAATAGGCAACAGCGACGGCAGGATCATTTCGCGAATCGCGGCGCGCGTCAGCAGGTCCACGGCGCGGCCATATTCGGGCTTGCCGGTGCCCTCCATGATGCCGGGGATTTCCTTGAATTGCCGGCGCACCTCGAGCACCACCGAAGCGGCGGCGCGGCCGACCGAAAGCATCGCCATCGAGGCGAACAGGAACGGCAACAATCCGCCGATAAACAGCCCGACCACGACATAGGGGTTGGAGAGCGCGAATTCGAGCTTCTCGAGTTTGGGGAAATATCTGCCGATGTCCTGGGTATAGGCGGCGAACAGCACCAGCGCCGCGAGGCCGGCCGAGGCGATGGCGTAGCCCTTGGTCACCGCCTTGGTGGTGTTGCCGACGGCGTCGAGCGCATCGGTCGTCTTGCGCACGTCTTCCGGCAGTTCGGACATTTCGGCGATGCCGCCGGCATTGTCGGTCACCGGACCATAGGCATCGAGCGCCACGACCATGCCGGCCAAGGCCAGCATCGCCGTCACGGCGATGGCGATGCCGAACAGACCGGCAAAGATATAGGCGAGGATAATGCCGGCGGAAATGATGACCGCCGGAACCGCGGTCGCCTGCATCGACACCGCAAGGCCCTGAATGATGTTGGTGGCGTGCCCGGTGGTCGAGGCATTGGCGATCGATTTGACCGGCTTGTATTCGGTCGAGGTGTAGTATTCGGTCACCCAGATCATAAGCCCGGTAACGACGAGGCCGATCAGGGCGCACCAATAGAGGTCGCTGCCGCTCGTCGCGGTTCCGCCGATCATGAATTCCGTGCCCCAGCCGACAACCCAATCGGTAATGAAATAAAACCCCACGGCGGCGATCACGGCCGAGGCGAGAAAGCCTTTATAGAGGGCGGCCATGATCTTCTGGCTCTTGCCGAGGCGGACGAAAAAGGTGCCGAGCACCGAGGCCAAAATGCCGGCGCCGCCCAGTGCGAGCGGAAACAGCATCATCTTATCTTGCAGACCTTCGCTGAAATAAATCGCCGTGAGCAGCATGGTCGCGACGATGGTCACCGCGAAGGTCTCGAACAGGTCCGCCGCCATGCCGGCGCAATCGCCGACATTGTCGCCGACATTGTCGGCGATCGTCGCCGGATTGCGCGGATCGTCTTCGGGAATCCCGGCCTCCACCTTGCCGACCAGGTCGGCGCCGACATCGGCGCCCTTGGTGAAAATGCCGCCGCCGAGGCGGGCGAAGATCGAAATCAGCGAGCCGCCGAAACCGAGTGCCACGAGCGATTCCAAAATCTCCCCGGTATGGACGTCGGCCGACAGCAGGATGCCGTAATAAACCGCGACGCCGAG
Source organism: uncultured Alphaproteobacteria bacterium (assembly GCA_913053235.1). Classification (GTDB taxonomy): domain Bacteria; phylum Pseudomonadota; class Alphaproteobacteria; order UBA828; family UBA828; genus PTKB01. Next base: position 29,670 of record CAJXFT010000012.1, read on the forward strand.
CAGCCCGAGGCCGACGACCAGCATCCCGGTCACGGCGCCGGAACGGAAGGCGATGCCGAGCGCTGGTGCTATGCCCTGGCGCGCCGCGTCGGCGGTGCGCACATTCGCCCGCACCGAGACATACATGCCGATATAGCCGGCGGCGGCCGAAAGAATGGCGCCGATGGCGAAGCCGATACCGACCTTGTAGCCGAGCAGGACCAACAGAATGACGAAGATGACGACACCGACGATTCCGATCGTCATATATTGCCGGTTCAGGTAAGCGCGCGCGCCCTCCTGGATGGCGCCGGCAATTTCCTGCATCCGTTCATTGCCGGTGCTGGCGGCAAGCACCGAGCGAATAGCATAAATTCCGTAAAGCAGCGCGACGATACCGCTGCCCAATGCGAACCAATAAATCGCGTCCATTGCTGGCTGGCCCTCTGATATGAAGAAGTGATGAAACGGCGAGGCAAATACGCTTCGGGCGGCACGAATCCGGCCACTCGAATTTTACGCGCGCGGAAAGTGCCAGAAGACGGGTCGGAACGCAACCGGCCCGGCAAAGAAAATAATCAGCCCGTCGCTAGCGGCGGCGGCGCAACCGAGCGGCCTAGAAGCCGCGATCGACGGTGTGGCTGATAAGCACTTCGCTGACGATATTGGGGCCGACAATGCGATCCGCCAGGGTTTGGAATCGCGCCTTGACGCGGGGTAGATAGACAGTTTGAGAATGCCCGCTGTTCATCTGCGCCTGAAAAACGAAATCATCGATAAATGCGTTCCTGAGCGGCGTCATGTGATCGCGGACCATGGCTCCGTCGTCCTTGCTGTAAAGCTCCAAAACGACACCGACGGCGACATATTTGGAAATACGGCGGTCCTCGACAACCGGCGCCAGGAACGAATCCAAGGGGACATATCCGGGCTCGCTCGACATCACCGGCATGGCGGCCTCGCCGCCGCCGGTCATGAACATCTGATAGCCGACGACCGCCACCGCGCCGATCACGAGCAGCCCGGCGAGGGCGATAAGCTTTTTTCGGCTCTTCTTTAACTGCATAACGGACGTGCACCATCGGCTTCAGGGAAGCGGCCCTCGATCATGCACGACAAGCTTGAACAAATGGTGAATGCACAAGCGCCGGATAAACCCGGAATCGGCTAAAAATGCGTGTAGCCGGCGCTGGCGAATTCCATTTCTCCGCCGTCCACGGCCAAAACGCGGACGCCCGCTTCGCCGACAACCGAGCCAATTCGATTGAGCGCGGTATCGGCGGCGCGGGCGGCTGCGCCGAGTTGCCGCGCCGCCCGGGGCGGCGCGGTAATCAGCAATTCGTAATCGTCTCCACCGGCAAGCGCATGCGTCAGCAGCTTCGGATCATTGGCGCAGGCGGCGTCGGCGGCGGGCGAGAGAGGCACCAGATTGGCCTCGATCCGCGCGCCGATCCGCGACGCCGCGCAAATATGCCCGAGATCGGCGACCAGGCCGTCGGAAACATCTATCGCCGCGCTCGCCAGGCCGATCAGCCGTTGGCCCAATTCGGTGCGCGGTCGCGGCAGGCGATAGCGCTCGACAAGCGCCGCGCGCTGAGCCGGCGCGATCATGCCCAGGCCGCCTTCGGCGGCGAGCAGACCAAGCGCCGCATCGCCGATGGTGCCGCTGACATAAATATCGTCTCCGGCGCGCGCGCCCGAGCGCCTGAGCGCGCCGCCTTGCGGCACTTCTCCGAATGCGGTGAGCGACAGCGTCAAGGCATCGGGCGCGCGGATGGTATCGCCGCCGATGAGGGTGACGCCGAAGCGCGCTTGATCCTCGGCCAGCCCGGCGGCGAATTGCTCCAGCCAGCCTGGCGGCGTGGCGCCGGGCAGCGCCAGGCCCAAGGCGTAAGCGCGCGGCACCGCTCCCATCGCGGCGAGGTCGGAGAGGTTGGCGCGGAGGATTTTTCGGCCCAGCGAATCGGCCGGGTCATCGGCCAAAAAATGCACCCCGGCGGCCATCATATCCTTGGTGACGATCAACTCGCACCCGGCCGAAGGGGTCAGCGACGCGGCGTCGTCGGTCAAGCCATAGGCGCCCGCCTCCGCCGTGGAGAGCGGCGCGAAATGGCGCATGATGAGCTCGAATTCAGCGCTCGGGTGAAGATCTGACATCGCCGCCCGCATTGACCGGCGAGGTGAATTCCCCGGCGCGCAAGCTGTGCGCCAGCGTATCGAGCGCCGCGTTCACGAAAGCCGGCTCGCGCCCGGAGAAGAAGGCACCCGCCAATTCGATATACTCGTTCAAGACGACCCGTGCCGGGATATCGGGCCGCGCCAGCAATTCGGCCGCGGCGGCGCGCAGCAGCGCCCGCATCAGCGCCCCCAACCGGCTCACCGTCCAGCCCGTGCCGAGCGCGCCGCCGACACAGCCGTCCAATTCCGCCAGACGATCGCTGACATTCCTGACCAGCCATTTGAAATGTTCGCGGTCGGCCTCGGCATATTGCGCGCCCTCGATCTCGCGGCCGATGCGATGGTCGAGAAACTCTTCGATCACGGATTCGAGCACCGCATCCGAAAGTTCGATCTGATAGAGCGCCTGCACCGCGGCCAGACGCGCCACGCTGCGTCCCTGTGCGGGCGGCGCCTTCACGCTGTCGCTTGCCGACATGGTTTTCAATCCGGCGCGTCGTTGAAAGCGCGGCGCAGAGCAAGCATTTCGAGACAGGCGCGCGCCGCGACGGCGCCCTTGTCCTTGTCCGCGCGCGAAGCCCGCGCCCAGGCCTGCTCGCGGTTTTCGGTCGTCAAAATACCATAACCGAGCGCGATGCCGTGGCGCGTGCAGAGGTCCATCAGACCGCGCGCCGATTCTCCACAGACATAATCATAATGGGAGGTTTCGCCCCGGATGACGCAGCCGAGCGCGACATAGCCGTCGAAGCGTCCGCTACCCATGGCCATGCGCAGCGCCGCGGGAAGTTCATAGGCGCCCGGCACGGCGACGGTTTCATGGCTGGCGCCGGCCGCTTCCAGGGCCGCCCGCGCGCCCTTCAGCAACTCGTCGGCGATGTCCTCGTAAAAACGCGCCTGGGCAATCAAAATATGGACCGGCTCAGCCATTCTTTTCGTCTTGCCGGCGCGGCGTTGGGGGAATCGGCCTTTGATCGACGACCTTCAGGCCATAGCCGTCGAGGCCGACGATGGTCCATTCGGTATTGTGCAGCAGGATCATCTCGCGGACGCCGAGGTCGAGCAAAATCTGCGCGCCGACGCCGTAATCGCGAAGGCCCGTCGCCGCGCTGCCGCCGAGGCGCGCGCGCACCAATTCCGAGACGCTCGACGGGCGCGGCTCGCGAATAATGACGATCACACCGCGGCCGTGCTCGCCGACGATGCGCATGGCGGCCTGCAATTTCCCTTCATGCCCGCTGGCGTCATCGCCCAAGAGATCGTCGAACGGATCGAAATCATGCACCCTGACCAGCACCGGCTCATCGTCGCTGATTTCGCCCTTCACCAAAACGATATGCTCGGAATATTCCATCATGTTGGCATAGACATACATTTTGAACTTGCCGCCGAAGCGGCTGTTCAACTCGGTCTCCTCGATGCGCCGGACGAATGTATCGTTGCACAGTCGGTAAGAGATCAAATCGGCAATCGACGCCACCTTGACGGCGTGGCGCTGGGCAAATGCCTCCAGATCGGCCATGCGCGCCATCGAGCCATCGTCATTCATGATCTCACAGATCACGGCCGACGGGTTGAGGCCGGCCAGGCGCGCCATGTCGATACTCGCTTCGGTATGGCCGGCACGCACCAGAACTCCGCCATCGCGCGCCATCAGCGGAAAAACATGGCCGGGCGAGGTGATGTCGCGCTGCCCGTTGGCCGGATCGATCGCCGCCATGATGGTGCGCGAGCGGTCGGAAGCGGAAATACCGGTGGTCACGCCCTCGCGCGCCTCGATGGATACGGTGAAGGCGGTGTCGTGGCGCGATTCGTTGCGCTTGGGCATCAGTTCGAGACCGAGCTCGCCGCAACGCTCCGGCGTCAGGGCGAGGCAAATCAGGCCACGCCCGTACCGGGCCATGAAATTGATGGCTTCGGGCGTCGCCAATTGCGCCGGAATGACGAGGTCACCCTCGTTTTCCCGCTCTTCGTCATCGACCAGGACGACCATCCGGCCGTTGCGGAACTCTTCGATCGCCTCGTCGATGGAGGACAGCGCCTCGCTCCGATGTGTGGCTACGCGCAGCATGTTCATTTTCCCTCGTTGAGCCGGGCAACGTAGCGCGCCACAAGGTCGATCTCAAGATTGACGGTGGCGCCCGGCGCGATCTCGCCGAGCGTCGTCGCCGCCAAAGTATGGGGAATGATGTTGACGCCGAAGTCCCCCGCGCCCACTTCGTTCACCGTGAGGGAGATGCCATCGACGGCAATCGAGCCTTTGACGGCGATGAATCGCATCAGCTCGCCCGGCGCGGCGAAGGTCATACGCTCGGATTCGCCGTCCTTCTGGCGCTTGAGAAGCTCGCCCACGCCGTCGACATGGCCACTCACCAGATGGCCGCCCAATTCATCGCCGAGGCAGAGCGAACGCTCGAGATTGATGCGCCCGCCGACCCGCCAATCGCCGACCGTGGTGCGGGCGAGCGTTTCGGCGCTGACGTCGACGGCAAACCAGCCCGGCCCGGTTTCGACGACGGTCAGGCACGGGCCCCCGCAGGCGACGGAAGCGCCGATGGCCAAGGTGGCGGTGTCATAGCCGGTTTCAATGACCAGACGCCGACCGCGCCCGTCGCCTGCATCGCTGATGTCGCGGAGCCGTCCGATATCGCTGATGATTCCGGTGAACATGGCGGCGCCTAGGCTTTGCTGTCGAAAGATTCGTGAACATCGCCGCCCGCTTCGCTGAGCGCGCGGCGCACGAAGGAAGGTGCATCCGCGAGGCGGTCGAGGGCAAAGGACTGGGCCGCCGGCGCGCCGTCGGCGCCGATGATGCTGGGCGCGCGGAAGCAGACCAGGCGGTCGACCAGCCCGGCGCCGAGCATGGCCGCCGCGATATGGGCGCCGCCCTCGACCAGCAGGCGGGTTATGCCGCGCTCGCCAAGCGCCTTCAGCGTCGCCGCGGCATCGGGATGGCCGTCGCGGTCGGGCGCCACTTCGATCACTTCGGCGCCGGCGGCGCGGTAACTCTTGCGGCGCGCCGCATCGGCGCCGCCCAGGGTGACGATCCAGGTCGGCACCTGGCGTGCCCGCGCCACCAGTTGATGGCCGGGCGGCAGGCGCAGGCGGCCATCCATGACGACGCGGACGGGCGAGCGGTGTTCGAGGCCGGGGAGGCGGCAGGTCAGGCTCGGATCGTCGGCCAGCGCGGTTCCCGAGCCGACCAATATGGCGTCGTTGCGGGCGCGCAGAAGATGGCCGCGGGCGCGCGACGATTCACCGGTGATCCATTTGCTTTCGCCGCCGCGGGTGGCGATGCGGCCATCGAGGCTGGTCGCCAGTTTGAGCGTCACCAACGGGCGGCCGCTCTCGACGCGGCTGAGATATCCGGCGTTGAGGCGCGCCGCCGCTTCGCCCGCGGTTCCCACCGCAACCTCGATCCCCGCCGCTTCGAGCAGTTTGAAGCCGCGCCCCGAAACCCGCGCATCCGGATCCGCCATGGCCGCCACCAGCCGCGCTATGCGCGCCTCGATCAGCGCCTCGGCGCAGGGCGGCGTGCGGCCGTGATGGGCGCAAGGCTCGAGCGTGACATAAGCGGTCGCCCCGGCCGCCGCCGCGCCGGCGCGCCTGAGCGCCTCGCTTTCGGCATGCGGCCGCCCGCCTGCTTGCGTCCAACCGCGCCCGACGACGCGCCCGGAGCGCACCAGGACGCAGCCGACGGCGGGATTTGGCCATACCGCGCCGAGCCCGCGTTCGCCGAGCGCCAGCGCGGCCGCCATGTGGCGCGCGTCCACCGAGGCGTCATGCGAGGCGTCATGAATCTTCTTTTTCGCCACCCAGGCCGCCGATGAATTCTTCAAAATCCTTGGCCTCGCGGAAATTCTTATATACCGAGGCGAAGCGCACATAGGCCACCGAATCGAGCCCCGCCAGCGCCTCCATGATCATTTCGCCGATGACGTCCGAGGGCACTTCCTGCTCGCCCAGGCTCTCGAGCCGGCGCACGATACCGTTGATCACCCGGTCCACCCGGTCCGGCTCGACCGGGCGTTTTCTGAGCGCGATGGCCATCGAACGGGCCAGCTTGTCGCGCTCGAAAGGCACGCGCTGGCCGTTGCGTTTGATGACGGTAAGCTCACGCATCTGGATGCGCTCGAAGGTCGTAAAGCGGCCGCCGCAATTGGGGCAGGCGCGGCGCCGGCGGATCGATGTATTGTCCTCCGTCGGACGCGAATCCTTGACCTGGGTATCTTCATGACCGCAAAAAGGACAGCGCATGGCGAGTTCCTGACGAGCTAGGTATTATCCACGAGATCGGGATAAATCGGGAAGCGGCGGCACAGCGCGGTGACCCGCTCGCGCACCTTGGCTTCCACGCGTTCGTTGTTTTCCGGATTGTCGGCCAACCCCTGCAGAACTTCGGCGATCCAGCTTCCGACCTGGCGGAATTCATCGCCGCCAAAGCCGCGGCTGGTCGCCGCGGGTGAGCCGAGGCGGATGCCCGACGTGACGGTCGGTTTTTGCGGATCGAATGGAACGGCGTTCTTGTTGCAGGTCATTCCGGCGCGCTCGAGGCTCTCTTCCGCCGCTTTTCCGGTCAATTTCTTGGGTCTCAGATCGGCCAGCAGCAGATGGGTGTCGGTACCGCCCGAGACGATATCGAAGCCGTGGCCTTGCAGGGTATCGGCCAGGGTCCTGGCATTGTCGAGCACGGCCTCGGCATAGCCGCGGAATTCCGGCCCCAAGGCTTCGCCGAAAGCCACCGCCTTGGCGGCGATGACATGCTCGAGCGGGCCGCCCTGGAGGCCGGGGAAAATCGCCGAATCGATCTTTTTGGCGAGACCTTCGTCATTGCCGAGGATCATGCCGCCGCGCGGCCCGCGCAGGGTCTTGTGCGTCGTCGTGGTGACGATATCGGCGTGCGGCAGCGGGCTCGGATGCACGCCCGCCGCCACCAGGCCGGCGAAATGCGCCATATCGACGATCAACAGCGCATCGACCCTGTCGGCAATCTGGCGAAAGCGGGCAAAATCGATAAAGCGCGGATAGGCCGAGCCGCCGGCGACGATGACGCGCGGCTTGTGCTCGACCGCGAGCTGCTCCACTTCGGCGAAATCGATCGCCGCGTCTTGCCGGCGCACACCATACTGCACGGCGTTGAACCATTTGCCCGACTGGTTGGGCGCCGCGCCATGGGTGAGATGCCCGCCCGCCGCGAGCGCCATGCCGAGCACGGTATCGCCCGGCTTCATCACCGCCATATAGGCGGCCTGATTGGCTTGCGAGCCGGAATGCGCCTGCACATTGACGAAGGCGCAGGAAAATAACTTTTTGGCCCGCGCTATGGCCAGCCGCTCGGTTTCATCGACATATTCACAGCCGCCGTAATAACGCCTGCCGGGATAGCCTTCGGCATATTTGTTGGTCATCACCGAGCCCTGCGCCTCGAGAACGGCGCGCGAGACGATGTTTTCCGAGGCGATCAGTTCGATCGAATTCCGCAAGCGCTCGACTTCGTGGCGAATCGAGTTGTCGACTTCCGGATCGGTCGCGGCGAGGCGGCCGGAAAAGAAATCATCGTGCCGGAAACCGGGGCGCGAATTGGCGGCTATGTCCGGTGCTGCCATTGCAAAATCCATTCAATGGGTCGGCTGGTCACGCCAGTTTCGCCACCCGGCGGGCGTGGCGTCCGCCTTCGAAGGCGGTATCGAGAAAGGCGCTCAGGCATGTTTGGGCATCCTCGTCGGAAATCACGGCGCCGGGCAGGGTGAGGACGTTGGCATCGTTATGCTGGCGGCTGAGGCTGGCCGTCGCGGCATCGTGACAAAGCGCCGCGCGGATCTGGCGGTGGCGATTTGCGGCGATGCTCATGCCGATGCCGGAGCCGCAAATCAGCACCCCGCGCGCCACCGCGCCGCGCTCGATTTCATGCGCCAGCGCGTCGGCATAATCGGGATAATCGACCGCTTGGTCGTTGTCGGGGCCAAGGTCGACCACCTTCAATCCGCGCGCGCGCAAGGATTCCGAGAGGGTCGCTTTTAAGGCGACTCCCCGATGATCGGAAGCAATCGCGACGGCTTTGAGGGACATGAACTCGAAGCTTTTTCGTTAATGAGGATATTATTGTATACGCGCAGATCATGGCGCGGGGCAAGCCCACTGGTACCACATCTCGCGTAGCGCCGCGGCTCCGGCCACTATGGATCGCGCATGCTCCGAACCCATCGACGCGCCGCGCCGGCCATGCATATGCTCAATGCTATCAAATTTGAGTAGTTAAGACGATTTATTGCCTCGCGGCGGAAATATTATTTGACACTGGCAAATCACGCTGTCATTACAGTAATGTCTTCAAATAGAAAATGACGCTAATACTATGACGGAAGCCAACGAAAACAACACAGACGACAATGAATTGTTGCGCTTGACGGCGAAGATCGTCGCTTCCTATGTCGGCAACAACAGCCTCGGTGCCGATCAGGTACCGGAAATCGTGCGCACGGTCAGTGCCGCCCTGAGGCAAATCGAAAAGGGCGAAATCGGACCGGATAAAGCGGCCGGCAAGCCGGCGGTGCCGATCCGCCGTTCGGTGACGCCGGACTTCATCGTCTGCCTGGAAGACGGCCGCAAATTGAAAATGCTCAAACGCCACCTGCGCACCACATTCGGTATGACGCCGGACGAATACCGCGCGCGCTGGGGATTGCCGGCGGACTATCCGATGGTGGCGCCGAACTATGCCAAACGGCGCTCCGAATTAGCCAAAAAGATCGGCCTCGGGCAGAAGCGCCAGGAGAGCTAGCCGGGCGCCATTATCACCGCTCCTTGGTAATTATCACCGCTCCTTGGTATAATACCAACCTGCATTGATTAGAACCCATGCGCCCATTGGCGGCGGCCGATGGA